>DATBKB010000079.1:0-12325 GCA_036556145.1 Candidatus Limnocylindrales bacterium | reverse complement strand
ATCCCGATCACCGACGACGGCGAGCTCCGTCTCGATGTGCTCGAGGTCCTGCTCCGGCTCAGGCCGAAGCTCGTCGCCTTCACCCACGTGTCGAACACGCTCGGGACCATCAACGCGGTCCGCGAGATGACCGAGATGGCGCACGCCGCGGGGGCGCTCGTGCTCGTCGACGGGGCCCAGGCCGTGCCCCACGTGCCGGTCGACGTCCAGGCCCTCGGCGCGGACTTCTACGTGTTCAGCGGCCACAAGATGCTGGCCCCGACCGGATCGGGGGCGTTGTGGGCCCGGCGCGAGCTCCTCGAGGCGATGCCGCCGTTCATGGCCGGCGGCGAGATGATCCGCGAGGTCCACCTCCGGCGGTCGGAGTGGAACGAGGTGCCGTGGAAGTTCGAGGCGGGCACGCCGGACATCGCCGCGGCGATCGGCCTGGGCGCGGCCGCGGAGTACCTGATGGACCTCGGGATGGGCCGCGTTCGGGAGCACGAAATGGAGCTCCTCACGTACGCCCTCGTCGCGCTCCAGCGCGAGCTGCCGTCGATCCAGCTCTACGGGCCGATGGACGCGGGCATCCGGAGCGGGGTCATCCCGTTCAACGTGCCGGGTGTCCATCCCCACGACGTGGCCCAGGTGCTCGACCGCTTCGGTGTCGCCGTCCGGGCCGGCCACCACTGCACGATGCCGCTTCACGAGCGCCTCGACCTGCCGGCCACGGCCCGGGCCAGCTTCAACGTCTACACGACGAGGGCGGACATCGACGCGCTCATCGCGGGCCTCAAGGAGGTCCAGCGGGTCTTCGCCGGGTAGGAAGGCCCGATTGACGCGCTCGGCGAGGCGCCCTAGCATCAATCCCGACGAAATCACTCGGGATTGGGAGGAGCCGTGGACCAGGGCAGCTGCCTCGACTTCCTCGTCGGCGGCGGCATCGCCGTCCTGCTGATCGGCCTGCTGCTCTTCGCCGCCTAGACTGGAACCGGATGGACGACCTCTACCGCGACTACATCCTCGAGCACTACCGGCGGCCCCACAACTTCGGGGTCATCGAGGATCCGAGCGCGTCGTACGAGGGCGCCAACCCGCTCTGCGGGGACCGCATCACGATGATGCTCGGCGTCCGGAACGGGGTCGTGGAGCGGGTCGGGTTCACCGGCCGCGGCTGCGCGATCAGCCAGGCCAGCGCCTCGCTCCTCACCGACGAGATCAAGGGCAAGCCGCTCGACAAGGTGGCGGCGCTGGGCAACGACGACGTCCTCGACCTGCTCGGGATCGAGATCAGCCCGGCCCGGCTCAAGTGCGCGGTCCTGTCGCTCGACACGCTCCAGCACGCGATCGAGGATCTCGGCGAGAGCTCGACCCCCGGCGTCCCCGCCGAGGCCGACGCATGAGGGCGTGGCGGCACTGCGCGTGTAGTTCGCCGGCCTGATCCGAGCCGGCGCACCCGTCCACGCCCCGCCCTCGCCCGCCACACACCGGAGTCCACCCATGCCGAAGTCCTACGCGGACCTCCTCAAGGAGGCCCGCACAGAGATCCCCGAAGTCACCCCGTCCGAGGCCGACGCCCTCCGCGCCGGCGGCACGGCGACGCTCGTCGACGTCCGCGAGGCGAGCGAGTGGGAACAGGGCCACGTCCCCGGCGCAGTCCACATCTCGAAGAGCTACATCGAGCAGCAGATCGAGGCGGCCGTGCCCGACCGCGACGCCCGCATCGTCACGTACTGCGCCGGCGGCGTCCGCTCGCTGTTCGCCGCCCAGACGCTCCGCGACATGGGCTACACGAACGTCGCGTCGATGAGCGGCGGCTTCCAGAAGTGGAAGTCGGAGGGCCTGACCTGGAAGACGCCGGCGACGCTCTCGCCGGAGCAGAAGCAGCGCTACAGCCGGCACCTGCTCATCCCCGAGGTCGGCATCGACGGCCAGGCGAGGCTGCTCGACTCGAAGGTCCTGCTCATCGGGGCCGGCGGCCTCGGCAGCCCGGCCGCGCTCTACCTCGCGGCGGCGGGCGTCGGGACGATCGGGATCGTCGACTTCGACGTCGTCGACGCGTCGAACCTCCAGCGCCAGATCCTCCACACGACCGACCGGGTCGGCGAGAAGAAGACCGAGTCGGCTCGCCGGACGATCACGGCGCTCAACCCGGACGTGAAGGTCGTCGCCCACGAGGAGATGCTCGTCGCCGACAACGTCGATCGGATCATCGCCGGGTACGACGTCATTCTCGACGGCACCGACACGTTCGAGACCCGATACACGCTCAACGACGCCGCCGTCGCGGCGAGCATCCCGGTCGTTCACGCGAGCGTCTTCCGGTTCGAGGGCCAGCTGACGACCTTCGTGCCCTACGAGGGCCCGTGCTATCGCTGCCTCTACCCGACGCCGCCGCCGCCGGAGCTCGCTCCCGGCTGCTCGGTCGCCGGCGTCCTCGGCGTCGTGCCCGGGATCATGGGCCTGCTCCAGGCCAACGAGGTCCTGAAGCTGCGGCTGGGTATCGGCGATACGCTCGCCGGCCGGCTGCTGCTGTTCGACGCGCTCGACGGCTCGTTCACCGAGCTGCGGCTCAAGCGCGATCCCGAGTGCCCGGTCTGCTCGGAGCAGGCCGTCGCCGCCCGCAAGGCCGGCCGCCCGCTGGCCGTCGCCTCGGTCGGGGCCGACGAGCCGTTCGTCCTGGGCGCGCGGTCATGAGCGTCGTGAAGATCCCGACGGTCCTGCGGCCGCAGGTCGGCGGAGAGAAGCAGCTCGACCTCGACGGGGCGACGGTCGCGGAGCTCGTGGACGCCCTCGTCGGGCGGTTCCCGAGCCTGAAGTCGCAGCTCCTCACGCCGAACGGCGAGCTCAACCGTTTCGTCAACGTCTACGTCAACGGCCAGGACGTGCGCTACCTGCAGGGGCTCGAGACGCCGGTTGCGGCGCGCGACGAGGTTCGGTTGCTGCCGGCGATGGCGGGCGGGTCCGCCGCGGGCGGGTGACGATGGCGCTGCCGAAGATCGTGCCGCACCGGTTCGCGTCGCCCGACCACGACCATGACGACCACGATCGCGACGATCCGCACGCGCGCGCGCACGACGCCCTGGCGCCGCACGGGGGTCGCTACGAGGACATCCTCGAGGCGATCGGCCACACGCCGATCGTCGAGATCCCGCGGATGTCGCCGAACCCGGCCGTCCGGATCTTCGGCAAGCTCGAGATGGTCAACCCGACGGGCTCGGTCAAGGACCGCGTCGCGAAGTACCTCGTCGAGGACCTCGAGAGCCGCGGGTTGCTGAAGCCGGACTCGATCATCCTCGAGCCGACGTCGGGCAACACCGGGATCGCGCTCGCGATGATCGGCCGGCGGAAGGGCTATCGCGTCGCGCTCGTCATGCCCGACAACGTGACGAACGAGCGGCGCCAGATGGCGGCGCTCTTCGGAGCGGAGGTCATCGACTCGCCGGGCGCGCTCGGCTCGAACGGCGCGATCGCGCTGGCGAAGCATCTCGTGGCGAAGGACGCGCGGTTCGTCATGCCGTACCAGTACGGCAACCCGGCCAACATCCGCGCCCACTACGAGACCACCGGCCCGGAGATCCTCGCCGACTGCCCGGAGGTCGACGTGTTCGTCGCCGGGCTCGGAACCTCCGGGACGCTCATGGGCGTGGCGCGCTACTTCCGCGAGGCGAAGCCCGGCGTCCGGATCGTCGCGGCCGAGCCACTCCCCGGTGAGGCGGTCCAGGGCCTGCGATCGCTCGACGAGGGCTTCGTCCCGGAGATCCTCGACCCGACCCTCCTCGACGCGAAGTACCTCGTCTCGAATCGCGACGCGGTCGCGGCGCTGCGCGACCTCGTGTTCCGCGAGGGGATCTTCGCGGGCCCATCGTCCGGCGCGGTCCTTGTCGCGGCGGCGCGCGAGGCGCGAACGATGACCCGCGGCTCGATCGTCGCGCTCCTGCCGGACGGCGGCTGGAAGTACTTGTCCGCCGGCACGTATTCGCGCAATCTCGACGAGATGGAGGCGGATCTCGAGGGCGGGGTCAACTGGTGGTGAGGTCCGGACGGTGACCGACCCGGGCGGACGCACCCCCGCGGCCGGCGCCGCGACCCGCTCGCACCCCGGCCCGGCCTCGACGATCATCCCCGCGGCGATGGTCCAGCAGCTGATCGACCACGCCCGCGCGGAGGTCCCTAACGAGTCGTGCGGGATCGTTGTCGGCGATCGGCCGGCGGCCGAGGGCGGCGTCCCGCTCCGCTTCGAGCCGGCACGCAACAAGGCGGCGTCCCGCTACATCTACGAGCTCCACCCCGACGACCTGCTGCGGCTCACGATCGAGACCGATGACGCCGGCGAGGTTTTCTGGGCGATCGTCCACTCGCACACCCACACGCCGGCCCGGCCGTCGGCGACCGACATCGCCCAGGCCCTCTACCCGGACGCGCTGTACATCCTCGTCTCGCTGGCCGTCGAGGGCGAGGATGCCGCCGCCGCGATGCCCAGCGTTCGGGCCTGGCGGATCCTCGACGGGGAGGTCTTCGAGGTCGAGCTCCAGGTCACGACGTGACCGCGGCTCCGGCGGACGATCCGAAGCGGATCGTCGCCGCCGGCTATGACGTCGTCGCGCCCCGCTATCTCGAGTGGAGCGGCTTGCGGCCGTCGGCGGTTCGTCTCGACTACCTCCGGCGGGCCCTGGACCTCATCCCGACCGGCAGCGACGTGCTCGAGCTCGGCTGCGGCGCCGGGATCCCGATGACGGCGGCGCTCGCCGAGGGTCGGCGCGTCACCGGCGTCGATATCTCCGCGACCCAGGTCGCCCTGGCCCGCCGGAACGTGCCCGCGGCGACGTTCATTCACGCGGACATGACGACACTCGACTTCCCGGCCGGCTCCTTCGACGCGGTCGTCGCGTTCTACTCGCTGACCCACGTGCCGCGCGACGAGCAGCCGGCGCTTCTCAATCGCATTCGGTCCTGGCTCCGGCCGGGAGGACTCTTCCTCGCCTCGATGGGGGCGGAGCCGTCCCCGGACGGGGTGGAGGACTGGCTGGGCGTGCCGATGTTCTTCAGCCACTTCGGCGCACGACGTAATCGCCGCCTGGTCGAAGAAGCCGGGCTCGTCATCGAGGACGCCCGCGTTCGTGCCGAGCCGGAGGACCGCCACGACGCGCGCTTCCTCTGGGTGATCGCCCGGGTCCCCCTGGAGCCCGTGCCGTGAGCGCCGCGGGCCGCGCAGCCGCGCCGCTGCTCCTCGGCGCCCTCGCGCTCGTCGCCGGCACGGCGCTCGGGTGGACGTCCGGCCTCCTCGATGCGCTCGCCGGCCCGCCGCCGCTCCTTCGCGCGGCACTCGTTGGCGCGTCCGTGGCGGTCGCGCTCGTCCTGTTCGGCGCGGCGTTGCGCCGGATTGCGGAGCAGCGCGACGGCGCACCGGGGGAGTGGCCGGTGATGGTGCGGGCGATCCGGCTGGCGTTTCTCGGGGTCGCCGCGGTCGCCGCGGGTGCCGGCTGGGCCCTCGGCCATCCGCTGCCGTTCGTCATCGCGCTCGTCATCGCCGGCGTCGACGTCGTCGAGACGTCGTTCCTCCTGCTCGTCGTGCGCGGCCGCCGCGGCTGACGCGCGGCCGGACGGATCCGGCCGGTCCTCGCACCGCCCCCTTGACGCGAACGGCGTCGCGCGCCTAGCGTCCCGTGCCTGGCGGCCCGGGCACGCAGGGAGGATGGGGGAGATGGCTCGCGTTCGACCACGGCTGAGCTCGACGGCGCTCACGCTCATCGCGATGATCGCCTTCGTCGTCGCCATCGTTGCCGTCGGGCAGGCGACGTCGGCGCGGCGAGGCGACGACCCCACGACCGGCCGAGGCGGTCCCGGCACGGAGGAGCTCAACGAAGAGGCCGAGGAGCAGGCCGAGACCGTCGAGAAGCGACTCGAGGCGATGGAGGCCGCCAGGCGGGAAGGCCGGGTCGGACAACGACGCGCGAACACCGCCGGCGGCCCTGCGGGGTGGACCGGCGAACAGCCCTTCGATACCGATTCGAACGATTGGGAGCCGGCGATCGCCGCCGACCCGAATCGGCCGTGGGTCTACGCCATCGTCACGCGGTATGGCGAGAAGCCTTGTCCCGGCAACTGCCCGGATCCGTTCATCGCCATCGAGATCAGCTCCGACGGCGGAGCCACTTGGTCCGAGGGCGCGCCGCTCTGCGCCTGCAACGGGAAGGGCCAGTTCGATCCCATCATCGAGGTCGTTCCCGCCACCGGCCACGTCTACGCCCTGTACATGAAGGGGTTCAACGTCCTCTTCACGGCGTCGAGGGACCACGGCGCCTCGTGGTCGACGCCAGTCAAGACGTACGGCAACGTCGCGTGGACCGACAAGCCGGTGATCGCCATGAGCGACGACGGTCGCGACGTCTACGTTTCGTTCAACGGGCCGACGGGCGGCGACCCGTGGCTCGCCCAATCGCACGACTTCGGCGCGACCTGGACACAGACGAAGCTCGTCCAGAGCAAGCGCTACTACTACGCCTTCGACGCGGATGTGGCGGCGGACGGCACGGTCTACATCGGGCAATCGAGCCTGCGCTACTCGGGTCCGCAGGACACTCCGACCGGCCCGGTCGAGGAACACGTGTTCGTCTCGCGGGACCGCGGCGCGACCTGGACTGACCGGCTCGTGGCATCGGGCGACGTCGGGCCTGCCTGCGACGCCGAGGGCTGCAGCGCGGACTTCTATCTCGCACACCACGCCCTCACGGTCGATGCGACGGGACGGGTGGTGCTCCTCTACGACCGCGCATTGAGCGCGGGCGGGCCGCAGCGGATCGAAGCCCGCAGCTCGACCAACCGAGGCCGGACATGGAGCGCCCCGGTCGTCCTCTCGAAGCCCGGCGAGAACGCCACGTCACCCGCGGCGGAATCGCGCGGCAACGGCGACGTCCGGGCGTGGTGGATGGAGACGAACGGTGGCAACGACGACCGCTGGAACGTCTGGTATCGCCGCTCGACGGACGGTGGCGGGACCTGGTCGGCGGCGGTGAAGCTGTCCGACGCCGGTAGCGGCGCAGACTACAAGACGCCCGATGGGTTCCTCGAGGTCTACGGCGACTACGGCGAGATGGCGATCACCAACCGGGGCAAGACGATTGCGATCTGGGGGGAAGGGTTCAGCTGGTCGGGCCCGGGCGGCGTCTGGTTCAACCGGGAGCGCTAAGGCCGCGTCGGCGGGTCGCCGAGGGCCGACACCAGCGCGGCGTCGGTCGGCGTCGAGCCCCGTCCGAGCCTCGCACCCAGGCGGGCCGGAAGCGGCGGTTCGAGCCACGTCGACGCGAGCGCCGGCCACTGACCCTCGGCGAAGACGTCGCCTGGCGAGCCGTCGAGGATGATCTTGCCGGCCCGCATGACGACGATGCGGTCGAACGTCTCGGCCACGAAGGGCATGTCGTGGCTGATCGCGATGACGGTCCGGCCGGCGGCGGCAAGGTCGGCGACGATGCGCCGGACGCGGTCGACGCCGCGGGCGTCCTGGCCGGTCGTGGGCTCGTCGAGGACGACGACCGGCGTCCCCATCGCCAGGACCGAGGCGAGGGCGAGCAGCTTTCGCCTCGAATACCCCAGGTCGTACGGGTTCGTGTCGGCGTCGCGGTCGAGTCCCGTGGCCACGAGCGCGTCGTGGACTGCGCCATCGAGCGCGGTCCCCGTGAGGCCCAGGTTGCGCGGCCCGAAGGCGACCTCCGAGCGGACCTTGCCGGCGAAGATCTGACGATCCGGGTCCTGGAACGCCAGGCCGACCGTCCGGGCGAGATGCGCGACGCGCCGCCCGATCGCGTCGACGCCGTCGACGAGGACGCGGCCCTCGGTGGGGCGGAGCAGGCCGTTGAAGTGGCGGACGAGCGTCGTCTTGCCGGAACCGTTCTGGCCCACGATCGCGACGCGCTCGCCGGGAGCGATCGCGAGGTCGACGCCGTCGAGCGCGCGGGTATCGCCGGCGTAGACGTGGACGAGGGCCTCGGTGCGGACGACGGCGGTCGTCGACGCGGCGGTGATCGTCATGACCACCCCGTCCCAAGGGCGCCGGCCAGGACCGCCGCGTCGTGGCCGCCCTCGCGCAGTGCCCGTGCCAGTCGAACCCGCGCCGGCGGCTCGACCCCCAGCTCGTGGAGCGCCGGGTCATCGAAGACGTCGGTCGTCGGACCGTCGCGGACGATCCGACCGCCGTCGATCGCGACGATGCGCGTGCAGAGCCCGTCGAGCAGATCCGTCTTGTGCTCGGCGACGAGGAGGGACGTTCCCGCCGCCGCGAGCGATCGGAGCGCCTCGCCGACGAGCCGTGTGCCGGCCGGGTCGAGCTGGGCCGTCGGCTCGTCGAGGATCACGTGGCGCGGCCGCATCGCGAGGAGCGACGCGATCCCGACCAGCTGCGACTGTCCGCCCGACAGCCGCTGCGGGTCCCGTCGCACGATCGATTCGAGCTTCAGCCTGGCGATGGCCTCACGCGTTCGAGCGACGGTCTCGGCGACGGGCAAGCCGAGGTTCATCGGCCCCAGCGCGATCTCCTCGAAGACCGTGGCGGCGACACCCGAGCGCTGGGTGTTGGGGTTCTGGAAGCCGATGACGACGCGCTCGGCGAGGCGGAACGTCGGGAGATCCTTCGTCGGCTCGCCGTCGAGCGTGACGGTCCCCCGCAGTGAGCCGCCGATCGAGGCCGGCGCGAGGCCCGAGGCGACGAGGCACAGCGTCGACTTGCCGCTCTCGTTCGGTCCGACGAGCCCGACGATCTCGCCGTCGTCGAGGCGCAGATCGATCTCGTGCAGGACCTCCCTGGAGTAGCCCGCGTAGCGGTACGAGACGCCGCTCAGCTCGAGCATCTGGAGGTCAGGGCAGCTGCGGGAACGTGCCCGTCAGCCGGGCCACGACCGCCGCGACGAGTGCGAGCAGCAGCACCGCGCGTACGGCGAGTTGCGGGCCCGAGTCGGGGATCCGCCAGAGCAGCTCGCGCCGGCCCGGCTTGCCGAAGGCGCGGACCTCGAGCGCGAGGCTCCGCTCCTCGACCTCGGTCAGCGAGGAGAGCACGACGGGACCGACGAGCGGCAGCACCCCACGCAGCCGGGCCCGGACGCTGCCCTCGCTGTCGAGGCCGCGCGCCCGCTGGGCGGCGGCGATGATCGTCGCCCGCTCGACCATCGCCGGCACGGCCTCGAGGGTCGCGAGGGCGACGAAGGCGAAGCGCGGCGAGAGCCGCCGCCGTTCGAGGTCGAGGACGAAGCTGCGCGGATCGGTCGTGAGCCCGAAGAGAGCGATGGACGTCGAGATCGCGAGCAGCCGGACGAGAGTCTGGCCGGCGAAGTCGATGCCCTCGGCGGTCGCATCGAATGGGCCGATCGTGAACACGACGTGCGCGCCGGCCCTCGTGAACACGCTCACGAGGACCGCCGAGATCGCGATCGGGAGCGTCACGACGAGCGAGATCCGGGCCAGTCGGCCGGCGACCCGTGCGGCCGACGCGGTGGCCATCACGACGGCCAGGATCACGAGCGGCCCGAGATACCCGCCGACGAGCAGCGCGCCCAGCGACCCCGTCGTCGCCGCGACGGCCTTGGTCAGCGGATTGAGACGGTGGTACGGCGACGGGGCCGGCGGCGCGAGGCTCGCGAGGAACGCGACCTCGTCGGCCGGTAGCTGATTGGCGGCGGCGAAGGTGAGCTGCTCGCCGCCACCGTCGGACAGGCCGATCGCGGGCTCCTAGGCTTCGGCCAGCCCGACGGCAGCCTCACCCTGCGGGAACCGGGCGACGAAGCGGCGGCTCAGCGCCCCGAGGAGCGCGAAGACGACGAAGTACGTCACGGTCTTGTCGATGGGGTCGGAGAGCAGGCCTTGCTTGAGCACTGCGGTGCCGAGGTCGTCTCCGGCCTTCTGGAACGCCGCCACGAGCAAGTCGGTGCCCGAGCCCGTCACGCCGCTGAACACGATTGCGGAGATCGGGGCCGAGATGATCGCCGACACGATTCCACAGAACAGCCCCGCGACGAAGACATAGGCGGCGCCGAGGTCGCGCCGGATGGCGAGCAGGAGGATCAGGCCGACCACGGCGCCGATCAGGAGCAGCGCCACGAACCAGCCGAGGAGCACGAAGATCGGGTCCGGCGCCGTGGCCCCTTCCGCCAGCGGGGCGAAGAACAGCAGCTCGAGGACGTTCGTATCGGCGTTCGTGTAGAACGGCAGGAACCCGTAGAACCCGATGATCGCGACGACGGCGGCGACGATGAGGGCGCCGACGGCGAGGCGCGCCGGTGGCGTGTCCGGGCGGCTTCGGAAGAAGCCGAGCCGGCCGAAGATGCCGGCCAGCAGGCCGATCTCCACGGCGACGATGAAGAACGGCGCGGCGTACGGCGACTGGAACGGCGCCGGCAGCACGTAGGTCCAGATGAGGTTGGTGAGGCCGCCGGTGACGGCACCCGCGATCGGACCGGCCAGGACGCCGACGAGGATCGTCCCGATCGAGTCGAGGTAGACCGGGATCTTCAGGGCCGCGGCGACCGTCTGGCCGAGGATGATGTTGATCGCGATCGCGATGGGAATCAGGACGATCGTCCGCGTGTCGAACTGCGACGTGATCGAGTCGAACCGCCGAGTCTGGGCGTACTCCGTCACCAGATACGCGGCCAGGGCCACGATCAGGCCCACGGCCAGGATCGTCACCACGGAATTGAAGCCGACCGGGACGCCCGTGTTCGGATCGGGCGTCAGGTCGATGTTGCCGGCGAGGTTGATCCCGACGACGAGCACGACGACGAACGCGACGATCCCGACGAGCGCGCGGGTCCACGTGGCCGACATCGACGTTCCCTCCATTGGGCCTCAGCGCGCCGCCGCGGGCAGGGGTTCTCGCCGGTGGGCGCGGCGCTCCACTCCCGGCGTCAGATTGCCACGTTCGAGCGGCTCGCCGCCAGTCCCCCCACGCGCTCCACGAACCGGTCGAGGAAGCGTTCCGCGTCCGCCTCGACCGCCACGTCGAGGTTCGGCGGCCGGCCCCAGCGGCGCCGCCAGTCGGTGACGGTCTCCCCGGTCGTCAGCGTGCCGCCGAGCTCGACGTCGACGGCCAGGGCCTCGGTCCGGACGAGGCTCCGGTCGAGCGCCGCGGCGACCGCCAGGGGATCGTGGATGAAGGCGCCGTAGAAGCCGTCGAAGCGGCCGTGGAACTCCATGTAGAAGCGCAGCGCATCGGCGATGAACCGGACCACCGGATTGCTGGCGACGCTGCGGGTCGCGAGCATCGGGTCTTCGCCGCGGGCAAGGGCGATCGAGTCGTCCGGCTGCGACCCGGCCACCCTCGCGAGCGTGACGACGCGATCCGGCGTGATCTTCGCCCGCTCGGTGACGTCGAGGCCCAAAGCGAGCGGCCTGGCGACGCCTCGGCTCGCGGCACCCTCGGCCCAGGCCGAGAACGCGACCTTCGCGGCGTCCGGATCGACGTGGATGTTCCACTCGGTCGTCGGCGCTGTGTTGCCGGGGGAGCGGTAGGAGCCGCCCATGAGGACCCACGCCTTGAGCAGCCGCGGCAGCTCGGGCTCGCGGACGAGCGCGACGGCGAGGTTGGTGAGCGGACCGAGCGTGACCAACGTGATCTCGCCGGGCCGGTGTCGAGCCTCCGCGATGAGGAGGTCACTCGCGTGCCGCTCGCTCAGCGGCCGGCTCGGTGGCGGGAGGTCGGCGTAGCCGAGCCCGCGCGGCCCGTGCGTCTCGGGCGTCGTCTCGAGCGTTCGCACGAGCGGCGTCTCACGGCCGATCGCCACCTCGACGTCGGAGCGGCCAGCGAGCTCGAGAACGGCCTGCGTGTTGATCGCGGCCTGCCGCGCATCGGTGTTGCCGGCGACCGCCGTCGCCGCCACGATCTCCGCCTCGGGCGAGGCAGCGGCGTACAGGAGCGCCATCGCGTCGTCGATGCCGGTGTCGACGTCGAGGATGATCGGGATCCGGTCGGCCACGGCCCGATCCTACCGCCGCGATCGATCGGCGCGTGTCATGCGCCATCGGAGCGCGGTTGCGCGCGTGGTGCGCACTAGCGACCTGGCCGCCAGGACGACCGGTCATTCTCGCGCATCACGCGCACATCCCGAACGATGTGCGCCTGGTCGACCCGCCGGCCGATCGATGTCGCGCGCTCCATGCGTCGTCGTGAGCGCTGGGGGGGTCAGGTGGCGTCCGGAGTGTCCGTAGCACGCGCGTGACGCGTCATCGGCCGACCGTGGGCGGAACTCGAGGCGCCGGGCGGAACTCGAGGCGCCGGGCGGAACTCGAGGCGCCAGACCTCGCGGCCGCCGTGGCCGGTCAGGAGGCGCTTCGCCCAGGACGAGCCCGACGCGCGGAGCTC
>DATBKB010000078.1:0-22940 GCA_036556145.1 Candidatus Limnocylindrales bacterium | reverse complement strand
CGTGGACAGCACGTCCACGAGCGTCCACCAGGTCGCCGCGCGCTCGGCGTCGGGGCGAGTCTCGTCGGACAGCCCGACCTTCGCGAGCTCGATGCCCCAGTCGCAGTACTCGCTCCAGATCGCGTCGTACAGGATCCGCGTCACCTCGCCGAAGGTGAAGTTCGCGAGCGCCGCATCGACCGCCTCGACCGTCGCGGCGGCGCGCGACAGGATCCATCGCTCCCCCGGACCGAGACGGGCCGGATCGGGCGCCCGCCGTGGAGCATCGGCGGCGATCGTCGCCGGCCGCGCGCCGGCGACGAACCGTGCGGCGTTCCAGAGCTTGTTGGCGAAGTTGCGGGCGTTCTCGAGCTTCGCCGGGCCGAACCGCTGGTCGATGCCGGGCGTGGCGCCGTGAATGAGGGCGAAGCGGAGGGCGTCCGCGCCGGACTCGTCGATGACCCCGAGCGGGTCGACGACGTTGCCCTTCGTCTTCGACATCTTCTGGCCGATCGGGTCGCGGATGAGGCCGGAGAGGTACACGGTTTCGAACGGCTCGGTCCCGGTCAGCTCGATGCCGAGCATCATCATCCGGGCGACCCAGAAGAAGATGATGTCGTAGGCCGTCTCCATGACGGTCGTCGGGTAGTACCGCCGGTAGTCGGCGGTGTCGTCGGGCCAGCCAAGCGTCGAGAACGGCCACAGCCCCGAGCTGAACCACGTGTCGAAGATGTCCGGGTCCTGGGTGAGCTCGCTCGCCCGCCGGCCGCAGGTCGCGCACGCAGCAGGCCCGGACTTCTCATCGCTGACGGTCACGTGCCCGTCCGGGCAGTACCAGGCCGGGATCCGGTGACCCCACCACAGCTGCCGCGACACGTTCCAGTCGCGGATGTTCGTCAGCCAGTGCTCCCAGGTCTTCTCGAAGCGCTCCGGCAGGATCGTCGTGCGGCGTGTGCGCGTCGCGTCGAGCGCGGCGGCCGCGAGCGGGCCGGTCCGGACGAACCACTGCGTCTTGAGTCGCGGCTCGACGACGTCGTTCGATCGCTGGCAGCGCCCGATGAGCATCTCGTGCGGCTTCGTGGCGACGAGATCGCCGCGCGCTTCGAGGTCGGCGACGATCCGCTGGCGGGCCTCGTAGCGGTCAAGGCCGTCGTACGGCGTGCCGGTTCCCGCCACGCGCGCCTCGTCGTCGAGAACCGTGACGCCGGGCAGGCCGTGCCGGCGGCCGGTCTCGTAGTCGGTCGCGTCGTGAGCCGGCGTCACCTTCACGGCCCCGGTCCCAAAGGCCGGATCGACCGACTCGTCCGCGACGATCGGCACGTCGCGCTCGACGAACGGGATGCGCACGGTCCGGCCGACGAGCGACGCGTATCGACGGTCGTCGGGATGGACCGCGACGCCGGTGTCGCCGAGGATCGTCTCGGGCCGGGTCGTCGCGACCTGGATGGTCTCGGTCGCGCTCGGCTCTCCCGTCGACGCGTCGATCAAGTGGTAGCCAACGGTCCAGAGCGTCCCCGTCTCCGGGGTCGGGATGACCTCGAGGTCGCTGACGCTCGTCCGGCAGCCCGGGCACCAGTTGACGAGCGCCTCGGTCCGGTACGCGAGGTCCTTCCGGTAGAGCCGGGTGAAGGCCGTCCGAACCGCCTTCGCCGAGCCCTCGTCCATCGTGTAGCGCAACCGTCCCCAGTCGGCCGAGGCACCGACCCGTCGCTGCTGGCCGAGCATCACCGGTCGCGTCGCCTCGACGAACGCCCGCATCCGCTCGAGGTACCGCTCGCGACCCAGGCTGGCGCGGCTCTCGCCCTCCTTGGCCAGGATCCCGTCGAGGACGAACTGGGCGGCGATCGAGGCATGGTCGAGGCCGGGCAGGAACAGCGCCGGCCGGCCGAGCATCCGGGCGTGCCGGATCATCAGGTCCTCGACCGCGGTGCGCTGAGCGTGCCCCAGATGGAGCGACCCGGTGATGTTCGGTGGCGGCTGGATGATGACGAACGGCGGCTTGCCCGGATCGGCCCGCGACCCCGCCCCATCGGGGGCGAAGACGTCGGCGGCGACCCAGCGCTCGTAGACCGCCGACTCGAAGTCGGCCGGCCGGTACGACTTCGGCAGCTCCTTCGCCGGGCCTCGCTGCGCCGCGGTCCTGCTCATCGCGCCTCCGAAAAACGAAAACCCCGCTCGTCCAGCGGACGAACGGGTCGTGGTGCCACTGCTGGTTCGGCGCTCCGGGCGGGGCCGCCATCGCGGTCCGCCGTGTCGGGTCGCCCTCGCGGCGCGGTATCGGGCGCCGTCCGCCGCGGCTCGCGAGCGACCTTCGCGCCTCGGTCCCCGCGCGGCTCGCACCGTCCCGCGCTCGCTCCGGGGGCCGACGAGGCGTTACTCCTCTCGGTCTCCGCCGTGGAGCCGGGAGTGTAGCACGGGGTCGGTGGCCGGCCGCGGGGTCCGGAACGGGAACGCGCTCGGGGATCCGGGCCTCGACCTCGGCCGGCGCGTGGTCGACGAAGGCACCGGCGCCGGGACGTCGACCGTGGTCGATTCGGGCGCATCGGGCGCCCCGAGATCGACCGTCGAGGCCTCGCGCGCGCCGGTCGGCGCGACGAGCGCGGGGAGCTCGACGGCGACGAGCGCGTGCCGCGGCGACCGGTTGTACGCGGCAGCGAGGATCCCGCCGAGGAGCGCGCCGACGACGGCACCCAGCGCACCGAACCCGAGACCGAACGCGGGGATGACGAGCCACCAGCGCGCCTGCATGTCGCGGAGCAGGCCCACCTGGTCGCCGAACGGCAGCAGCCGCCGCGCCACGCCGAACGTGAAGGCGAGGTCGCGCTGCCAGTCGAGGATCGAGCCGGCGAACCACACCGCGAACGCGCCGGCGAGGACGCCGACCACGGCGCCGAGCGCGAAGCCGACCCACGCGCCGGCGCCGACCGAGGCGCGTACCGAGACCGCGGCGAGGCGTCCCCGTACGGCGCGTGTACCCGGGTCGGCCGATACGCCGGCCGGGTCGGTCAGGCGGCGGCCGGGACGGAAGCGCGTGACGCTCGGGCTCACGGGACGAGCCTGACGCGAACGGCGTGCCGTCGGCCGCGACCGCCGCGCCGGACCAGGACCACGAAGGCCGCACCGAGCACGGCCAGCGCGACCCCGAGGCCGTACGCGAGGTAGCCGAGGAGCGCCATGCCCGATTGGCTCGCCGGCAGGTCGACGGCGTGACCGCCCGGCACCGCCGGCGCGGGTGGCTCGCGCTCGAGGCCCGTCGTGAGCGAGCCGAACGTCTTCGTTGCCGCGGCCGCGACCGGACGCGGTGCACCGTCCGCCGCGAACATCCCGAAGTGCTCGACCTCGAGCGTCGGGCGGAGCGTTGCGTAGTCCTCGAGGGTCCACCACGTGCTGGCGGCGACGTAGCCGCCGGTCAGCGTCGCACGCCGGGCAAGGATCGCCGGCGCGGTCTGCTCGAAGACCTGTCGCTGGGCCGCGAGGCCGTCATGCCCATCGGACCAGCGCCCGAACTCGAGGACCATCACGGGCTTGCCCGGGTTCGCGCGGTGTGCCGCCTCGAGGGCGGCCGTGGTGTCGGAGCCGGCGTCGGACCCGTAGAAGACGCCGTAGTAGAACGTGAAGCCCGCGACGTCGAGCGGCGCGCTCGTCGGGTCGGCCGGCGCGAAGCCGTACGCCGCCTGGCCGGTGAGGCGTGTGCCGTCGATCGCGCGGTCGACCTCGTGGAGCTCGGCCAGCGCCCTGGTCCGCGGCTCCTCGCCGGTCGACTCGTTCGACAGCCCGTGGAACAGCACCGATGGCCGGTTCATGTCGCGCAGCGCCATCTCGCGGAGCATCTGTTGCGGGATCCCGCGGCCCATCGCGACCTCGTACGTCTGCGGGGTGTAGTGATAGAGCGGGATCTCCTCCCAGACCGCGAAGCCGAGGCGATCGGCGAGGTCGAGGAGCGCCGGGTTCGCCGGCGCGTGGCCTGTCCGGACGAGGAGCGCACCGACGTCCCGGGCCCGGCCGAGCTGCGCCCGGATCTGCGACGGCGTCGGGATCCCGCCGGCGATCCGCCCGTCCGAGCCGACGGTGACCTGCTGGTCGTGCAGCGCGACGCCCGGCAGGAATACCCGGCGGCCGTTGAGGAGGACCGACGACGTCCCGGAATCGACCCCGACCTGGCGAAGGCCGAACGTCTCGTGCATGCGATCGACGACGCGGCCACCGACCGAGACCGACACGCGGAGGACGTAGAGCGACGGCGCCCGCGGCGACCAGCGCGCGGCGTTGCCGAGCAGGAAGCTCGTGTCGAGCCGCACCACGTCCTGCGGCGCGAGGGTCTCCGGGTCGAGGACGTTCCGGGCCAGCGGTCTCGCTCCCGCAGCGATGAGCCGCCGCGGATCGACCTCCAGGAGGTTGTCGTCGGTGACGCTCGCGGGGAGGACCTCGACCGTCAGGGTCGCATCCGCCGCGTCGGCGCCGGCATTGCGAACGACGACCGACACGTCGGCGCCGTCGAGGTGCGGGACGACGTCTGCGCGAACCGCCTGCACCGGCGACGTCGCCTCGATCCACACCGGCCGCGTGATGCCGCCGAAGTTCCACCAGTCGGCGAGGCCCCACGGGACGATGTCGTTGCGGCTGCCCCACGCGGGGTTGTCGACGCGGACGGCGAGGACGTTCCGTTCGCCCGGTCGAGCCGCCTTCGTCGCGTCGAACGCGAACGGCGTCGTGCCGCCCTCGTGGTACCCCAGCCAGACGCCGTTGAGCCACACGTCGGCGAGGTAGTTCGCGGCGCCGAACTTCAGCGTCATCGTCTGCCCCCGCCAGCTGGCCGGAATGCGGAACCCCCGTCGGTACCAGCCGCCTGTCTCGTTGCGATCCGGCGGCGGGTTCAGCGTGCCGGGGACGTCGACGCGCTCCCACGACGAGTCGTCGAAGTCGGCGTCCTGGCGTCCGGCCGCCTCGCTCTCGATGCGCGGCAGCGCGACGTCGCGGGGCGTCAGCGAGAGGCCGCTGTCGAGGACCTGCTTCTCGACCCGCCACGGACCATCGAGCGACCGGGCCGAGCGCGACGGCCACGTGAACGACGGCACCGGGATTCCGTTCTGGACGGCGACGTCGCCGCCGCGGACCGCGACGATCGACAGCGTCGGCGCGAGCTGCCCGGCATCGCCGCGCGGCACGCACCCGGCGAGAGCCGCGGTGACGCCGGCGAGCGCGATCCTGCCCGCGATCGGATGGCGGAGGGCGGTCGAGCGCCAGCGGCCGCCCGGTCGCGTCGCGATCCCGCCGAGCCGCCCGAGCGCGCGCGCCAGGGGACGCGACAGGCGAGCGCGGGTGGCGGGTCGCGGGGACGCGGGGATCATCAGGACAGGCAGGGTGCCACGGACGAACGGCGCTCGCCTTGCGCCGATGGTCCTATGGTCGGTGAGCGGATCGCGCCCGCGAGCGGCGGGGCGCTCGATCAGGCCGTCTCGCCCCGCTCGGCGAGCCACTCGGCGTAGTTCGTCTCGTCCACGCCACGGTCGACGTCCGTCTTCGTCAGCAGGAGCGGGAGGCGGCCGTCCCGGATCGTCTCCTCGGTGATGATGCACTTGCGGATCTCGGTCCGCTCCGGGATGTCGTACATCACCTCGAGGAGCGCCTCCTCGACGATCGAGCGCAGCGCGCGGGCGCCGGTCTTGCGGTCGAGGGCGACCTCTGCCGCAGCCTTCAACGCGCCGCCGGTGAACACGAGCTCGACCTTGTCGAGGGCGAGGAACTTCTGGAACTGGCGCGTCACGGCGTTCTTCGGCTCGGTCAGGACGCGGACGAGGTCCTCGGACGTGAGCGCGGTGAGCGTGACGATGACCGGCAGCCGCCCGATGAACTCCGGGATGAGCCCGAACTTCAGCAGGTCCTCGGGCATGAGCTTCTCGAGGACGCGCGCCTTGTCGGCCTTGCTGACCGCACCGTCGGAGCCGAACCCGATCGCCCGCTTCCCGACCCGCTCCTCGACGATCTTCTCGAGACCGTCGAACGCGCCGCCGCAGATGAAGAGGACGTTCGTCGTGTCGATCTGGATGAAGTCCTGGTGGGGGTGCTTGCGTCCGCCCTGCGGCGGGACGTTGGCGACGGTGCCCTCGAGGATCTTGAGGAGTGCCTGCTGGACGCCCTCACCGGACACGTCGCGGGTGATCGACGGGTTGTCGGCCTTGCGCGCGATCTTGTCGATCTCGTCGATGTAGATGATTCCGCGCTGCGCACGGGCGACGTCGAAGTCGGCCGCCTGGATGAGCCGCAGCAGGATGTTCTCGACGTCCTCGCCGACGTAGCCGGCCTCGGTCAGCGACGTCGCATCGGCGATGCAGAACGGCACGTCGAGCACGCGGGCGAGCGTTTGGGCGAGGAGTGTCTTGCCCGAGCCCGTCGGTCCGACCAGCAGGACGTTCGACTTCTGGAGCTCGACCTCGTCGACCTGGTGGCCGGCGTTCACTCGCTTGTAGTGGTTGTAGACCGCGACGGAGAGGACCTTCTTGGCCTTCTCCTGGCTGATGACGTACTGGTCGAGCGCGAACTTGATCTGTCGGGGGTTCGGGAGCTTGGCAGCCGCAGGTCGCGCCTTCGGCTGCTCGAGCATCTCCTCCTCGATGATCTCCTGGCAGAGGTTGATGCACTCGTCGCAGATGTAGACGCCCTGTCCGGCAATGAGCTTGCGGACCTGCTCCTGGCTCTTGCCGCAGAACGAGCACCGATACGGAACCTTGGGTCCCTTGGTGCTGCTCGTCGAAGTCACGACTGCGTTCCTGCCATCCCGGTGACCGGCCCCCTGGGACCGCCTATTCCTTCGACTTCTTCGGTGCCGGCTCGGAGGCCTTCTCGGGCGTCGTCACCGCGGAGCCCTCGCCGCCGGCCATTCCGGCGTCGTGGGCCTGGGCGATGAGCGACTCCCCTGGCACCGAGTAGACAGCGTCGATGATGCCATAGTCCTTGGCCTGCTCGGGAGACATGAAATAGTCCCGATCGGTGTCCTTCCGGACCTTCTCGAGCGGTTGGCCGGTGTGCTTGGCCAGCAGCTCGTTGTTCCGCTCGACGAGGAACTCCCACTCCCGCATCTGGATCATGGCATCGGGCGCGTTGCCCCGGAACCCGCCGGAGCCCTGGTGGATCATCACCCGGCTGTTGGGCAGGGCGTAGCGCTTGCCCTTGGCGCCGGCGGCCAGCAGGACGGCCGACATCGAGGCGGCCATGCCGATGCAGATCGTGCTCACCGGTGCCCGCAGGTACTGCATCGTGTCGTAGATCGCGAGGCCGGCGTTCACGACCCCACCCGGCGAGTTGATGTAGAGGCTGATGTCCTTCTCGGGATCCTCGGACTCGAGGAACAGCAGCTGGGCGATGACCAGGTTCGCGAGGTGATCCTCGATGGCGTCGCCGAGGAAGATGATCCGCTCCTTCAGCAGCCGCGAGTAGATGTCATAGGCGCGCTCTCCGCGGCTGGAGGTTTCGATCACCATGGGTACGAGCATCGGGATCTCCTGTTGCGACGGGGCGGGCGGCGCCGTCGTCCGTTGCGGCGTCAGCCGCCGGGCGTAACGGTCTTTTCGCTCTCTGGGGCCGACTTGGTCTCGACGGTGTCCTGGCTGTCGATCGTCTCTTCGGTGTCGATGGCGTCCTCGTTTTCGAGCGCGGCGGCTTCGAGGGCCGCGGCGGTCGCCGCGGCCTCGCCGGCCGCGGCGGTGGATTCCTCGACGTGCGGCAGCGCCGGATGCTCGGGATGCGCAGCGAGCCAGTCGTCGACGAGGCGCTCGACGACGCGCGAGCGACGAAGCGTGCTGCGGATGAAGCCGCGGCCTCGCTCCGAGCCGAAGTATCGCGCCAGCCGGGCGTCGCCCGCGTACCGCTGGCGGCCGCGCTCGACCTCGGCGTCGACCTCACCGTCCGGAATCGTGATCCCCTCTTTCTCGGCGATCTGCGTCAGGACGAGCAGCACCTTGACGCGCTGCTCGGCGCGCGGGCGGAACTCGGCGTGGAGGTCGGCGTCGGTCTTTTCGACGACCTTGAGGTAGGCCTCCTCGGAGATGCCCTGCCGCGCGAGCGAGGCCCGGAGCTCGTCGTGCATGACCTCGACCTCCTGCTCGACGAGGACGTCGGGCAGCTCGAGGGTCGCGTTCGCGACGGCGTACTCGATGATCCTGTCGGCAAACTCGTGCCGGGCCTTGTCGAGGGCATTGCGGTCGAGACGCGCTCGAACCTCGCGGCGGAGGGCGGCGAGATCCGGGAAGTCGCCCATCGAGCGGGCGAACGCGTCGTCGGCCGCGGGCAGGACCTTCTCCCGCAGCTCCTTCACGTCGACCCGGAAGTGGACGGGCTTGTCGCGGAGCGACTCCTCCGGGTAGTCACCCGGGAACGTGATGTCGAACTCGGTCGAGTCGCCGACCTTCAGGCCCAGGAGATTCGCCTCGAAGCCGGGGATGAGGCGCTCCTCGCCGAGGATCAACGGCATGCGCTCGCTGGAGCCGCCGTCGAACGGCTCGCCGTCGCGCGTTCCCTGGAAGCCGATGACGGCGTAGTCGCCGTTGCGGGCTCCGCGGTCCTCGACCGGCGCGAGGGCGGCGTGCTGGTCGCGCAGCTCCTCGATGACCTTGTCGACCTTCGGCTCGTCGATCGTCTCGATCTCGGGCCGGAAGTTGAAGTTCCGGTAGTCGCCGAGCCGGACGTCAGGTCGAACCGGCACTGTCGCCGTGAAGATGACGGGCTTGCCTTCCTCGGCCTGGACGACGTCGACCTTGGCCTGGGCCAGCGGCAGGATCTCCTTCTCGACGAGCGCCTTGCGGTAGGCGTCCTGGACGAGGTGCTCGACGGCTTCCTCGAGGACGACGCCGGGCCCGAGGGTGGCCTCGACGACGCGTCGCGGCGCCTTGCCGGGCCGGAAGCCGGGGATCCGCGTCCGCCGCGAGAGCGCGCGGACGGCCTCGTCGACGGCGCGGGTCAGCCGCTCGGGCGGAAGCTCGATCTCGAGCTTCATCGAGCTGTTCGGAGCGGGGGTGGCGGTGACGTTCATCGCCGCAGGAGCGGGCATCGCCGGGGAAGTATAGGGCGGGCCATTTCGGCAGGAGGCCCGTCAGTCAGGGATGTCCTCACCGTGAACCACGCGAACGTCGAATGCCGCGTCCTCTACCTCGAGCCAGCCACCGATCCGCTCGCGCGAGCGAAGCTCGACCGCTTCAGGCGATTCGGCACCCGTGCCCACGCCCGGCAGCTCCAGGATGTCGACGTCGAACGCACCGTCCACATACGCGTACTCGGCAGTGAACGTAGGTTTGTGGCCCCGGGCGATAAGGTCGCGGTACCAGGCGATCGCGTCCTCGAGCGTCGGGGCCTCGTGCGAGAGCACCTGGGTCGAGCGCGCGTCAGCGCTCCCTGCCACGTCACCCGCGAGTTTCCGGGCCGCCTGGGCTTCGGTCGGCATCAACGTCCCCTCGCCATGGCGCAGCACACGCCAGCGCGTCGTCCGCTCGGTGGTGATGAGTACTCCCGCGCTGACGGCGCCTGCCACCCGGCGCCGAACTTCAAGGAGGTCGCCGGGTTCGGCAACGAACACGGTCCGGGTAACAACGCGGGCGTAGTAGCGCTCGACGACGGCCGAGTGATGAGGCCACCGGCACGGTCCGTCGTGGCGCCAGTCGCCGCACAGCGCGACGGTGATTGCGGCACCCATCGCCCCTGCGTCGCCGCCTGACTCCAGCTCGACGATAGTCTCGAGCACGTGCCCGTCGGACATCGCTCCCCTGGTTGTGGGCGAGGTCGGGGTCGAACCGACACGCCCCTTGCGGGGCACCGGCTCCTAAGGCCGGCGCGTCTGCCATTCCGCCACTCGCCCGGCGGGAGTCTAGACCCTCAGCCGAGAGCGGCGTGGAGCGCGAGCCCGAGGCCCACGAGGCCAGCGGCCAGTGCCGCGCCGGCGAGATGCAGCGCGGCCATCGAGTAGCGCCGCATCGCGGCGACGAACGTGATGTTGATGGCGCTGTGGAGCGGCGCCGTCAGGATCACCGCAATCGGCGCCGCCGCCGTGATGAGGGTGAAACCGACGTGGACGGCCGACGCCCAGGCCCGCTCGACGACACCCCAGGCGACGCCGGCCGCCGTGAAGGCCGAGGGCGGGAGCAGCGCCCGGACCCGCTCGGCTTCGGGGTCGTTCCGGTTGGCGAGCGAGGCGAGCGCGAAGCCGTTGATGATCGTGTAGACGATCTCGATCGACGCCCAGCCCAGGCCCAGCCACAGCGCCGTCGTCAGGTCGCGCCCGAAGAGGAGCAGCGCGACCAGGCGCACGCCCTCCTCGAGCGGCCCGGACGAGGCCACGACCCAGCGCGTCGTCTCGTCCTCGCTCCGCTTGAGGGCCATCGCGGCAAGCCCAACCGGCGAGCGAAGAAGGAGTGCGACGAACCAGCCGGCGGCCCCGACGAGCAACGCCCGTCCATCGACCGGCTGGCCGAGCGCGACGAAGGTCGCGCCGTACGCGATCGGTATCGCGACGGCGAACGGGATCGCCCGGAGAAGCGCCCGCTGCACGGTCGGATCGTAGGCGATGGCCGGTTGACATCGTTCACGGGACAGTTAACTATTCTCCCCGTGCACGCCAGCCCGGTGTTCGCCGCCCTGGCCGACCCGACCCGTCGGGAGGTCGTGCAGCGCCTCGGCCGGCGCCCGATGCGAGCCGGCCAGCTCGCGGCCGCCGTGGGCCTCTCCGCGCCGGCCATGAGCCGACACCTCCGGATACTCCTGCGGGCCGGCGTCATCACCGACGAGCGAAGCCGCGACGATGCCCGCGTCCGCGTCTTCCGGCTGCGGCCGCAGGGGCTGGCGGAGCTCCAGCGCTGGCTCGACGCGCTGCAGGCGGACTGGGACGCACAGCTGGCGTCGTTCTCGCGTCAGGCCACGCGATCTCGCCGATGACCGCACGGTCGATCCGATCGCAGGTCGACGTCGCGCTCGATCCGGCATCCGCGTTCGACGTCTTCACCAGCGAGATCGACCTCTGGTGGCTCCGCGGGCCGATCAACAACTGGGACTCCGCCCGGGTCCGCGAGATGCGGTGTGAGCCCGGCGTCGGGGGCAGATTGCTGGAGATCTACGACGAGGCCAGCGACGATGCGCTCGAGCTCGCTCGGATCACGGTTTGGCAGCCTGGCGAACGCCTCGCCTGGGACAGCTCCGTCGACGACGTGCGCATCGACGTGCGCTTCGAGCCCACCGCGACGGGGACGCGGGTCAGTGTCGTGGCCAGCGTGCCCAGAGGCGGGAAGGACACCGGCGGTACGAGCTTCGTCCGCGTGACCCCGGCCTGGTTCGGGCGATGGTGCGCGCGCCGCGATTCCGTGCCTCGCGCGATGCAGGACACCGATCGACTGGCGATCGCCGTGCACTACGCGAAGCCGCGCGAGGCAGCGCGATGGCTCAGCGACGCCTTCGGGCTCGAGCCCGTCCTCGAGCTTCCGGCCTCCGGCGGCACGGGCGACGACTGGGTGGAGTTTCGGGTGGGTCACTGCTCGCTGATGGTGCTCCCGCTACATGCCGACCGCACGGGTCCGGGATCGCCGCAGCCGCCGTCGACCCACGTGCCGTGGATCTTCGTCGACGACCTCGACGCGCACTTCCGCTCGGCGACGCAGCGCGGGGCGACGATCGTCGAAGGCATCCACCAGCAGGGATACCGAGCCTACGTGGCGGCGGATCCCGAAGGCCATCGCTGGACCTTCGCCCAGGCACGCCCAACGATGCGGGGATGACCTTCGCACACGCGCGACGGACCGCCGCCGCGTCGGATCCGGCCACATGGCCTCACCGGCCGGTGCTGGGTGGCCCTGTCCGAGGCGGCGGGTCGGCCGCGACCATCGGGACATGAACGTCAGGGTGCAAGCACACGCCGGAACGCGCGTGCAGCCCAGTCGGGGCTGGTGGCCGGCCCGGTGGAGCACGCCGCTCTCCAGGCTTGCCTCGCTGGCGCTGCTGGCGGAGTGGCTCGTGCTGGCCTGCGTCGCCTTGGTCGCCCTCGACTCGGCCCTGGGTTGGATCGGACGAGCCGTCTTCCTGCTGGCGGCGGGCATCGGGGCGGTCGGGGCGGTCGGTGCGGCTCGGCGCAGGCCGTCCGGTCGAGCGCTCACCGCCATCGGCCTGGGATCAATGGGGTTCATCGTCGGCGTCGGCTATGGGATACCCCGGGTTGTCGAGGGATCGTGGTGGCTTTCGATCGTGCCGCTCGCGGCGGCGGTCGCATCGCTCGGCCTGATGGCCGGCGGTGGGCTCGTCGCAATCCGGATGATGCGAGGCCCGTTGAAGCTGCTGGCGCTGCCCGTCGCCCTCGCGCTTGCCCAGTTCGTCCTCCTGCCCGGCACGACCGGGACGCTCGGCGCACACGGCGCTCGGTCGCCGCTCGCGGCTCCGCTTCCGTCAGGCGCGGAGGAGGTCCGCATCGTGGCCGACGACGGGGTCGCCCTCGGCGCCTGGTACATCCCGGGGACCAACGGCGCGGCCGTCGTCATCCTGCCCGGGGCAGGCGGCAATCGGAGCCACACGTACGACCATGCCCGGGCCATCGCCGCGCTGGGCTATACGGTGCTCTCCGTCGACGCGCGAGGGAACGGCGACAGCGGCGGTGTCAACAACATCTGGGGCTGGGAGGGCGACAGGGACATCGACGCCGCGGTCGCGTGGCTGCGGACGCGACCGGGCGTGGATGCCTGGCGGATCGGCCTCGTCGGGCTGTCGATGGGCGGCGAGCAGGCGATCACCTTCGTCGGCCGGACGCACGGGGTCCATGCCGTCGTCAGCGAAGGCGTCGAGGCCCGCATGCCGGCCGACACCTGGTACGTGGCCGACGGGGTGCGTGGCTGGACGGAGCGCACGGTCGCTGCGGTCATGTGGGCCGTGGCGGACCTGTGGACCGCAGCCTCCCCGCCGCCGAGCCTCCGCGAGAGTGCCGCGGGTCTGCGCGGGACGCCGGTCCTGCTGATCGCTGCCGACGCACCGGACGAGCGCGCGGTCGCAATCGACCTCGCGGCCCGGGCGCCGGAGATCGAGGTCTGGCAGACCTCGGGCGTGGGCCATACGCAGGCGCTCGCTGTCCGCCCCGAGGAGTGGCGCGCCCGCGTGGGCGCGTTCCTCGATCGCGCGTTGTTGGACCGCTAGCGGGGACGCTGGACGCCCGTCGGGGGCGGGCGTGATCATCAGGACGTGAGCTTCGACGTTGCGGCCGACTCCTATGACCGGTTCATGGGGCGCTACTCCCGGCTGCTCGCGCCGGCGATGGCCGACTTCGGCGGGGTCGAGGCGGGCCAGCACGTCCTCGACGTCGGCTGCGGACCCGGGGCCCTGACGGCCGAGCTCGTCGCGCGACTCGGCGCGGCCGGTGTGAGCGCCGCCGACCCCTCCGAGTCGTTCGTCGTCGCGGCGCGCGAGCGCAACCCCGGCGTTACCGTGGAGCGCGCATCCGCGGAATCGCTCCCCTTCCCCGATGACTCGTTCGACGCCGCGCTCGCCCAACTCGTCGTCCACTTCATGCGCGACCCGGTTGCCGGTCTCGCGGAGATGGCCCGCGTCACGCGGTCCGGCGGCGTCGTCGCCGCGTGCGTCTGGGATCACGCCGGTGGCGGCGGTCCATTGGCGACGTTCTGGGCGGCCGCCAGGCAGATCGATCCGCACGTGCACGATGAATCGGACCTCGCCGGCGTGCGCAAAGGCCACCTGGTCGAGCTGTTCGAGGCGGCCGGCGTCCGGAACGTCGGGGTCGGCGTCCTCACCGTCCGGCTCGAGCACGCGAGCTTCGAGGAGTGGTGGGAACCGTTCACCGGCGGAGTCGGACCCGCCGGGGCGTTCACGGCGGGCCTCGACGACAGGCAGCGGGCCGAGCTCCGCGAGCGCTGTCGCGCGCTGCTCCCCACTGAGCCCTTCGTCGTCACCGCACGGGCCTGGGCCGCACGCGGCAGGGTCGACTGATCGCTTCCGCGGGGCGGTTGTGGCCTAGCGCTCCCAGCGGTCCTTGTCGCGGTCGGGCGGACGCTTGTCGCGGGTCTTCGCCCGCCCGTCCCGATCGCGGCCGTCGGCCGCCTCGTCTCCAGGGCGCCGCGCACGGACGCGCTCGACCGCCTCGCGGAACGACGTGTCCTCGGGGTTGAAGAGCGCCGAGACGAGGCGCCGTGCCGCCTGCTGCGTCACGGGGCGGGCGACCTGCGAGAGCATCAGCGCCGCCACCGCACCGATGTCCCGCTTCTCGCGCTCCTCGCGATGCTCGTCGAGGTACTTCGCGAACTCGCGCTCGAGCGTCGCCCGAACACGCTCGCCGTCGCTGCCGAGCTTCCGCAGCTCCTTGTCGACCTCTTCGGGGAGCATCGACTTGGGACGGTCGGCCTCGGGACCCATCACCGCCCGCCGTGCCTGCCGGAAGAGGCGCTTCGGGCCGCCGGCAACGAGGAACGCGAGGCTCGCGGCGACGCCGGCCGTCTTGATCGGCTCCCGGCGAAGCTTCGTCGGGATGTCGACCGCCGAGCGTGCGGCGGCCTCGAGGCGCTCGGCCTCGGTCGCGAGCTCCTCGCGGGCCGCTACGACGCCGGCCCGAGCGGCGTCCGTCTGCGCACCCACTCGATCGTCTCCTTCGTCGTCTCGATGGTCTCGTCCGGCGTGAAGCGTTTCTTGAGCGCATCGGTGTCGACGCCTCGTCGGGCGATCCCCATGCCCATCAGCGCGATCCAGGCGATGAGGGCGACGGCGACGCCGATCCCGGCCCCGACTCGCGGACCGAGCGGAATTGCAGTGACGGCGCCGAGGAGCGCACCGACGATGGCGCCACCGACGAAGCCGCCCAGGATCCCGCGGATCCCGCCGCCCCGACCGGCGAACGCGCCGAGCAACCCGAACACCAGCCCGACGGCAACGACCGCCGTGATGAGCGGCCGTGTATCGGCGGCCCAGGTCGGGACGACGGCCTCGCCGAGGGCAGACCAGCCGCGCCAGGTGAGGTCGAGCCCGAAGACCACGCCGACCGCGATGCCGATCACGACGCCGCCAAGCAGGTTGGCCGCGATCCGGCGTGCGCCGTAGTCGACGGCGGCGACACCCGCGGCAACCGCGATGCCCGTCAGGAGCAGCGTGCCGTGGAGAATGCCCCAGCCCATCGAGCCGAAGATCCACTCGCCGAGGAAGAGGAACAGCCCGATCCCGAGGAGCAGCGCCGCCAGGAGCACCGCGCCGATCGCGAGCCCGGCGAGCGCGATGACCGCCTTGACCTCATCGAGGATCTCGCCGATCTCGGCACGTGCCAGGTCGAGGTGGGCCTGCACGAGGCGCATGCCGGCCGCGCGCGCGCGCCCGACCTGTTCGCCCAGGCCCGGCGTGGCGCCGTTGCGATCGGCGGAGCCGTCAGCCTGGCGGTTCGGTCCGCCTTTCGCCTGTCGTGGTTCTGTTGCGTCCAGCGCTGGCCTCCCGGGGACGGCACCGAAGGAGGCCGATCATAGCAGCGGGTCTCAGGCAGCCCCTCGGAACGCCCGGTAGCCCAATCGGTCGGCGACGTCGAAGAAGCCGTACGTGCGGCGGAACGCGGGGTCGATCGGTGTCGGCACACGGCCGGTGACGGCGCGCCAGAGCTGCTGCTCGAGCTCGCCGATGCGGGCCGACAGCTCGGCGGGACCGCGTGGCGTCGGGATGTCAGCGTACGTGCGACGTCCGGCCGGGAAGCGGACGGCTTCCTCCGGAAGTCGCGGCATGAACGCGAGGACGACGCGGGCGTGGGCCAGCGCGGCGAGGTGCCACGGCTCGGAGCGTGTCACGCGGGGCGGCTCCGGCGGCGCTTCCACTGACCCGTCCGCGATCGAACGCTGCGCCACGAGGAGCTCGGTCAGCTCCCGTTCGGCGGCCGCCTCGGCCGCCGCGGCCCGACGCTCGGCATCGCTCCGCGCCGGCGAGACCCGCAGGCTCGCAACCTGGAGCAGGAGATACCGGAGCTCGTCGGCGCCCGCGGCCTCCGAACGGAGCGAGCCCTGGAACCCGAGGTGGACGTCCTCGAGGTGCGGGAGCGTCCTGGCCTCGAGGAAGGCCGCGCCGCCCTCGGGCAGCTCGCCTTCACCGGCCACGGCATCGAGGAGCTCGCGGGTCCGGGCGACCAGCTCGAGGAGCCGGTCGAGCTGCGAGAAGCCACTGCCGTCGAGATCGGTCACGTGCGCCTCGCTTCGTCTGCGGGCCCCGGTGCCCCGGGGACCGCCAGCTTCGTGCCCCGCCGCACCGGCGACCCCGGTGCGATGGTCGCTCGTACTGGTGACCGATGGTACCGGCCGGACTGTGACGGATTCGCCCCACCGGGCACGGTCGAAGGTCTGGAGTACGCTGCCTTCATGCCGGCGCGGACGCTCCTGACGGCCGAGATCCTGAGCATCGGCTCGGAGCTCACCGCGGGCGAGACACGCGACACCAACGCCTCGGAGCTGGCCCGCTCCCTGACGGGGCGTGGCGTCGAGGTTCGCCGCCTCCAGGGCCTTCCCGATGTGCTTGCCGCGGTCGCGGACGCGTACCGGGCCGCTCTCGACACGGCCGACCTCGTGGTCTCGACCGGCGGGCTCGGCCCGACGCCCGACGACCTCACGCGCGAGGCGATCGCCGCCGTGACCGGTGAGCGTCCGGAGGTCGACGCCGGCCTGGAGCGCTGGCTGCGCGGGCTGTGGGCACGGCGCGACATGCCGTTCCCGGAGATCAACCTCAAGCAGGCCTGGCTGATCCCGTCGGCGACGGCGATCCCGAACGACAACGGGACCGCGCCCGGGTGGTGGGTCGATCGGCCCGACGGCCGGGTCATCGCCGCCCTGCCAGGCCCGCCGCGGGAGATGCGGCCGATGTGGACCGGTTGGGTCCTGCCGCGCCTCGAGACCCGCGGGCTCGGCCGCGACGTCGAGATCCGGACGCTGCGCCTCGCCGGCATCGGCGAGTCCCAGGCGGCTGACATCCTCGGCGACGACCTGCTGCGCGGCTCGAACCCGTCGGTCGCGACGTACGCCCGGGCCGATGCGGTCGACGTGCGGATCTCGGCCGTCGCCGACGGTGCCGCCGGTGGGCGGACCGCGGCGCAAATCGCCGACGCGGCCGAGCGCTTCGTCCTCGAGCGCCTCGGCGACCACGTCTGGGGCCGCGGCGACATGAGCTGGGCGACGGCGATCGGCGAACGGCTCGAGGCGCTCGGGTGGCAATTGGCCATCGCGGAAATCGGCACCGGCGGCGTGTTTGCCGCGCTCCTCGGAGACGTGCCGTGGGTCCGCTGCGCGGAGACCCGGGCCGGTGATGAGGCCGACGGCGACGGCGGCGACCTCGAGGGCCGCGCGGAGCGCGCCCGTGCGAGCGGCGGCTGCGAGGTCGGGATCGCGGTTCGCGTCACGGCGCGGGGCGATGACACGGCCGTGAGCGTCGCGATCGTCTCGCCGCACGGCTCGCATCGCGAGCGACGCCTCGCGTTCCTCGGCGGGTCGCTGGGCCGGACCCGCGCCGCACTGGCCGCCGCCGCGATCCTGCTCGCCGAGCTCCGGCGGGCCGCCGACGCGCGTCCCGATCGTCTGCCCCAGCCCAGCGAGGAGATCGTCCGATGACCCAGGTAACGCCGGCCGAGATCGGTCGAATCGCGCTGTTTGCGGGCCTGCCCGAGCCCGACCTCCGCGCCGTCGCGCAGGTCGCGCGTCGACGCCATCTCGACGACAGCGAGGTCTTGTTCGAGCAGGGACAGCCGGCGCGAACGCTTCATTCCGTCGTCGGTGGCGGGCTCGTGCTCCGCGCCGATGTCGACGGCCGCTCGGTCATCGTCGACAGCGTCGGGCCGGGCGACATCATCGGCTGGTCGTCGATCCGGGACGGCGCGGTCTCGCTCGCGACGGCGCGCGCCACCGGTGCGACCGAGGTCATCGACATCCCCGTCGACGTCATCGTCGACCTTGCGGCCGGTCGCTCGACGGAGTCGGCGATGCTGGTCCGCCGGATCGTCGGCCTCGCGGCCGGCCACCTCGAGGCCAGCTGGAATCAGCTGCTCCGCGCCGGGAGCGAGGGCGTGATCACCGGCGGCTGACGACGCGCCTGGCGGCGCGACTCAGCGGTGCGACGCTCGCACGAGCCGCCCGATGTCGGGCACGACGATGGCGTCGCGCTCGACGAGGATCAACCGGTCGGCGACGAACAGCCCGAGGACCTTGTTCACGCTCTGGCGCGTGCACCCGACCATGGCGGCGAGGTCGCTTTGGGTGAGCGGCGCGTCGAGGCGGATCGAGCCATCCGGCTGGCGCCGGCCCTGCTCCTCCGCGAGGCGCGCGAGCCGGGCCGCGAGGCGGCCGGCGATGTCGAGGAAATGGAGCTCCTCGACGTGCGAGGTCAGCCGGCGGACCTGCTTCACGAGGCCACGGAGGAGGGCCTCGCGAATGACCGGCTCGTCGGAGATCAGCTCGCGGAAGCGCTCACCGGGCAGGACGAGCGTCTCGGTCGGCTCCAATGCGGTGGCGGTCGCGACACGTGGCCCCCCGTCGATGAGGGCCAGCTCGCCGAAGAAGTCGCCCCGCTGCGGGGTCGCCAGGATGGCCTCGTCGCCGGTCTCGGAGGGAAGGCTGATCTTCACCGAGCCGGACGCGACGATGAACAGGACGTCGGCCGGATCGCCGACGTGGTAGATCACCTCGCCGCGCCGGAATCGCCGCGCCCGCAGGCTGCGACCGACCAGCTCCCGCGTGACGGCCGCGAGCCCCGCGAACAGCGGGATGTCGTGGACGGCGTCGACGCCGCCGGCTTCGCCGGCCGTTACGGTCTCGATCATCGGACGCGGTCACCCTCCACCCGCGGTCCTCCTCCCCTGCGCCACTCGCCGACCCTGGGGCCGACGGCCTGAGTCTACGAGGCCCGTCCAGCCCGGACGGCGGGCCGCGCGGGACCGATCAGGAGACCGTGAGGACCGGCTGCTGCTCGCGACTGGCCGCGCGCACGCTCATGCGAGCGGCCACCGTGCGGGCGAGCGACTCGAGCGCCTTCGCCGCCGGACCCGGCTCGCGCTGCGCGACGGCGGGCACGCCGACGTCGCCGCCCTGGCGAACCGTGACGTCGAGCGGGATGCCGCCGAGGAACTCGATGCCGTGCTGCTGCGCGAACCGCTCGCCGCCGCCGCGGCCGAAGATCTCGGTGACCTCGCCGCAGTGGCTGCACACGAAGCCGGTCATGTTCTCGACGATGCCGATCACCGGCACGCTCATCCGCTTGAGCATCGCGAGCGCCTTCGACACGTCGGCGAGGGCGACCTCCTGGGGCGTCGTGACGAGCACGGTGCCGCTGATGGGAACCGCCTGCGCCAGCGTGAGCTGGGCGTCGGACGTGCCCGGCGGCAGGTCGATGACGAGGTAGTCGAGCTCGCCCCACTCGACGTCGCGGAGGAACTGCTGGATCGCGCCACCGACGAGGGGGCCGCGCCAGACGATCGGCTGGCCCTCGGGCACGAAGAACTGGATCGAGATGACCTTGACGCCGTGACGCTCGAGGGGCGTGATCTTGTTGTTCGCGCTCGCCTTCGGCTGGCCGTCGACGCCGAGCATCATCGGGATGTTCGGGCCGGTGATGTCCGCGTCGAGGAGGCCGACCGACGCGCCCGACTTCGCGAGCGCCACGGCGAGATTGACGCTGACCGTCGACTTGCCGACGCCGCCCTTGCCCGACGCGACGGCGATGATGTTCTTGACGCCGGCGACGAGCTGTTGCGGCTGGGCCGGCGCCGCGCGGCGCACGGTGGCGGCCCAGTCGACGTCGACGCGGTCGACGCCGAGCGGCGCCAGGGCCGTGCGGACGTTGGCTTCGATCTCGTCCTTGAGCGGGCAGGCAGGCGTCGTGAGCTCGATCGTGAAGGCGACCCGCTCACCGTCGATCCGGAGGTCCTTGACCATGTTCCGCGAGACGAGGTCGCCCCCGAGCTCGGGCTCCTGGACGGTTCGGAGGGCATCGAGGACGGCGGCCTCGGAGATGACGGTCATGCGGGCAGTGTTGCTCCTCGAAGGGGCCGCGGGCTTCTGACGGTCCGGGCGTCGATATCGTACCCCGGATCGCCCGCGATCCCCCTAAGGGGCGATGCCCGGCGGAGCCCGTCCGCGCTCCCCCGAAACCCTGCGAATCTCGCACGCGACGAGCGTCCTGCGCGGCGATGTCCCTCGATTGACAGCCCATGGGGACGCGCCTAACGTTCGGCCGGCCGGTCATCTGGCGCCACCGACGGCACAGGAGGGGAGCATCCACGTGCCCGCCGTTCGCCTCGTCCAGGTCGTGAAGCGCTTCGCCGACTTCGTCGCCGTCGATCACGTCGACCTCGAGGTCCGCGAGGGGGAGTTCTTCAGCCTGCTCGGGCCGTCGGGCTGCGGCAAGACGACGACCCTGCGGATGATCGGCGGCTTCGAGCAGCCGACGTCCGGGCTCATCGAGCTCCAGGGCCGGGACGTCACCTGGCTGCCGCCCTACCAGCGCAACGTCAACACCGTCTTCCAGAACTACGCCCTCTTCCCCCACCTGTCGATCTTCGACAACGTCGCCTTCGGCCTCCGCCGCAAGCGCGTCAAGGAGGCGGAGGTGAAGAAGCGCGTCGTCGAGATGCTCGAGCTCGTCGAGCTGCCCGGCTACGAGCGCCGCAAGCCGAGCCAGATCTCGGGTGGCCAGGCCCAGCGCGTCGCGCTGGCACGGGCGCTGATCAACAGGCCCGCGGTGCTGCTCCTCGACGAGCCGCTGGGTGCCCTCGACCTCAAGCTGCGCAAGCAGATGCAGGTCGAGCTCAAGCGGATCCAGCAGGAGGTCGGGATCACGTTCATCTACGTGACCCACGACCAGGAAGAGGCGATGACGATGTCCGACCGGATCGCGGTGATGAACCGCGGCCGGTACGAGCAGCTGGGCGATCCGGAGTCGCTGTACGAGCGGCCGGTCACGCGGTTCGTCGCGGGCTTCCTCGGGATCAGCAACCTTCTCGCGGGCCGGCTCGAGGGCTCGGCCGGCGCCGACGACCGGTACGCAGTGCTCCGCCTCGCCGACGAGTCGGCGGTTCGCGTGCCGCGCGGCCAGACGAACGGCGCCGCGAACGTCGAGATCGGCGTGCGGCCCGAGAAGATCCGGATGCATGCCGCGACGGCGGATGTTCCCGCCGCCGCCAATCAGCTGGCCGGGACCGTCCGCGACGCCTCGTATCTCGGCGTGTCGACGCAGTACATCGTCGAGACACGCGACGGCAAGCTCATCACCGTCTACGAACAGAACGTCGAGCGGACCGTTCACGGCTCGCTCCACCGGCCGGGCGAGGAGGTCCGTCTCAGCTGGTCGCCCGACCATACGTTCGCCGTTCACCCCGAACCCGACCGCGACACGTCCGTCGCCACGGCCTGAGCCGGGCGACCAGGAGGAGGACACGATGACCGACCGCCTGCAGGCGCTGCGCACCGAGATCACCCGCCGCCGGTTCATCCAGGGCTCGGCGATCGCCGGCTTCTCGGCGTTCCTCGCCGCGTGTGGGACGCGCGGCACCGGCTCGGCGGCGCCGTCGAGCGGAGCGCCGACGCAGGCGCCGTCCGCGACGCCGGCCGCCCCGACCCCGGTCCCGTCGCCATCGGCCGAGCTGAACTTCGCGAACTGGCCGCTCTACATCGACACCGACGACAACGACGAGACGAAGCACAAGACGCTCGAGGACTTCACCGCGAAGTACGGCACCGTCGTGAAGTACTCCGAGGGCATCAACGACAACAACGAGTTCTTCGGCACGATCCGGGCGCCGCTCGAAGCGGGCCAGGACACCGGCTGGGATCTCGTGGTTCTCACCCAGTGGATGGCGGCCCGGCTCGTCCGCCTCGGCTGGCTCGAGAAGATCGAGGCGGCCAACGTCCCGAACTACACGGCCAACCTCGAGGACGCCTACAAGGGCCCCGACTTCGACCCGAACAACGAGTTCCACGCGCCGTGGCAGGCGGGGATGACCGGCATCGGCTTCGACAAGGCCGTCACCGGCGCGCTGACGAGCTCCGCCGCGCTGTGGGATCCGAAATGGGCCGGCCGGGTGACGTTCCTCTCGGAGATGCGTGACTGCACGGGCATCGCACTCCAGAAGCTCGGCTACGACCCGGGCACGGTGACGACCGAGCAGTACGACGAGGCGATCGCCGAGATCAAGAAGGCCGTCGACGCGAAGATTGTCCGCGCCTTCACCGGCAACGAATACGCCGAGGACCTCGTGTCCGGCAACGTCGTGCTGGCGATGGCCTGGTCGGGCGACATCGTCCAGAAGAAGCTCGAAAAGGAGACGCTCGAGTGGGCGGCCCCCGACGAGGGCGGCATGCTGTGGTACGACAACATGCTCATCCCGAAGGGTGCGCAGCACAAGTACACCGCCGAGCTGATGATCGACTTCGTCTACGACCCGGTCATCGCCGCGCAGATCGAGGCGTGGGTCAACTACATCTGCCCGGTCAAGGGGGCGAAGGAAGAGCTCGCCAAGATCGACCAGGAGCTCGCCGACAACCCGCTCATCTTCCCGCCGGCGGATCTGCTCGCGAAGGTCAAGCCGTTCAAGTCGCTGGCCGAGGACGAGGAGCGCGATTTCGACGACAAGTTCTCGGAGCTCATCGGGGTCTAGAGGCGAGGCGGCGAGAACGGGGATGGGCAGCTTCCTTCGCCGCAACCGCGGGCTCGTCCCCTACCTGCTCCTCGGGCCGGGAGCGCTCTGGCTCCTGCTGTTCTACGCCTACCCGGCCGTCCAGATGTTCGTCAGCTCGTTCTGGTCGGGCTCGCTGGAACGGGGCTACGAGTTCTCGCTGTCGAACCTCAGCAACTACGGCGATGCGCTCGGCCGGTTCCAGCCCCAGTTCGTCCGATCGGTCCTGTACGGCGGCGCATCGACCATCCTGACGCTGGCGATCGCCTATCCCCTGGCCTACGCGATCGCCTTCCGGGGCGGGCGCTTCAAGAACCTGCTGCTG
>DATBKB010000077.1:0-12661 GCA_036556145.1 Candidatus Limnocylindrales bacterium | reverse complement strand
GAGCGCGCGCGCCAGCGCGACACGCTGCTGCTGGCCGCCGGAGAGCTGGTTCGACCGGCGCTTCTCGTAGCCCGGCAGCCGGACGAGTTCGAGGGCCTCGGCGACGCGTCGCGGAATGTCCGCGCGGTCGACGTTCCGCCGGCGCAGGCCGAACGCGACGTTCTCGCCGACGTCGAGGTGGGGGAACAGGGCGTAGTTCTGGAACACCATGTTCACCGGCCGCTTGTCCGGCGGGTCCTGCGTCACGTCCCGGCCACGAAGTTCGACGCGGCCGCTCGTCGGCGCCTCGAAGCCGCCGATCATCCGGAGTGTCGTGGTCTTGCCGCAGCCCGACGGGCCGAGCAGCGAGAAGAACTCGCCGGGCCGGATGTCGAGCGTCACGTGGTCGACCGCCCGGACCTCCCGGAACTCCTTCGTCAGCTCAACGAGCCGGATCTCGGGGGACGCCTCCGGGCGCTCGCTCATGGCCGGGCGAGCCTAGAGACGGACCCCGCGCCGGACGCGCGGGGTTCCGTTCGACGGAACGGGGCGGTCAGGCGCCCCTCGCGGCGGCCGCGAACCCCGGCAGGCCCCGATCGACCATCGCGTCCGAGGCGGTCAGCGAGACCCGGAACCAGCCGGGCACCTCGACGACGCTGCCTGGCAGGACGAGCACGCCGTGATCGGCGAGCCGGGCCGCGAACGCGACGTCGTCGTCGATCGGCGCGCGGGCCATGACGTAGAACGTTCCTTCGGGGTTCGTCGTCTCGTAGCCGATCTCGCGAAGCGCCGTCACGACCCGATCGCGCCGCCGCTCGAGCGCGGCGACGTCGATCGAGAGCTTCTCGAGGTCCTCGATCGCATGCTGGAGGAGCGCGTTCGGGAAGGCGTAGCCGGTCGCGAGCTGGGCGACGAAGATCGATTCGCGCAGCGCTTCCCGCTCGGCCATCGTGGGCGGGATCGCGACGTAGCCGATTCGCATGCCCGGCGCGAGCAGCGTCTTGCCGTAGGAGTACGTCGTGATCGTGCCGTCGTACGCCTCGGCGGGACTGTGGAAGCGCCGACCGTCGAAGACGATCCGGTTGTACGGCTCGTCGGCGACGAGGAAGATCCGCCGGCCGTGCTTCGCCGACGCCCGCTCGAGCGCGTCCCCCAGCTCGCGGAGCGACGACTCGGGATAGATCCGGCCGGTCGGGTTGTGCGGCGTGTTGACGAGCACCGCGCGCGTCCGCGGCGTGATCGCGGCCTCGATCGCGGCGACGTCGAGGTCGAACGCGGGCGGGCTCAGCCGGACACGGACCGGCTCGCCGCCGGCGGCGAGCACGAGCAGCTCGTAGAAGAACCACGGCGGTGAGAGGAACACGACCTCGTCGCCCTCGGCGAGGATCGCCCGGAACGTCACCGCGAGCGCGGCGAAGCCGCCGTTCGTCATGTGGACGTCGTCGGCGTCCCAGTCGAGGCCGGTCCGGGCGGAGAGCGTCCGCGCGACCGCGGTCCGGGCGGCGGGCTCGCTCATCTTGTAGGCGAACCAGTCCTTGTCCCGTGGCGCGAGCGCGGCGGTCAGCGCGGCGACGTAGCCCGGGAGCGGCATCTCCTGGGGGTTGCCGACGGCGAAGTTGGCGAGGTTCGGCTCGTCGCGCCGGGTCCAGATCGGCCCCTCGAAAAAGCGCATGAAGGGCTCGATGCTCGCCCGGAGCCGATCGACCCGCCGCACGACCGTCGCCATGGGTCCCTCCTGCCGCCCGTTCGCGCGGGCCGTTCGGGCCTAGCGTACGACGCCGCCCCCCGCGGTGCCGGCAGTCGGACCTCTGCGGGCGGGGGGTTTCAGGCGACGCTGAAGAGGTTGAGGTCGAGCCCCTGCTTGGCGGTCGTGAGCGACTCGACGTCGATGGGCTCGGCGTGACGCTCCGGTCCGGGCCGGCCCAGCAGGTAGCCCTGCGCGGCGGGAATCCCCAGCTCGCGGATGACGACCAGCTGCTGCGGCGTCTCGACGCCCTCGGCGACAACCGCCGCCCGCCAGCGCGCGGCAACGTCCTGGAGCGCGCGAAGAATCGCGTGCGACGGATCGTGGAGGACGCCGCCCTGGACGAGCGACAGGTCGATCTTGACCATGTCGAAGTGGACTTCGCTGAGGAGCCGCAGGCCGGCGTTGCCGGCTCCAACGTCGTCGGCGGCGAGGCGGAACCCGGCCGCCTGGCACGCGGCGACGTTCTTGCGCAGCTGGGCGATGTCCTCGACCGCCTCGCGCTCGGTCAGCTCGATGACGACCTGGCGCGGCTCGATCTTGCGGCGACGGAGGATCGCCACGATCTCGGTGGGATGGAACAGGTCCGACTCGAGGGTGCGCGGCGAGACGTTGACGCTCAGGTACGTGTCGGGCTCGAGCGGGCCCGCGCCCTTCGCCACGGCCTCGATGCAGGCGAGGTCGAGCTCGACGGTGCGGTCGGCCGCCTCGGCGGCGGCGAAGAGGCTTGACGCCTCGAGGAACGACGCCCCGGCCACCGGGCGGACGAGGCCCTCGTAGCCGATGGGGCGACCGGTCTCGAGCGAGAAGATCGGTTGGTAGACCGGGCTGAGCGCGCTCGCCGAGAGGACCTGGCTGACCGCCGCGGACAGCTCGCCGATCGAGCGGGTGTCGATGCCGCTGCCGTGGCGCCCGGGGTCGTAGGCGACGGCGGCCGTCCGGCCGTGCCGCTTGCACCAGTAGAGGGCCGCGTCGGCCTGGCGGTAGAGGAGGTTGGCCTCGAACGCCGGCGATGGATACGCCGACACGCCGATCGAGAGCGAGAACGGGTCGACCGTCCGGCCCGGCTCGCTGCCGAGGGCCCGGCCGAGGATCCGCCGGGCGACGGCCAGCGCGCTGTCGATGTCGGCTTCGGGGAGGAGGACCGCGAACTCGTCGCCGCCGACGCGGAAGGCTCGGTCGCTGCGCCGGAGGGCGGCGCTGGCGACCTTGCCAACCGCCGCCAGGAGCTCGTCGCCGACGGCGTGGCCGCGCTCGTCGTTGACCTTCTTGAGGTCGTCGACGTCGATGAGCAGGAGGGCGAGCGCCGAGTTGTGCCGGCGGGCGAGCTCGAGCTGCCGGGCCAGCTCCTCCTGGAAGGCCCGGTGGTTACCGAGCCCCGTCAGCGCGTCGAGCAGGGCGTCCGTCCGGGCCCGGCCGTAGAGCTCGAGCAGGCGCTCCCGCTCGTTCTCCATCTCGTCGATCTTGTCGAGGAGGCCCCGGGCGAGGAAGCCGACTGCCAGCGGCACGCCGATCGCGGCGACGGTGAGGACCCACAGGGCCCGCTCGCGGCCGATCCCGCCGCCCGGCCAGAGACCGCCCAGGGCCGCAGCGGCCATGAGCACGCCAAACTCGACGAGCAGCGTGAGGATCAGGCGGCTCCGGATCACTCCCGCCCGCTCGTCGCGGTCGCCCCGGCGGTCTTCGCTCTGTTCCAGCATTCCCATCGGTCACGACGCGGTCCAGGGTCCGGTCCTCGGGCCATGTTGAGAGACGGCACCGTCCGATCCGGGGGACCGAAAGTACCGCCGGCCGTAGCGGATGGGCCCAGAGACGCTTGCGGCCGCGCTGCCTACGTTCGGGGCAGACCGACGGCGTGTGGAGTCTGGTCCGGACAGTGACCCTTTCGATCGGCGTGCGCGGTGGATTCGGGAGGGTGCGGTCGGTCTCGATCGCGCTCCTGCTCGCCGTTGCCGCCGCCCTCGCGGGCCTTCCTGGCGTCGCCCCGGCCCTCGCCGCGAGCTGCACGGGCGCCCACGTCGTGACCCTCGATCGAGGCAGCGTCACGCCCGCATCGGGGACGGCCGAGACGAGCTTCCGGTTCGGGGTCCGCTTCCGGGACACGGCCAACTGCCGGCCGAATGCCATCAACGTCCGGATCCCGGGGCTCGGCACAGGCAGCTTCCCGATGATCCAGGGGACCGGCAAGACCTTCCGCCAGGGCGTCGCCTACTCGCTGACGATGACGCTGCCGCCGGGCCGCTGGACCTTCTGGTTCGCGGTGTCGTCGGGGACCGGCCGGGGCGAGCGGACGACGACGCTCAAGATGCCGCGCCCCATCACGGTGACCGCGCCGGCCACGCCCGGGCCCGTCACGCCGACCCCGCCTCCGGCCACCGGCTCGGCAAGGCCCACGAAGCCGTCGCCGACCGCCTCGCGCGCCCCCGGCGCGTCCGGCGATCCGGTCGTGCCCGGGCCTGGCGACGATGGCGGCGGCGGACTCGGGTTCCTCATCCCGGCGATCTTTGCCGCCCCGATGGGCGGCGTCGTCGGGCCCTGGTTGGTCCTCACCGGCGTCGGGATGACGCTCTTCTGGCTGATCCTCCGCCGCCGACCCGAGGCTCGACTCCGGCTGCGGGGTCTCAGCCCGCTGGCCATCGCCGGCCTCGCCGGGGCGGGCGCCGGGGGTGGTCCTCAGCCGCGGATCGACGAGGACGCGGGCGTGCCGCGCTGGCTGCGGCCGTCGCTGCTCGCCGCCCGGACCGCCGGGTGGGGCGTGCCGCCGCCGCGGGCTGCGAATCGCTTCCACGAGCCGGCCGCGCCCGGCGTCGACCGGCGCGAGATCGGCTACCGGCTCGTCCGCGTGGCCGACGGCCCGGACGACCTGCAATCCGAGGAGATCGGCCGCTTCGACAAGGGCGACCAGGTCGAGATCCTCGAGACGAAGAGCCCGTTCCTCCGCGTCCGCGGCGCCGACGGCCTCGAGGGCTGGGTGCATCAGGCCGCCGTCGTGTCGATCCTCGACAACCTCGACTAGGTGCGCCGGCTGCGCCGGCGCGACGCCCTCAGCCCGACGTCTTCCTCGGCCGCGTCCGCGCCGCGATCCGCTGGAGCGCCCCCTCCCAGCCCGCGTCGAACGGCTTGCCCGGCTCGTCGAGGTCGACGACGACCGGCGCGTGGTCGGACGGAGTCGGCGGTCCCTTCCGCGCCTCGCGGTCGATCTCGGCCCACACGACGCGCTTCGCGACCGGTGCCGTGGCGTAGAGGAGGTCGATCCGCATGCCCTCGTTGCGGTGGAACATCCCGGCACGGTAGTCCCACCACGAGAAGCGGCCCCGCTCCGGTCGCTGGAGCCGGAAGGTGTCGACCGTGCCCCAGTCCCGCAGCCGCTTCAGCGCCGCCCGCTCCTGCGGAGACACGTGGGTGCCGCCGTGGGCCTTCACCGGATCCCAGACGTCCGCGTCGCCCGGCGTCGCGTTGAAGTCACCGCCAAGCACCAGCGGCTCGCCGGTCGAGCGGCTCTCCTCGAGCCACCGAGCCAGCCGGTCGAACCAGCGGAGCTTGCCCTCGTACCACGGGGACCCCACCACGCGGCCGTTCGGCGCATAGAGGCAGACGAAGCGGATGCCGCCGGCGACGGCCGACACCATCCGCGCCTCGTCGGACGGGTCGAAGTCCTCCTCGTCGAGGGCGATCGTCGCCCCGGCGCTGCTGTCCCGGACCGGCCCGTCGCCGAAGTTCGTGATCGGGTCGTCGAGCCCGACCCGGCTCGCGATCGCGACGCCGTTCCAGCGGCCCTCGCCGTGGTGGAGGAGCTCGTAGCCGGCCATCCGGAACGGCATCGCCGGAGCTTCCGCGTCGGCGAGCTTCGTCTCCTGCATGAGGAGGACGTCGGGCTGGGCCCGCTCGAGCCACTTGTCGACGGCGTCCTGCCGCGCCTTGAGCGAGTTGACGTTCCACGTCGCGATCCGCACGTCGCCGCGACCTCAGTAGCGGCGGCCGCGCTGGCGGGCGAGGTCGAACGTCGCGGTGTCGGCGATCGCCATGACGGCCATCGTGCCGGCCTGGACCGGGTCGGAGACGACGAGGTCGACGGCGTCGGTGATCGAGCCGACCATGTTGAGGGCGATGATCGGGATGCCCTGGGCTCGCAGCTCGTGCGCCGCCGCCGTGATGTCGCCGCCCATGATCGAGCCGGCGAGGACGAGGAGGCGGGCGCGCGGCAGATCCGCGACGGCGCGTACGGCCGCCGCGATCGGCTCCTCGCCGACGAGCGGGATCGTGTCGACGCTGATGCGCTCGCCGCGGAGGTTGTGGCGGTCGGCCTCGCTCACCGCCCCGAGCGCGACCTGGGCGACCTGCGCCCCGCCGCCGATGACGATGATCCGCTTGCCGAAGACGCGGTCCAGGGCGCGCGTGACGTGGGTCGCCCGCAGGCCCGGCAGCCCGTCCAGCGCGGCGACGAGCGCGGCGTCGTCGAGGCCCTCGACCTCGATCTCGAGCTCGGCGCCGGGGATCGCGCCGTCCTCGGGCGCGATGCGGCGGACCGTGCTCATCGTCCGCAACGTGCCGCCGGCATGGGCGATCCGCTCCGCGAGCGATGCGACAGCCGTGGGCAGGTCGTCGAGGACGAGGCGAATCGCCGCCGGCGCGGATGCGGTCGCGGGAGTGGCTCGCGCCGGCACGCGGGCGGCTTCGCGGGCGGTCAGCGCGGCTCGGCGCGACGCGCGGGCTGGTCGCGCGTGACGTCGGCCACGGACATCCGATGCGGCTCGAGCCCATCGGCGTCGGTGTCGTGCTCCTCGAACGCGAGGCCGAGGGCGCCGAAGGCCTTCCGCGTCGCAACCGGGTCGCTCGTCGTGAGCATCAGCGCGCCATCGGTGTCCTCGGCCACGCCGACGATGCCGGTGATGTTCACCGAGCGCTCGCCGAGCGCCGCGGCCATCCGGGCGAGCGAGCCGGGGCGATCCTCGAGCCGGACCGTGAACCACACGGCCATCGGGCACCTCCTCCTGCTCGCGATGGTACCCCGCCGCCGAGGCCCCCACCGCTACGCTGGGCGCGTGACGGGAGCAGCGTCGGTCCAGGTGTTCGGGGTCGAGAGCGACCAGGCCACGCGAGCCGCGCTGCGGTTCTTCAAGGAGCGGCGCGTTCCAGTCAGCTTCGTCGACCTCCGGAAGCGACCGATCGCGGCGGGCGAGCTGCGGCGCTTCGTCGAGCGCCTCGGCGCCCGGGCCGTCGCCGACACGGAGGGCCGGGCGTGGCGCGACGCCGGCCTGGCCTACCTGTCGATGGACGACGCCGAGCTGGCCGACCGGCTCCTCCGCGAGCAGCGACTCCTCCGCCTGCCCCTCGTCCGCGCCGGGACGGCCTTGGCCGCCGGTCGCGACGAGGCGGCGTGGCGGGTGATCGCTCAGGGGCGCTGACGGCGCCGCGATCGCCAGCCGATGGCGATGCCGGCCACCAGCGCGACGACCCCGATGACGGCCCAGCGGACGTCGTCGACCATGAAGCTGCTGCCGCGGATCAGGCCGAGGCCCTGGCCGATCCAGACGAGCCCGACAGCAACGAGGACGAAACCCACGGCGAGCCGAGTCACGTGCTCCGACGACCTCCCGATGGCATCCTAGCCGCGTGAGCGACAGGTCGAGCCACGAGCGCAATGCGGGCGCCGAGGGCCGGTCCGACGGCAGCGGCCGCCGCCGGCGGAGCGGCCGGCTCGTCGTACGACCCGACAAGGAGCACCTCGCCACCCGGCGTGCCCAGCGAACCGAGGACCAGCGCCTCCTCGAGCGACCGGCGGCGCCGGACTTCCTCGACGCCGACCCGTGGCGGGTCCTCCGCATCCTCTCCGAGTTCGTCGAGGGCTTCGACGCCCTCGCCGCGGTCGGGCCCGCGGTGACGGTCTTCGGCTCGGCCCGGATGAAGGAGAGCCACCGCTACTACAAGCTCGCTCGCGAGCTCGGGCAGATGCTCGGGCGCCAGGGATACGCGGTCATCACCGGCGGGGGACCGGGGATCATGGAGGCCGCGAACCGCGGCTGCCACGAGGTCGGCGGTCTCTCGGTCGGCTGCAACATCGAGCTGCCAATGGAGCAGGGGCTCAACCCGTACGTCGACCTCGGCGTCGAGTTCCGCTACTTCTTCGCCCGCAAGGTGATGTTCGTCAAGTACGCGGACGCCTTCGTCATCCTGCCCGGCGGCTTCGGGACGCTCGACGAGTTGTTCGAGGCCCTGACGCTGATCCAGACGAAGAAGGTCGAGCACTTCCCGGTCATCCTCATGGGTGCCGAGTATTGGCGCGGCCTGATCGACTGGATCCGTGCCGAGCTGCTCGAGTCGGCGACGATCAACCCCGAGGACGCCGATCTGCTGCGGGTGACCGACGATCCCGCCGAGGCCTGCGAGATCATCAACGCCTACGTCACCGAACGGCGCGCCAAGGCCGCCGACTCCGCGCCGGGCACCGAGGCGATCCCCGAGCAGCGCGCCGCACCGAAGGAAGCGCCGGAGCGGGCCGAGAGCTAGGCGCGCCCTTCTCGAAACGCTCGCCGACGCACCCGGCGCGCACAGGGTGCGGTCGACCCGCGATTTTGCTATCACCTACGCACCCGGCGCGCACAAGATTCGGTCGACCCGAGAGTGCGCACTCGGCCACGCACCCGGCGCGTACCTGAGCCCGATTTCGGCGTTGATCGCGGGATCGCCAGCGCTACGACGCGCCCGGCGCGTAGGTGATCGAGATTCGCGCTCAGGCCGGCCGTGCAGCGGACATGACGCGCGGGTGGCGTCGGCCATTGCCGGCGGCCGGGGAGTCTACGCGCGCGGCAGCGCGACCTCGATGCGGCCGTCGACGATCCGGACGGGGTAGTAGCGGAACCGCCGGACGCGGGTCAGCCGACGGGCCTCCGCCTTCAGCCCGGGCGGATCGACCTTCGGCTCCTTGCCGGCGGGCGACCACGTCGGGTGGTAGGTCCCGTCGGGATCGAGGCCGCCGGTCGTCGGCATCCTCACCGGCTCGCCGGAGCAGAGGTCGAACAGGCCCTCGTGGAGCGGGCACGCGACGACGCAGCCGTCGAGCGACCCGATCGACAGCGGCGCCGACATGTGCGGGCAGCGATCGTCCACGGCGACGACTCCCCGGGGCGTGTGGGCGAGGAGGATGTCCAGCTCGCCCCGGGTCACGCGCCGCATCGAGCCGGCGGGCAGCTCGGCCGCGTCGAGGAGCGGCTCGAACGCGGCCGACGCCGCGCCGGGTGCTGCGAGCTCCGGTCGAACGCGCGCCGCTCGAACGTCCATCGCGGGAATTGTCGCCGGAACGCTCAGTCGGCGGCCGGAGCCCTCCGGAGAGCGGCGTCCCGCGCCTCGCCCGGCTGGCCCGCGGGACGCGGGCCGTGCGCGCTGCGCAGCGGCAGCTCTCGCATCACGAGGGCGGCGAGGAGGGCGAGGACCGTCGCCCCGAACGCGATCCAGAACGTCGACCCGATCGCGCGGCTGAACGCCTCGAAGAACGCGTGGTCGAGGGCGGGGATGAACGGCGTGAACAGGGCGCGCGCCGCGTCGCCGGCCGTGCCGGCCATGGCCGCCGCCGCGTCGGTGATCGCCTGGCCGAAGCTCTGGCCCACGCCGGTGAGACGGTTCAGGTCGACCGTCGCGCCACCCGCGTTCATCGCCGCCTGGAACTGGGCGATGAGCGGCCGGACCGGCTCGGGCGCAGACGCGGCGATCTGGCTGAAGACCGGCGAGACCTGTTGCGGGAACTGCGTCCGGAGCGACTCGGCGAAGTACGTTCCCGCGATCGCGAGGCCGACGGAGCCGCCGATCTGGCGGAAGAACGTGAGGTTCGAGGTCGCGACACCGAGCTTCTGGAACGGGACCGCGTTCTGGACGATGATCGTGAAGACGGCCAGCGTCGGGCCGATCCCGACCCCGGTGATGAACATCCACACGAACAGCTGCGGCAGCGGCGTGTCCGCGGAGAGCTGGGTCATCAGCAGGATGCCGACGGCCATGCATGCGATCGCGACGAGGACGAGCGTCCGGTAGCGCCCCGTCCGCGACACGATCTGGCCGGACACGATCGAGCTGCCGATGAGGCCGAGGAGCAGCGGGAACATCAGGTACCCGGACGCCGTGGCGCTCTCGCCGCGCACGGCCTGGAACCAGCGCGGCAGGAAGATCACGGCGCCGAAGAAGCCGAAGCTCACGAGGAACGTCGAGAGCATCGACGACACGTACGTCCGGTTCCGCCAGAGATCGAGCGGAACGATCGGCTCCTTCGCCCGCGACTCGATGAAGAGGAAGACGACGCCGAGGATCAGCCCGAGCCCGATGAGCCCGCCGACCTGCGGCTCGGTCCAGTCGTGGACCGTGAAGGTCGCCTGGTCGATCTTGTTCGTGAGGCCCACGAGCAGCGCGCTGATCGCGACGGTGAAGACGAGGGCGCCGGCGTAGTCGAGGTTCCGCGACGCGTCCGTGCGCCGGATGTTCGGCAGCAGCCGCCAGATGACGAACAGGCTGACGATGCCGATCGGGAGGTTGACGTAGAAGACCCAGTGCCAGCTGATGTTGTCGGTGATGAACCCGCCGAGCCATGGCCCGACAAGGAAGGAGATCCCGAAGACGGCCCCGAACAGGCCCTGGTACTTGCCGCGCTCGGCGGGGGTGAAGAGGTCGCCGATGACCGCGAGCGCGATCGGGAACAGCGCCCCGGCGCCGACGCCCTGGATGCCGCGGAAGATGATCAGCTGGGTCATGTTCTGGGACAGGCCGGACAGCGCCGACCCGAGGAGGAACAGCGACACGCCGATGATCAGCAGCGGCTTGCGTCCGTAGAGGTCGGACAGCTTGCCGTAGAACGGGACGGTGATCGTGCTCGTCAGCAGGTAGATCGTTACGACCCACGTGTAGAGATCGTTGCCCCCGAGGTCCGTGACGATCCTCGGCAGCGCGGTCCCGACGACCGTCTGGTCGAGCGCGCCGAGGAAGAGCGCGAGCAGGATCGCGCCGAGGATCTCGAGCTTCGCCCGGCGGTCGAGACCGAGCGCCGGATCTTCGCTGAGTGACGGTGTGACGCCGCGATCGGCGTCCGAGGGGAACGATTCCATCAGGCGATTCCTTCCCTGCCGGCGGCAGTCTTCGGGCTCGGTTCTCGGTGGTCGTGGCGGTAGTGAGCGAACAGCTCGGGATCGGTCCGCAGGGAGGCCTCGACGGCGGATCGAAGGTCGGCGACGGCCCCGGCTACGGCCTCCAGCCGATCGTCGGGCAGCCGGTCGAGGATGCCGGCGAGGAACTCGCTCTTGAGCACCTCGACGTCGTCCAGCAGGCGCCGTCCCTGGTCGGTGACCTGGACGAGCACCACGCGGCGGTCGCCGGCGACGCGTGATCGCTCGACGAGGCCGCGCTCCTCCATCCGGTCGACGATCCCCGTCGCCCCGGGGAGGGAGACGTCGAGGAGCTCGGCCAGGCGGCTCATCGGCAGGCCGCCGTGTCGCTCGAGCATCGAGGCGACGTGCAGGTGGCCGGCGCTGATCCCGTGCTTGAGGAGCCGCTGGCTGCCGATGCACCGCAGCTCACCGAACGCGGACCGGAATTGGGCGATGATGTCCGCGATCAGCTCGCGTCGAGCCGGCAGGACCCGCTGGCTTGCCAAGGTCTGGCGTTCCTTCGCTTCGGTGGAATGGTTTGCGTCCCGTGAAGTATTCACGTTCGGCGAAGGACGTGTCAAGCGCGAGCGGCAACCGGGAGGCCGTGGATGCGTTTCGCCCTGATGATCGAGCCCCAGCAGGGATTGAGCTACGACGACCAGCTGGCGATCGCTCGAACCGCCGAGAAGGCCGGGTTCGAGGCGCTCTTCCGATCCGACCACTACGAGAGCTTCCCGGGGCCCGTGGGCGAGCCGACGACCGACGCCTGGGCCGTGCTCGCAGGGCTCGCCCGCGAGACGAAGAAGATCAGGCTCGGGACGCTCGTGTCGCCCGTGACGTACCGGCTGCCGGGCAACTTCGCGAAAGTCGCGACGACCGTCGACGAGATGAGCGGGGGACGGATCGAGGTCGGTCTCGGCGCCGGGTGGCACGAGGACGAGCATCGCCGCCATGGCTTCCCATTCCCGGACATCTCGGCGCGGGCGGAGATGCTCGAGGAGCAGCTGGCGATCGTCCACGGCCTCTGGACCGAGCCCGACGGCTGGTCGTTCAAGGGCAAGCACTACACGATCGAGGACGCCCTGTTCCGGCCGAAGCCGGTCGACGTGAAGGGCCGGCCACGGACGAAGGCGGGGGTCCGGCCGCACATCATCGTCGGCGGCGACGGGAAGCCGCGCTCCTACCGGATCGCCGCCCGCTGGGCGGACGAGTTCAACCTCAGCTCGGCGCGTCCGGATCGCGTCGGCGAGAAGTACGCCGCGCTCGCCGAGGCGTGCCGCGCCGCCGGGCGCGATCCGTCGACGATGACGCGGTCGGCGATGGTCGGCGTGCTCGTCGGCAGGGACGCCGCCGAGGTCAAGCGTCGTGAGAAGGCGCTCCTCACGGCGCTCGACGTCGAGGCCGGCGAGGAGTGGTTCGAGGAGCGGCGGACGCGCTGGATCATGGGCACGCCGGACGAGGCCCGGGCCACCGTCGCGCGTTTCGAGGCGGGCGGGGTGCAGCGGATGATGCTCCAGGACTTCGTGCCCCGCGACCTCGAGATGATCGAGCTGCTCGGGCGCGAGCTGATCGCGAAGGGCTAGCTCTCGGCCGCGGCCGCGGCGTCGCGATAGAGCGGGTCGTCGCGCCGGATCGGATCGGGGTTCGTCCCGCGGGCGCGGGCGATCCGCTCGGTCAGCAGCTGCAGCGCCGTCGCGCTGCCGAGGAGCGCCGCGACCGGAGCCGGCAGGAACGGGGCATCGGGCACGACGAGGCGGCCGGCCGGCGTGAGGTCGGCGGGAATCTCGGCGTCGACGTGACGGGCGAGGACGGC
>DATBKB010000076.1:0-14472 GCA_036556145.1 Candidatus Limnocylindrales bacterium | reverse complement strand
TACCAGTGATCGCGCCGGATGACGTCGTCGACGGGGCGCCGGCTCACCGGGCCAAAGCGCCCGAGGGGCCAGCCGACGCCGCCTCGATGAGCGTGCGCACGAGCTGGTCGGGGACGGTGTCCGGGCGCAGCCGGCGCATCGCGCGCAACGTCGCCATCGTCTCGAACAGGGAGGCCGTCGCGAGCGGACGCCCATGCGCGGACGGTCGTGGCGCGCCCGGAGGGATTCGAACCCCCGACCTACTGATCCGAAGTCAGTCGCTCTGATCCACTGAGCTACGGGCGCACGGCCCGGAATGATACCGCCGACCTGCCGTTGGGTCGCGCGGTCAGGGCAGCACGCGCCGCGCTGCGATGAAGCCGTCCCGGTCGGCGAGGCGCACCTCGCGGACCAGCCCGCCGACGAACGGCGACTCGAGGATCCGACCGTCGCCCGTGTAGATGGCGACGTGGTGGACCCGTCCCGCAGAGCCGAAGAAGACCAGGTCGCCCGGGCGAAGATCCGCCCGCGCGACGGCGACACCGGACGTCGACTGCGGGCCGCTGTCGCGCGGCAGGTCGACGCCGTGGAGCCGGTACACGCTGTAGACCAGGCCCGAGCAGTCGAAGCCGTAGCCGGACGTTCCCGCCCACAGGTAGCGGGTCCCGAGGAACTGGCGGGCGGTGTCGATGATCGATGTGGCGGTCGGCGCGAGCGCCGCGCCCGTGGCCCGAATCGCGACGCCCGACGAGGAGACCCAGAGCCGGCGACCGTCGGGTAGGGAGACCTCGAGGCGGCCTTCGGCAGCCGACATCACCGGCAGCCGGGTCCCGAAGCTGACCTCGAGCCGTTGGTCTCCGCCGGCGTCCTCGAGCCAGGTCGTCGGGACGGTGACCGTGGCGGTCGTGGTCGCCTTGACGGGGAGCGCAGCCGTGAGCTGGCGAGCCGGGACCCAGACGGGATAGCCGTGGGCGTCGAGCGGCGTCGGTTGGGCAGGCACGGTGACCTTCGCCCAGCCGTCGGCGAGCGCCTCCACGCGGACGGCGTCGCCGAGGAGCATCTGCGTATCGGCCCGGCCGATGAGGCCCTCCTGGTCGGCCCGGCTCAGCGACCCGAGCCAGTCGCGGATGCCCACCGGCTGCGCCAGCGCCGGTGCGTCGACCGCACGGGCGGACGACGGCTCGCGCCAGCCGGTCGCGACCGCCACCGAGACGAACGCGAGCTCACCAGGCCGAAGCGCCGGCGCGGCCGACCCCAGCAGCTCTCCCACGGTGACCGGTTCGAGGCCCTTCGCCCGGAGGCCCTCGACGACGCCCGGAAGCGCCGCGAGGGTCTGGGTCCCGCTCAGGTGGAGCAGGACGATCGATCCTCCCTGGGCCCGCCCGACCACCTTCGCCACGATGTCGTCCGCGGTCGGACCGCCGTTGGCGACGGTCTTCCAGTCCAGCGGATCGAGGTCCCAGAGAACCGTGTAGCGGTAGCCCAGCGACCCGGCGACTCGCAGCACCTCCGCGTCGTAATACCCGGATGGCGGCCGGAAGAGCGGCCGAGCCGTGCGGGCGCCGCGGGCCGCGAGCGTCCGCTCGGTGGCCTCCAGCTCGTCGGCGATCGCCGCCGCGGTGAGCGTCCGCATGTCGGGATGGTGATAGCCGTGGCTGGCCATCTCGAAGAGATCGGGATTCGCCTCCATCATCGCGAGCGTCGTTCGGCCGACGTCGGTGTACGGCGAGTCGATGACGGAGCCGGCGACGAAGATCGTGGTCGGGATCCGGTGGTCGCGCAGCCACTCCATGATCGGCACGACCGGCTCGGCGCGGCCGCCCATCGTGAAGGTGAGCGCGACGAGCCCTGACCCGCGATCGCCGTGCTGGACGATCCGGCTTGACGGCTCGTTCGTCGGGCTGGACGTCGGGGTCGGCCGCGGCGTCGGGCGGGGAGTGCCGGTCGGCCTCGCCGTCGGGCCGGACGTCGGCTTCGCGCTCGGGGTCGGTTCCGCGCTTGGCCTGACGTCCGGGCTCGGCGACGGCCGTGGGCTCGAGGAGACGACGGTGCTGGGACTGGGGACGCCCGGTGAAGGCGTCGCCGGGCCGACGCCGGTGCAGGCGGTGACCAGCGTCGCGACGACGACGAACCCGAGAACAGTCCGATGAAGCGGGCGTGCCGACACGCCAAAGCACATACCCACGGGCCGTCGAGCGGAAGGCCCGAACCGCCCGAAGGCGCACCCCGGACCGCCCGTTCGGCCACCCGGGCCGGAGGCGGTGGTGCACGGCCGCGACGGGGCGTACGTGCGGTGGGACCCCAGTACCACGGCCCGGCTGACCCGAGGGCCGATGCGAACGAGCCCCTGGCGCGAGTACGGTTCCGTCTCCGAGCCATGCACGACGACGAGCTCGACCGACCGCCGCCGCTCCGGCTCCGCGGCCACCTTGCCGACGGGGATGCCGACTCGCTGCGCTCCGCGCTCCAGGTCGCCCGTTGGCGGCTTCGCATGGCGACGCGGGGCGGCCCCGAGTGGGATGCCGCCGCGGCGGCCATCGAGGAGCTCGAGGGAAAGCTCGGGATCACCCCGACGGAAGTCTGATCTCCCGCCGAATCGAACGGCCCGCCGGCGATGCCGGCGGGCCGTCGTGCGTTCCGGCTGAGGCTACTCGACGCGGGTGTCCGACGCGCGGACCGACGCCGCGGACGTGACACGAGCCTCGCGCCGGGCACTCGGGGCCGTGGCCTCGGTGGCCGTTCGAGCGGTCTCGCCGGCGCGGGCCTTGATCCGCTCCGCCGTCGCCTGCGTCGACTCGTACCAGCCGCGGGTGATCTCGGCCGCGACATCGCGGCCGCCGAGCCCGAAGGCGAGCCCGAAGGCGATCGCGAGCGCCGCGACGACGCCGACGAACAGCGTATTGACGAGGTCGGCGGCGATGCCGACCTGGTCGATCGCGACGATCACCGCGAAGGCGATGATCGCGTACTGGGCGATCCGGCCGAGGAGCGCGCCGTTCGTGAAGCCCATCCCGTCGGCGGCCGTCTCGACCGCGCCGCGGACGAACCGGGCGAGGATCGGGGCGACGAGCAGGATGATGACGGCGACGATGAGGTTCGGGATCCAGAGCAGGACCTGGTTCAGCAGCTCGCTGACCTGGGGCATGCCGAGGACGTTCGCCGCGGCGATCAGGAAGACGAAGCGGATGGCCCACTTGACGACCTCGCCGGCGACCTCGCTCGGGCGGAACTTCATCGCGCGATCCGGGTAGACGCCCTGGCCGTGCTCGGCGAAGACGCGGTCAGCCCCGACGGACTTGAGGCCGCGGCTCACCAGCCGGCCGATGATCCCTGACAGGAACCAGCCGATGAGGATGATCAGCAGCGCGCCGATCACGCCCGGGATGGCGGCCAGGAACGTGTTGAGGGCGTTGGTCAGGGCGAGCAGGATCGCATCGCCCCAGTCGTTGATGGGTTGGACGACAGGCATCGGAATCCTCCAAGGTTTGGGCAGCAAGGTTTGGGCAGCCGTATCGCGGATTCGACCCCGCGACGCCCCACGTTCCCGTGCCACGTCCCGATGCCGACCTTGCGCGCCCGTTGCGCGAGGCAACGACTGTTGCAGCGCGGCTACGTCCCCTCAGGCGGACACGAAAACGCCCGGCGGGCGACCCGCCGGGCGTTCGGTGCAGCCTCAGTCGTTGGTCAGATGGCTCCGCGGCCCGTTCGGCTGCGGCCCGTGAGGGCGTAGTAGAGGACGACCGTGATCACCGCGCCGATCGTGGCGACGATGATCGTCGTCAGGTTGATGCCGGTCGTGTAGTCCTCGCCGGTGATGAGCCCGGCAAGGAACCCGCCGACGATCGCGCCGACGATGCCCAGGACGATCTTGCCGAGGATGCCGAGCCCTTCGTCCCCGCGGACGACGAGGCCGGCGAGCCAACCGGCAATGGCACCGACGACGATCCAGGCCAGAATGGACATGTCTTCCCTCCGTCGATCTCTCGTGATCTCTCGTTGGCGCGACTCCGCGCGGCCCAAGCGTGGCAGCGAGGGCGTTTCGCACCCGCCATCGGTGTTGCCTGCTGGCATTTCGGCCCCGTGGCAGACCCCGGCACGGCAGCCCCGAAGGGAGGGACAATCGGCCCCATGAGCGACCAGCCACTGACCCTCGACCAGCCGCCGGTCGACCCGGACGACGAGGCCGCCGACGATCAGCCGGCCCCGCCCTCGCCGGCCGAAGCCGTGCTCCGGGCCGCCGCCCTGGCCTACCCCGAGGCCTACGAGGACCACCCCTGGGGCGAGACCGTCATGAAGGTCCGCGGCAAGGTGTTCGTGTTCTTCGGGATGGGCGGCCCCGGCGTGTCGATGACCGTCAAGCTGCCCGACTCGCGGGACTTCGCGGTCATGCAGCCGTGGGCGGAACCGACGGGCTACAACCTCGGCCGAGCCGGTTGGGTGAGCGCCCGGTTCGAGGACGGCGAGGACGCCCCGATCGACATCCTCCTCGACTGGCTCCGGGAGAGCTACGTGGCGGTCGCGCCGAAGCGCCTCTCGGCGACGCTCCATCCCAGGTGAGGCCCGTCAGGCCCGCCGGTAGCGGCGGCCGATCAGCGCCCACGCCGGCAGGCGCGCCAGCGCATCGCTCAGCCGCAGCGTTCGTGAGCCGTCGCGGCCCTCGATCGCCAGCAAGGAGTCGGTCGCGGTCGCGTCCGCCGGCCGGGCGTCGACGATCGCGAGGTCGACCGCGACCCGGCCGGCCTCGGGCTCGCCGAGCCCGGCGACCGCATCGCTGGGGAAGCCGCCCTCCTCGTACTGCGCCCGGATCTCCGACTCGGCACGCCAGCGCGGGCGTCGCAGCAGGATCGCCCGCCACGCCTCGGCGACCGACGAGGTGACTCGGCCGTCGCCGGGCACCGAGACGCCATCGGGGACGACGGCCTCGCCGCGCACCCACAACGCGGCCTGGTGAAGCAGCGCGTACTCGTCGAGGTCGGCGTACTCGGCGAGCCGGTCCGCCGGTGAGCCTTCGCCGAACAGCGCGCGGATCGAGGCTCCGAAGACCTCGGCCATGTCGAGGTCGATCGCCCGAACCGTGCGGTGGTAGTAGACCTGCTGGTACATGAACAGCCGCGCGGTGAGGAACATCTCGAGCGCTCCGAGGCCGGGCTCGTAGAGCGTCAGGCCACGGTCGGAGATGAAGGCATAGCGCCGCAGTCGCTCGACGTCGACCGGGCCCACCGCGACGCCGGTGAAGTACGCGTCGCGCCGCACATAGTCGAGGTTGTCGACCGTGAAGACGCCCGACAGCAGCGGCTGCAGCCAGCGGACCCACGCCGGCATCGACGCGTCGGCAAGGGCCGGCTTCGAGACGAGGAACGCGATCCAGCCCGGGTCGATCGACTCGCCGGGGTTGAACGCGTCGCGCTCCGTGTTCACGCCCGGCGCCCGCCGGAGCGCGCCAATCAGCGGGCCGAGCTCCCGCTCGATGATCAGCTGCGACAGGTCCTCGTGAGTCAGGGGCTTGTTGGCCGCGCGCCGCGCGTCCGCCGGCGCCGAGAAGTCGCGCAGGACGTGGTCGTCGAAGAAGTGCGCGAACGGCCCATGGCCGACGTCGTGGAGCAGCCCCGCGACGCGCATCGTCTCGACGACGAGGCCCTCCGACGGGACGCCGGTGTCACCGTCGCGCCGGAGCTCCGCGCGAAGGCTCGGGTAGAGCGCCCGCGCCCACAGGCCCGCCTCGTGCATGACGCCGAGCCCGTGCGTGAAGCGCGAGTGCTCGGCCGTCGGGAAGACCCAGCGTGCGCTCTGGAGCTGGCTGATGCGGCGGAGGCGCTGCAGCCACGCCGTGTCGAGGAGGTCGTCCTCGGCCGCGGTCTCCTCGGGCAGTCCGGCCGCCTCCGACTCCGACGGCGCGAGCCGCTTCGTGAGCTCGAGGTAGCCGTGGATGGGATCGCTGATGAGGTTGACCGCCCGGAACGGGTGGCGCGCGACCGTTTGGCTCACGAGGGCGGGCCTTCGTAGCGGGCGAGCGCCCGGCGGTGGGTCGCGGCGACGTCGGCGCGGAGGTCGGCGGGCTCGAGCACCTCGACCTCGTCGCCCCACGACAGGATCCACAGCCGGATCTCGATCGTTCCAGCCACCCGGGCTCGCCACACCAGCGACCCGTCGCGACCTTCCTCGACCGACTGGCCGGGATGCCAGTTGGTCTCGCGAACGCGGAGGGCGACCGACGGTGCGAACCGGAGCACGACCTCGACCTCGGCCTGGTCCGCGATGATGTCCCAGGCCCGACGGAACGTTCCTTCGATCGCGCCGCCGGTCGGCGGCTCGAAGGTCCGCGGCAACAGCGCGACGTCGCGGATCCGCTCGATCTTGAAGGTCCGCACCGCACCCCGGGTCTCGTCCCAACCGATGAGGTAGAGGGCGTGCGTCTGGAGCGACGGCTCGATGAGGTACGGCCGCACCGTCGCCCGGCGTCGCTCGGCGCCCTTGCCGTACTTCGCGGGGTCGTAGTCGACGGTGACGACACGCCGTTCCGCCCAGGCCCGGGTGAGCAAGTGGACGTGGCCGCTGAACCGCTCGTCGCGGGGGTGTCGGGACAGGACGTCGAGCGTCCGATCGACGTGCTCGGCAAGGGCCGGCGGCAGGATGCCCTCGAGCTTCTCGAACGCGGCGGCGAGATCGGGGTCGTACTTGTCGGCATAACGGACCATCAACCGGGCCGACAGCACGACCGCCATCGCCTCGGCGAGGGTCAGCTTCAGCGGCGGCAGGAACTCGTCGCCGACGACGCCCCACTTGCCTCCCTCGGACCAGACGGCAACGCCGACCTCCTGCTCGAGCGCCTTGAGGTCGCGGTAGACGGTTCGCGGCGAGACGTCGATTCGGCGTGCGATCTCGGCCGGCCGGATGCCATCGGTGTGTGCCCGCAGGACGGCAACGACCCGAAGCAGCCGCGCCAGGCGGTCGCGCTTCGCCGCGTAGCGATCGTCGGTGCCGGTCAGCGGCTCGACGTCCGTCATCGCGTCGGCGCCAGCACCGGATGACCGCGGTCGCGGTCCGTCGCGAGCATCGTGGCCTGGACGCGGGCCTGGATCCCACCCTCGACGATCCCGGTCGCCGCGCCGCCGATGGCTCCCGCGGCGCGTCCCAGCTCGCCGTCGGCGAAGACCCAGTACTCGAGCTCGCCGCGCCAGTACTGAACGTCCACGTCGCCGATCAGCCGCCGGGTCTCCGGAAACGCCGCGACGAACGAGGGCCCGTCGATCGCGACGCGGCACTGGCGGGCCCGGGCGCCCTCGACGAAGGAGATGCCGATCGTCTCGGCCGCGGGCCGGGTGCCGCTCTCAATGGTCGCCCGCAGCACGGCCACGTCGAGCGCCGACGCCGGACCTGAGGACGCCACGGTTCGCCAGCCCGACGCCGGATCGAGACGCCACTCGCGGCTGCCGAGTCTGGCCGCGCCGTATTGCCCGAGCTCCCGGCTCGTGGCGACGTACGCCAGCCAGCGGTAGTCGTCGCCGTCCCGGACGCCGCGGACGTCGACGCTGCCGAGCGGTGCCCGGTCAACGTCGCCGGTGACGCGAACGTCGACGCGGGCGGTGGTGCCGGCCCGCACAGGCTCATCGCACGTCGGGGGCTCGATCGTCGGGTCCGTCGGCCCGAAGCGCGACCCGGGTGCCGCCCGGTCGCGGAGCGCCAGCTCGTTGCCGATCGCCGCGCCGGTGAACGAGGCGGAGACGACGGCCGTGGCCGCGACGCCGAAGAGCGTCCCTCGGACAAGCCGCCGCCGGCGGAGCGCCGTCTCCCCGAGCCGCCTCCTGGCGAGGCCCAGCCCGCTGAAGAGGCTCGTGCCGAGGAGCGCCAGCATCCACGGGTACGCCGCTTCGGCCGACGGCAGCAGCGTCTGGGGCCCGCGCGCGACCAGCTGGGCGAGCACGCCGGCGATCGAGGGCACGAGGATGAGGAGCGTCCCCAGGCCCAGCCAGCAGATCGCCGCGAAGGCCGTGCCGCCGCGGGCGACGGGCGGCCAGGCCAGCCCGGCGAGCGCGACGAGGATCGGCAGCCCGGCCGCGGCGACGACGACGAGGTCGAACGGCCCACCCGGCCGGTAGGCCAGCAACACCGCCGCGGCAACGAGCGTCCAACCGGCAGACAGGGCGACGGCGATGAGTCGGAGCTCGAACGTCCGGACCCGCACGGCGGCAGTCTACGGGGCTCTGTCAGGCCGTCGCCGCAAGTACTTCCCAGGGTGGGACAAGCGGGTCATCGAAGGGATTGGCCGGCCGACCCACCATCCGGCCTACGAGGTTGGACCTTTGGTCCCGGCTTCGAGACCGGTACGAAAGGTCCGAGGGAACGGACTTGAAACATGGCAGGCCAGGCGCGTCGCGGTACACGGGGACCCGAGCCCTCCCCGCGGGCGGGCTCATGGCAGGTGGTCGCCGCGGCGCCCGCGGCGGTCTCTGGCTCCAGCGAAACGCGGACGCCGAGCCGACGGGACGTGCCAGTCAACCGGCAGCCGACCAAGGCCACGTATCGGACGCTCCTCCTCCGGGGACTGACACCTGACGAAGCGGCCAGCCTGACGGCCTTCCTCTGCGGAATCGAGGTCGGCAGCGGCCACTGGCACATCGACGAGGTCAACCGGCTGCTGTTCCTCCGGGAGCTGCAGATCGCAGGACGGTTCGGCGCCGACGACGGAACCGCAGCGGCCTAGCGAGAACCGCGACCGACCGACAACCGAATACAACGCTCCGAAGGCTCTCCCTCCTCCAGCCGACGGAGCTCTCTCCCCCGAAGCGGCGCCTCTCCCTCCTCCAGGCGCCGCTTCGGATTCTCCGGCCACCTTCGGCGCATCAAGTACGATCCCGGGCCATGGGCAGCCCCCCGTCCGCCGGCCCGTTCATCTCGTTCCTCACCGACTTCGGCCCGGACGGGCCGGCCGCCACGTGCCGCGGCGTGATGCTGTCGATCGCCCCGCAGGCCCGAATCCTCGACATCGCCCACTCCGTCCGGAAGTACGCGATCCGCGACGGCGCGTTCCAGCTCTGGTCCGTCCTGCCGTACGTGCCGGTGGGCGTCCACCTCGCGGTCGTCGACCCGGGCGTCGGCACGGCCCGATTGCCCGTCGCGATCCGGGCCGGGCGCGGCGACATCCTCGTGGGGCCGGACAACGGGCTCCTCGTCCCGGCCGCTCGCCGCCTCGGCGGGATCGAGGCGGCCCGGGCCCTCGAGAACGACGCGCTCATGCTGCCCAACCGCTCGTCGACGTTCCACGGTCGCGACATGTTCGCGCCGGTCGCCGCCCACCTGGCTGCCGGGCGTTCGTTCGACGACGTCGGTCCGCCGGTCGACCCGGCGGCGCTGGTCGACCTCCGGTTCCCCGAACCGCGGGTCGCCGAAGGCCGCCTCGAGACGGCCATCGTGTTCATCGACACGTTCGGCAACGTCGTCCTCGCCGGCGAGCCGCCGGATCTCACGGCGGCCGTGGGGCCGCTCCAGCCCGGCGCTCGACTCGACCTCGCGTTTGGCGCCGACCGGAATGGCTCGGTGCGGCAGTCGGCCACGTGGCAGCAGACCTTCGGCGCGGTGCCCGAGGGCTCGCCGCTCGTCTACGAGAACTCGTCGGGCCAGCTCGCCTTCGCCGACAACCGGGGCAACGCCGCCACCCGGCTCGGCCTCCAGGTCGATCGCCCGGTGACGATCACCTCGGCCTGAGGATGGCCCGGCCCGTCATCACCTTCCTGACCGACTTCGGGCCGTCGGCGCCGGCCGTCTGCCGCGGCGTGATGCTCGGTATCGCCCCCGACGCGACGATCATCGACGTCAGCCACCAGGTGCCTCGCTACTCGATCGTCGAGGGCGCCGGGACGCTTGTCTTCGCCCTGCCCTGGATGCCGGTCGGCGTCCACGTCGCCGTCGTCGACCCGGGCGTCGGCACCGAGCGGCTGCCGATCGCCCTGCGCGTCGCCCGTGGCGACATCCTCATCGGCCCCGACAACGGGCTACTGGTGCCGGCGGCGGAGCGGCTGGGTGGGATCGTCGAGGCGCGCTCGATCGAGAACCGCGCGCTGATGCTGCCGGCGATCAGCTCCAGCTTCCACGGCCGGGACATCTTCTCGCCGGTCGCCGCCCACCTCGCGACGGAGACCCCGTTCGAGGCCGTCGGGCCGGTGATCCCGGTCGAGCGGCTGGTCCGCCTCCCCGTGCCCCAACCGCGCGTCGCGGCCGGCGAGCTCGAGACGGTCATCACCCACGTGCTCGTGTTCGGGAACGTCACCTTCGCTGGCACGCCGGCGGATCTCGAGGCGGCCATCGGGCCGCTCGAGCCGGGCCGACCCCTGACCATCGACTTCCCGGCGTTCGACGGGCAGGCGGCCGTCCGCGAGCCCACGACGTGGGCCGAGACGTTCGGCCGGGTCCCGATCGGCGCGTCGCTCCTCATGGCCGACTCCGAGGGGCAGCTGTCGTTCGCCGACAACCAGGGCGACGCCGCGGCTCGGCTGGGTCTCGCCCGCGACCGGCCGGCCCGCATCGCCGGCGCCTGATCGCCGCGGACTCCAGGCCCACGATGACCGACGGCGCACCGCTCGCCGAGGTCCGCGGCCTGACGTTTCGCTACCGGCGTGGCACGGAGCCCGCGATCCGCGACCTGAACCTGATCGTCGAGCGGGGCGAGGTCATCCTCGTCGCCGGCCCGTCCGGCTGCGGCAAGAGCACGCTCATCCGGTCGATCAACGGCCTCATCCCCCATGCCTATCCGGGCGAGCTCTCGGGGGAGGTTCGGATCGACGGCCGGCCGACGACCGAGCTGCGGCTTCGCGACATCGCCCTGTCGGTCGGGACCGTGCTGCAGGACCCGGGCAAGCAGATCGTCGGCGCGACAGTCGAGGCGGAGCTGGCCTTCGGTCCGGAGAACCTGGGCATCCCGCGCGCGGAGATTCGAGGCCGCATCGACGAGGTCGGCGACCGGGCCGCCATCCGCGACCTCATCGGCCGCGAGACCGCGGCGCTCTCCGGCGGGGAGCGGCAGCTCGTGGCGATGGCCGGGATCCTGATGATGCGGCCGCGGCTCTACGTCGTCGACGAGCCGCTCGCGAACCTCGACCCGGCCACGGCCCACCGGCTCCTGCGCCTCCTCCGTGAGCTCGCGGACCGCGGCGACGCGGTCGTCCTCGTCGAGCACCGGGTCGAGGAGGCGCTCGACATCCGGCCCGATCGCGTCCTCTACCTCGACGAGGGGCGCGAGCGGTACCACGGCCCGGTCGACGGGTTCCTGCGGATCGCCGATCCGGCCGCGGTCAAGCTGCCGTTCGACGTCGTGCTCGACCGAGTCCGGCGCGAAACGCCCGCGTCCGCCGGGCGCGGCGGCTCGGCGGGCGAGCACTCAGCCTCTGCGGAACCCGACGGCGCCGCGCCCCGGCTCGAGTACCGCGACGTCTGGGCCGGCTACCAGGACCGGCAGGTCCTGCGCGGCGTCGACGCGACGTTCGGCGCCCGTGAGACGGTCGCGGTGCTCGGCCCGAACGGCTCGGGCAAGACGACGCTCTTCCGAACGGCAATCAGGCTCCTCGAGCCGTCCTCGGGGGCGATCCTGGTGGATGGACGGCCGGCCCGCGAGCGGACGGTCGCCGAGATGGCGACGACCTTCGGGTACGTCTTCCAGAGCCCGAGCCAGATGCTGTTCGCGAGGTCGGTCCGCGAGGAGCTCGTATTCGGCCCGCGCAACCTCGGCCGCGATCCGGCCACGTTCGACGGGATCGTCGCCGACGCCCTCCGGCGGACAGGCCTCGACGGTCTCGAGGGCATCCTCGACCGGCCGCCGCTGACCCTCTCGTTCGGCCAGCAGAAGCGGCTGGCGCTGGCCATCGCCCTCTCGCTCCAGCCGCCGACGCTCATCCTCGACGAGCCGTCCGCGGGCCAGGACCACCGGACCGCCGAGCGGTTCATGCGCGAGGTCGTCCGGATCCCCGGCCTCGAGAGCCTCTACTTCGTCACCCACGACGTGGACCTTGCATTGACGCACGCGGACCGTATCCTGCTGTTCCGTGAAGGCCGGGTGGTGGCCGAGGGGCCGCCGGCGGTCGTCATCGCCGACGAGGAGCGCTGGATCGCCTGCAACCTGCGGCCGACGTCCTTGCTCCGCGCCAACGCCCAATGGCGCGAGGGGAACGGGCGGCTTCTCGACGCGGAATCGCTGGCCCGGCGGATCGTCGCGCGGGAGCGAGACGTCGCTCCCACCTGAGGAAGGAGGATTGCCCGTCGCGGGACCTTGAGGGGGTCGCCTGTCCACGTCAGCAGCCACGCGGAGGGAATTCATGGCAACCACCACGATGGACCGGCCGAGCCGGTCGAGCCTCTGGGAGGTCTCGTCCCGCACGATCGTCTACGCGGCGATCGGGGCAGCCCTGTACGGGATCCTCCTCGTCGCCCAGGTACCGATCCCCGGCACGACCGTCTCGGTCCGCCCGGCGTTCGCGATCGTGCCGTTCTTCGGCTACGCCTTCGGTCCGGTCGTCGGCTTCTTCACCGGGCTCGTCGGCAACGCGATCGGCGATCAGATCTCCGGCTGGGGCGCTTTGACGTCCTGGAACTGGAGCATCGCCAACGGCCTGGTCGGACTGATCGCCGGCCTGGCCCCGCTCTACCTGGCGCGCTGGGTCAACGGCAACCTGCGCGACCGGGCGATCGGCGGCGCCATCGCCGGCGTCATCGCCGTCATCATCGGCTTCCTGTTCGTCTTCACGGACGCCATCCTGCAGGGCCTCGACATCGGGACGATCCTGTCGACGCTCTACATCCCGGTGGTCGTCTCCGACGTCATCGCCGCGGCCATCCTCGTTCCCATCCTGGTCTACGCCTGGGAGCCGGTGAAGGCCCAGCTCGGCAGATAGCGTGAGGGTCCGGGGCGACCCATGAACATTGCCCCGAGGTATCTCGGCCGAGGGTCGTGGCTGGCACGCCGCGACCCTCGCGTCCTCATCCTCGTCGTCGCGATCTTCATCTTCACGGTCCTGCAGATCTGGGACCTGCGGATCCTCCTCGTCCTGCTCGGGATCGCGGTCATTTACTACCGGTCCGCGGGCATCCCGTGGCGGTTCATCCGGCGGAACTGGGCCGTCGTTTTCGTCTTCATCGGCACGCTCGTGGTCGTGAACACGATCCTTGCCGGCGGCGAGATCGACGGCGTCCCGCTCGAGGACGCGCACGTCCTCTTCACGCTGCCGCTCCTGGGCACGCCGATGTCGGCGGAATCGATCAGCGAGGGGGTGACGCTGTTCGTGCGCTACCTGACGATGGCGACGATCGGCTTCCCGGTCGCCTTCGCCGTCGCGCCGTCCGACTTCGGCGTCGCCTTCCGCCGGCTGGGCGTCCCCGACAAGTTCGCCTTCGGCATCGACCTCACGTTCCGCTTCCTGCCATCACTGGCGGCGGACTTCCAGACCACCGTCGACGCCCAGCGCGTCCGGGGCTACGACTGGTCCGCCGGGGCGCGCGGCTTGCTCGGCCGACTGCGGCGGTCCGGCCCCGTCGTCGTTCCGAGCGTCGTCAACGCGATCGCCGGCGCGGAGGACACGATCGACGCGATGGACCTGCGCGGGTTCGGGACGGGACGGAGGACCTGGCTGCGGGAGCTGCGGTTCGACCGGACCGACTGGCTCGTCCTCGGCGCCTTCACGGTCGGGCTCGTCGTCGCGACCGTGGCGGGCTTCCTGACCACCACGTCGGACCTGTGGGTGCTGCCGCCGCTGGTCGACCTCGCGGGCGGCTGAGCCCGCAGCGCCGCAGGTCGGCCGAGGCGGCGAGGATCAGGCGGAGCGCTTGACGGCTGCGCCACGCGAGGCGTCGACGAAGACCCGGAACAGCCGCTCGAACGACGGGGGCGTCGACTCGCGCCGCTCGGGATGGCACTGCACGCCCATGACGAGGCGGCCGCCGCGGGTCTCGGCGCCCTCGACCAGCTCGCCGAGCGGGGAGGTCGCGAAAGCGTTCGCGACGAGGGCCGGGGCCAGATCGTCGGCGCGAACCGCCTGGTGGTGGTACGAGTTGACCTCGACGCGCCCGCCGCCGACGTTCGTCGGGAAGAGGATCCGGGCGAGCCGAGTGCCTGGCACGATCCGCAGGGCGTGCCGCAGGGCCGGCCCGGAGCCGTAGCTCGGGCCCATGTGCCCGCCGACGTCCTGGACGAGCCGCCCGCCGAGGAAGACGTTGAGCGCCTGGAAGCCGCGGCAGATGCCGAGCACCGGCCGGTCGCGAGCCTCCGCGGCGGCGAACGCGGCGGCCTCGAGCGCGTCGCGGTCGCGCTGCACGTCGACCGCGCCGTCGACCGACCGGCCGTAGCGCGCGGGGTCGACGTCCGCGCCACCCGACAGCAGGAGTCCCTCCATCGCGCCGAAGGCCTCGCGCCGCTCGGCCTCCGAAGCCGTTGCGTCGAGGAGCAGCGGCTCGCCGCCGTGTCGGCGCACCGCATCGGCGTACAGCTCGTTCTTGCGGCGGGCGGTGTCGCTC
>DATBKB010000075.1:0-16011 GCA_036556145.1 Candidatus Limnocylindrales bacterium | reverse complement strand
ACCCACCAGTCGTAGCCGCCGTCGAGGAGCCGGACGTCGTCGACCCCCGCGTACCGCAGGATCATCGCCGCGCGCGTGGCCGCGATCTGGCCGGCGCGCCGGCCGGGCCACTTCTCGTTCGCGTCGCCCTCGGTGTCGCGGCCGTACACGATGACGGTCGTGTCGCGAGTCACGCCCAGGGTCCGCAGCGCGACGTCGAGCTCCGCCGGCGACCGGCGATTCCAGTCGACCGGGTTCTCGAGCCAGTTCGTATCGAGGAAGAGCGCGCCCGGGATGTGGCTCTCCTCGTACTCGTCGGGGACGCCGAAGTTGACGTGGAAGAGCACGCTGCGACCGGCCGGTGCGGCCTCGGGCCGATCGCCGGCGAGCACCGCCCGCAGCCAGTCGATGTGGACGAGCTTCTCGTAGTTCGCCAGGCGCTCGAGCGGCAGCGACGCGTCGGCCGACCACGTCGCAAACCCGTGGCCGTACGCGCGTACGCCGGCATGGCCGCGCGTCTCGAGCCAGGCCTGGAAGGCCGCCGCGTCGTCGTGGCCGTCGCCGTAGACGACGACGGTTCGGCTCGGGACGATGTCCTTCGCGGCCAGGAGCCGTGTGAGCTCGGCCTCGTCGACGCTCGTGAGCCAGGCGCGCGGGAACGACACCGCCCCGGGCAGGTGGCCACCTCGCGGCTCACCCTGGAGCCGCCAGCCGTTGTAGGCGGCCAGTGGGCGGATGTCGACGACCGTCGTCGTCGGGTCGTCGAGACGGTCCAACAGCTCCGCGGTCGAGATCGCGGGCCTCGCATCGCTCGGGAAGACGTTCGGGCTGGTCATCTGCTCCCTCAGTGGTGACGGCGAACCGGGGCAAGAAAACGACCCCTGCTCGCCAGGGGTCGGGCCGGTGACGGGGCGCCGGGCCGTGTGCGCCGGGCGCTCAGGTACACCGCCTTCCTGGCGCGACGGTACGGGGACAGGAGCAAAAGCCGACCATTCCACTAGACATTGCGCGGCATTCTGACAGGCGCCGGGCTCGGAGGCAAGTCGCTGGCGTACTGTTGCGTCCGCCGGCCCCATGGAGGAGTGAGATGGATCGCGGCGCGTGGCTGCGCGAACGGCGCGACGCGGTGGTTCGGACGTACGACGGCGAAGGGCCCACGTACGACGAGGTCATCGACCCGATCCAGCCGATGCACGTCGGCTTCATCGATCGGCTGCTCGCCACGACGCCGCCGGACGGTGTCGTCCTCGACGTGCCGTGCGGAACCGGCCGGTACTTCGAGTTCGTGACCCGCGCCGGCCGGCGGGTCGTGGGCGCCGACCAGTCGGCCGGGATGCTCGCCTCGGCGGAGGCGAAGGGCCTCGCGACGGCGCTGCATCGGGTGGGCCTGCAGGAGATGCGCTTCGACGGCGAGTTCGACGCGACGATGACGATCGACTCGATCGAGAACGTGCCGCCGGAGGACTGGCCGACCGTTCTCGCCAACCTGCGTCGGGCCGTTCGCCCGGGCGGCCACCACTACCTCACGGTCGAGGAGATCGACCAGGCGGAGATCGATGCCGGGTTTGCCGCCGGTTCGGCCGCCGGGTTGCCGATCGTCCCGGGCGAGGTGATCGAGGGCGACGTCGCCGGCTATCACTTCTATCCCGGCCGCGACCGGGCCCTCGCGTGGTTCGCCGACGCCGGCCTCGAGGTGGTCGCGGAGGATCGGAACTGGCAGGGCGATTACGGCTACCGCCACTACCTGCTCCGACCGGCCGGCCGTGCCTGACGACGACCTCGACGCGCGCGAAGCGGACCGCGTCCGGCGACGGGACCGCGATGCCGCGGCGCGCGAACGCGACCTGATGCGGCCGGGCATGGGCAAAGTCTTCAAGCAGATCCAGGACGCCCAGGCCAAGGCGGCGAAGGCTGATGCAACGCTTCCGCCGAAGAAGCGGCGGCGAAAGGGCTCGACGACCGGCCGCTAGGCCGACGACGTTCGTCTCTCTCTGTACGCGCGATCCGGTGTCGCTTATCGTGCCCGAAATTGCCGGCCGCAATCCGTCCACGTGCGGGCCGGCGAGGGAGGGAGCCGTGCCCGACGAGTTCGAGGCCGAGGCGATCGCGCGCCGTGTCCGGGAGGACCTCGAGTACCAGCGCTTCCAGGCCCAGGACCGCGTCCGTCAGGCCGAGCGCGATGCGCAAAAGGCGAAGGACGAGGTCGAGAAGAACCGCGAAGCGAAGCAGCGCGAAGCGGACGAGGCGGCGGCCGAGGCGAATGCGGCGGAGCGGGGCAGGGACGGTTTCTTCGAGGCCGCGTGGGCGGGAGGCGACACGATCGTCAGCGGGCCTCTCCCGGAGCTGCCCCCGCCCGACGTCGAGGTCGCCGACAGGGCGGCCGCCGCCGAGAAGGCAGCCGCCGACGCTCGAGCCGAGCTCCAACGGATCGAGGAGCAGATTGCGAACCTGCCTCCGGACGAGGACATCCTCAGCGAGATCGACGACGTCAATCCCGAGTGGGGGGGCAGCGAGGCGGCGAAGAACTACGCGAAGGACCGGCAGGAGGCCGGCGCGGAGCCCGACAAGGAGCGGCGTTTCTGGGACAACGCGCCGTGGACGTTCGGCTCGGGCGCGAGCTGCCGCGAGATCATCGGCGTCATCACCGCGATCATCGGTGCCGGGATGCTCGCCCTGGGCGTCCAGCCCGAGCTCCTCGGGACGACCGGCGGTCCGGGTGGTGCTGCGCCGTCACCCAGCTCGGCCGCCGTCGCGACCGTCGCGCCGACCGCCCGGCCGACGAGCGTTCCGACCGCGGCCCCGGTCACCGGCACGACGATCGGTCTCGTTGACTTCGAGCAGAGCGAGGGCAACTGCCCGACGCCGCGCTTCCAGTCGGGCTTCCAGGTCTCCGTGAACGCGGGGCTGTTGACGCTGACGCAACTCGGTCTCAACCACGTCTCGACGGGCACGATCGATCAGGACGGCCGGTTCGAGGCGGCGGGTGAGGGCCAGTCGTACCGCGGCATGATCCGCGGCAGCTACATCGGCGGGCTCTATCTGCAGCCGGACGGGTGCGGCTATCGGTTCCGCGGCAACATGACCCAGCCGATCCTCGAGCCGCCGCCGTACGGCAATGCCCCGGGACGCCTCGAGTTCTTCAATCCGCAAACGGGCCTCGGCGGCCTCGGGCTGCTCGACATCGCGCCGGGCCAGCGGGTCCACGTGATCGTTGGCTCGAACGGCGACCCGGACATCCGGACCTACCTGCCGATCATGGTCCGCGGGACGTACGGCGGCCAGACCTTCTGGAACTTCGCCATCGAAGGCGATCCCACGCGGGTCTGCCGCGACGCCACGGGCTGCAGCGCCGATGCGCCGACGCCGCGCGATGCGGCCTGGGACAGCGACGACCAGCCGCTGACGATCATCGCGACCGGCCGGAATGGGACAGTCCTTGCGGTCCACGCCCCGTACGGCATGGCGGCGAGTGCGCCCGGCGCGTCGCCCAGCCCCGTTGCGACGGCGGCCCCGACGGCCGCGCCGACGCCCGCGCCATCGGGCGTCACCTCCCCGCCCCCCGCGACCACCGGCGGCAGCAATCCGCTCCTGATCGTGCTTGGCCTCGCGCTGATGGCCGGCGGCCTGGGCTTCGGGTTCGGCCCCCGGTTCCTCGGCTCGGGTCGAATCTCGACCGTCGCGAGGGACTCGCGGCGTGACGACGCGGAGGCGATGGAGGCCCTCGCGGCGAAGAAGGAGGAGGAGGCGAACGAGCTCCAGAGCCGGTACAGCTCGGAGTTGGCGAAGGAGCAGGCGCCCGTCGACTTCGAGGAGGCGACGCGACTCTTCGCCGACGTCGTGAACAGGCGGGAGGCCAGCGCCGGCTCGGGTGCCCCGACCGGGTGGTTCGAAAGCACCAAGGCGAAGATCGACGGTCTTCGGGCCGAGGCGGCGCAGCTCCGAGAGGAGGCGGCGAAGCTTCGCGGGCAGCTCGATCGTTGAGCCGGGACTGGGCCCGGGGGCCCGACCCGGACTATCGCCGGGGGGTGGTGCCCCCAATCACCGGGTTGCCGGGACGCACCGGCCGGTGGACCCTGCGCGCCATGTTTCCTCGCAACCGCCCCGAACCGACCGCCGACGACGCCGCGGCGTTCCGCGAGCACGTCCGCCGGCTGGAGTCGCCTGAGCGGCGCCGGACGGAGGCCGCCCACGTGCGGATCCTCCTGACCCGGACGTGGCCGATCGGGCTTCGCGAGCGGCTCGCTCGCGCCTCGGAGGCGCCGACCCGGGCCTGACCGGCTCCGGCGGCCTCGGGGCCGCCTACCCGACTGCCGGCTGGTCGACCGAGACCCAGCGGCGGTCGAGCACCAGCTGGATCACCGTGGGCTTGTCGGCCGTGAGCGCCTGCCGCAGCGCCGGCTCGAACGCGTCGTCGGTGTCGACACGGACGCCGCGGGCGCCACACGCCCGGGCGACGCCGGCGAAGTCGATCGGCCCGAGGTCCGTTCCAACGGTGCCTCCGGACCGCGCCTCCTGGTGCATCCGGATCGTCCCGTAGCGCTCGTTGTCGAACGCGAGGACGACGACGCGGGTGTGCTCGCGGACGGCGGTCTCGAGCTCGGCCATCGACATCGCGAGGCCGCCGTCCCCGACCAGGGCGACGACCGGCCGATCGCGGTGGACGAGCGCCGCGGCGATCGCCGCGGGGAGTCCGTAGCCCATCGCCCCGGACGTCGGTCCGAGGAATGTTCCGGGGCGCCGGAAGCGGAAGCCGCGAGCCGCCCAGCCACCGAAGTTCCCGGCATCGGTGGTGAGGATCGCCTCGTCGGGCAGCGACTGGCGCAGCGCGGTGATGACCTTGCCGGGATGGACGCCGGGGCCCGACCACTCCCCTCCCTCGACGTTCGCAGCCTGCTCCCAGGCCGCACGGTCGCGCTCGTTCTCGACGCGGCGAGCATCGAGCGGCGCCGCGAGGAGGGCCGACGCGCGAAGCCGCTGCACGGCGGCCCGGAGGAATGCCCGGGCGTCGGAGCGCACGGCGATCGCCGGCCCGACGAGCCCGTCCCGACCGTCGCGAGGTGCGAGGTCGACGTGGGCCCAACGCGTGCCCTCGGCCGGAACGCGGTAGCCGAAGCTCGTGACCTCGCTCAGACGGCAGCCGATGACGAGCATGGCGTCGGCGCGCTCGAGGCGCTCGCGGACCGCGGCCGGCGAGCCGTAGCCCGCCATCCCGAGGAACAGCGGGTGCTCGTTGGAAACGACGTCGCCACGGCGCCACGCCGCAACGACCGGCACCTCGAGCATCTCCGCGAAGCGGGTCAGGTCGCTCGAGGTGCGAGCCCGAAGGACGCCTGCCCCGGCGAGGATCACCGGGCGCTCGGCCGACGCCAGCAGCTGGAGCACGGCGCGGACTTCGGGCACGTCGGCCCGAGGCGGGCTCGGCCGGCTCGTGTCGACGTCGAGCCCCGCCGGTACCATCTCGTCGAGGAGATCCTCGGGAAGGGACAGGAGGACCGGACCGGGCCGTCCGCCGAGCGCGTGCCGGATCGCCTCGCCAACCGCGGTGACGACCGCCGCGGGCTCGCGCGGCTCGGCGGCCCACTTCGCGACGCGTCCGAACGTGTCGACCTGGTCGACCTCCTGGAACGCCTCGCGACCCCGGAACTGCCGCTCGACCTGGCCCACGAGGGCGAACATCGGCGTGGAGTTCTGGCGTGCGGTGTGAATCCCGATCGCGAGATTGGCGGCGCCGACGGCGCGCGTCGCGAGGCACGCGGCCGGCCGGCCGGTGAGCTGCCCGTAGGCCTCGGCCATGAACGAGGCCGCGCCCTCGTGGCGCGTCGCGACAACGCGGATGCCCGCGCCGTCGAGCCCCTCGAGAAGGCCGAGGAAGCTCTCGCCGGGGACGGTGAACGCGTAGCGAACGCCCGCGGCGCGCAGGGCGTCGGCGACGAGCCGCCCGACCGTCCGCGGCACGGCCGGAGTCTCCTCGGCCGGCGGCGCGGGCGGCGCCTCCGGCGAATCCTCGACGGAGGCTGCCGCGGATGACTCGGTCGATGCCTCGGCGGTGGTCGTCGTCGGCGGGATCGGCTCGGCGGCGCGGTCGAGGTCCGCCAGCGGCGCCTCGGGGTCCGGCTCGACCGGCGCGGCGACCTCGTCGGTCGCGCCGTGGCCGTCGTCGACAGCCTCGCTCGTCTCCCGCGGCGCTGTCTCGGTCGCCTGCGGGGCCTCGAATTGTTCGGTCGAGTCCGTCGTGTCGGCGAGCTCCTGTGAGTCCGTGCTCTCGGTCGTCTCGGTCGACGGCGAAGCCGTCCCCTGCTGGTCGATCATCGATCCGTCTCCAACACTAGAAGCCGATCGGCAGTGACATCGCCGAGAGCACGAGGCCCAGGATGACGATCACCGCGACCAGGATCATGAGGATCCGCGCAAGTCGGGCCCCCGGCAGCAACCCGGCGACCTACCGGTAGTTCTGGAACTGCAGCGGCACCGTCTCATCGAGCTCGCGCAGCCGGCCGATGACTCGCTGGAGCTCGTCCTTGCTCTTGCCGGACACGCGGATGGCGTCGCCCTGGATTTGCGACTTGACCTTCGGGAACTCGTCGCGGATGAGCTTTTGCAACTTCTTCGCCAGCGGGTCGTCGAGGCCGCGGCGCAGGCCGATCGTCTGGCGAACCTTGCCGCCGCCGGCCGGCTCGAGCTTGCCCCACTCGAAGATCTTCAGCGAGAGGCCCCGCCGCACGGCCTTCGACTCGACGAGGTCCTTCACGGCCTTCGCGCGAAACTCGTCGTCCGTCAGGAGTGTCAGCTCGCCTTTCGCGTGCTCCAGATCGACGGTCGCTCCCCGGAAGTCGTAGCGCTGCTGGACCTCGCGCCGGACCTGGTCGAGGGCGTTCCGGAGCTCCTGCTCGTCGAACTCGCTGACGACGTCAAACGACACCTCTCCGGCCATCTGGCTCCTCCCTGTGCCGCCGCCACGGGGCGGTTCCCCATGGTACCCGTGGAGCCCGATCGGGTCGATCAGTCCGACAGGCGCTCGAGCAGCCGCTCGCCGATCCGGTAGCTCTTGCCGCCACCCATCACGAGGACGGCGTCACCCGGCCGGACTTCGCCGGCGAGCCAGTCCGCCGTGGCCTCGACCGAGCCCGGCGCATCGACCGTCATCCCGGGTCGCCGCCGGGCAACCGCGTCCGCCAGTCCCTGGGGCGTCGCCACGGTCGTGTCGGGGTCGCGCCCGGCCCAGATGTCGGCGATCGCCACGGCATCGGCGGTCGCGAGCGCCTCGGCGAAGTCGTCGAGCAGCGCCGCGGTGCGGTGGTAGGTGAGCGGCTCGTAGACGGCCCACACGCGGCGCCCGGGCTCCCGCTGGCGGATCGCGCCGATGGTCGCGCGGATCGCGGTCGGATGGTGGCCGTAGTCGTCGTAGACGACGACCCCCCGGGCCTCGCCCTTCCGCTCGAGGCGCCGGCCGACGCCGGGGAACGTCCCGAGGCCGTCGGCGATGGCGGCGCTCTCGACGCCCAGCGCCTCGGCCGCGGCCGCAACGGCGAGGGCATTCGCGACGTTGTGTCGACCCGCCGTCGCGAGCCGGACCGTGATCGAAGGCTCGGAGCCCAGGCCCCGAATCTCGACGGTCGTCCCCGAGCGATCCGCATCCACGATCCGGCCGAGGAGCCGTGCATGCCGGTCCGGCGCCTGATCGTCCGTGAGGGCGTAGGTGGCGAGGCGGAGACGGGCGTCGCGCAACCGGTCGATGAGCGCCTTCACGCCGTCGTCCCCGGCGTTCGCGACGAGCGTCGCTCCGTCGCGCGCGTTGCCGAGCCAGGCCGCAAAGGCGGCGATCACGGCGTCGCGATCGGCGAAGACGTCGGGATGGTCCCACTCGGCGGACGTCACGATCGCGATGTCCGGCCGGTACGCGTCGAAGTTGCCGGCGTACTCGTCGGCCTCGACGACGAACGCCGGTCCCCTGCCCCAGCGCGCGGTCGCGGGAAGGCCGCCGGTCAGCTCGGGGGGCAGGAGCGCGCCGACAAAGGCCGCCGGGTCATGGCCCGCCGCGACGAGGACGTGGACGAGCCAGCCTGCGGTCGTGCTCTTGCCGTGCGTGCCCGCTACGGCGACGAGCGTCCGCCCGACGGCCGCGTCCGCCACGACCTGCTGCCAGGGCTCGAGCGGAACGCCGGCCGCGCGTGCCGCCTCGAGCTCCGGGTGGTGCGCGTCGACGGCCGTGATCGCCTTGGTGACGGCGAGCCGGTCCGGGCGCACGGCGGTCACGTGAGCGGGGTCGTGGGCCCACGAGACCGGGATGCCGACCGCATCGAGCGCCGCCGTGTATGGGGACGGCCCGCCCGCATCGCAACCGGTCACGTGCGCGCCGGCGCGATGGGCAAGGAGCGCGGCCGCGGATGCGCCGGCACCGGCGACGCCGACGACATGAATCGCCTCCCCCGTGACGATCGGGCGTGCTGGTCTGGCGGCGGCCAGTCCCTCGCCGACGCCCGCGGCGTCCCGGGTCACGACCGCTCGGGGCGGAGTCGCCGCGCGCGCTCGAGCACGAGCTCGAGGGCGGCCTCGGCGCTGAGCCGCTTGTTCTCGGCTCGGCCGGCCGTCCACTGGAACTTGCGGACGTCCTCGCCGTCGGCGTCGGCGGACGCGACGTAGGTCAGCCCCACCGGCTTGGCCTCCGAGCCGCCGCCCGGCCCGGCGATTCCGGTGATCGCGATCGCGAGATCGACGCCGAGCCGGGCCCGGGCGCCACTCGCCATCGCCCGGGCGGTCTGGGCGCTCACGGCGCCGTGGGCCGCGAGGATGCTCGCGGGAACCCCGAGCACCGCCTGCTTGGCCTCGTTCGAGTACGCGACGATCGAGCCGAGGAAGTAACCGGACGAGCCGGCGACCTCGGTGATCGCATGGGCAACGAGTCCGCCGGTTTCGGACTCCGCTGCGCCGACGGTCAGCGAGCGCTCGAGGCACGTTGCCTGGATTCGTTCCGCCAGGTCGATGAGCCCGGCGAGCCCGGTGAGCGCCTCGCCGGAATCACCGGCCGGGTGCGTGGGCACGTCAGCTGCGCTTCGTCTTGCGCGGCGGATCCGGCGGCTCGAAGCGCCAGGTCTCGGCGACGCCGATCTCGCCGAGCGCGCCGAGCGAGCGACCGTTGAGCGTGAAGTGCGTGTTGCCTGCTGAGCCCGTGCGGACCTCGATCGACGTGCGGCCCGTGAGGCTGATCGTCTCGCCGTCCGCGCAGAGCTCGTTCGGGCAGCGCTCGAGCGGGTACGGCTTCTCGTCCACCCAGATGCGGAGCCAGGCTCGACCGCCGCGCACGCCGACGACGAGGTTCACGCCCTCGTAGGCGACCGTCACGTCGCGCCGCAGCGACGTCGTCTTGCCGCTCTTGCTGAAGGCCGACACGGTGAGCGCCCACCGGCCGGCCGTCAGCTCCACGGGCGCCGCGAAGGTCCCGTCGTCGCCGAGCGTGACGCTGACGGGCTTCGGGACTCGCGGTGTCGGCGAGGGCTTCGGCGACGGTTTGGGCGAGCGCGACGCGGCGGGAGACGATGCCGGCGCCGCGCCCTCACCGGTCGGGCCGAGGTAGGCGGCCGAGATCTCGACCCGATCCGCATTCCGGGCAACGCCCTGGACCGGGATCGCGCCGTTCTCGTACGTCGCGTCCTCGGCCGGCTGGTCGACGGTGAGCGTCGGCGCCTCGATGACGAGAAACGGCACGGTGATGAAGAGCTGCTCGACGCGCTCGGCCGACTTGCCGGTCTCGGGGTCGGTCGCCGTGAGGTCGAACTGGTTGCGGCCGCGGCGGAGGTCGACGAGCGCGGACCAGGTCCCGTCGGGCCCGGCCGAGACGAGGTACGGGCGCTCGCGTCCCGGCGTCTTGATCGAGATCGTCGCGCCGGCGATCGAGCGGCCTCGAAGCGTGTAGCTCGTGGTCGTCTCGTCGACCGTCGACACCGCGACCGGCGGGTCGAGGATCTCGAGCGTCGGCGGGCGGGCGAACCGCAGGAGCTGCACGCCAAGGTAGATCGCGAAGGCGGCGACCCCGGCCGTCAGGAGCGCCGCCCAGAGGATCCCGGTCGAGAACGTCAGGCCGCGACGGGGCGCGGTGATGGCACGCGGGACCGTGATCGGCTCCGCCTCGCGCGCGTCACCCCGGTCGTGCCGCCACTCGCGGATGACCTCGTCGGGATCGAGCCCGAGATAGAGCGCGTAATTGCGGAGGAAGCCCTTCGTGTAGACGGTGCCGGGCAGCGCCCGCCAGTCGCCTTGCTCGAGCGCATCGAGGTACCGCGCCCGGATCTTCGTGTCGCGCTCGGCGCGGGCGAGGTCGACGCCCTTGCGCTCGCGCGCCGCGACGAGCTTGCGGGGCAGGCCCGGCGCCGGGTCAGCCGCGACGGTGCGCCGCGCCTGGAGGTCCGACGCCCCGCTTCGAGCCTGGCCCCTCGTCGTCATTCGCCCTCGTCGTCGAAGTCGTCGCTCTCCGATCCACCGGCGTCACGCCGCAGCACCTGCCGCGCGTTCGAGCCGTCGAACGGGCCGATGTAGCCGCGCGCCTCCAGCTGGTCGATGATCCGTGCCGCCCGCGCGTAGCCGATCTTCAGCCGGCGCTGGAGGAGCGATGCCGAGGCGCGGTCGTACTCGCGGATCACTTCGACGGCGTCGGGCAGGAGCCGGTCGGCGTCCTCGTCGAGGAGATCGTCGGCGCCGCCGCTGCCCTCCTCGTCGCTCTCGATGATCGAAAGGTCGTAGCGCGGATCGTCGATCTGGCCCTTCCAGTGGTCGACCACGCGGGCGATCTCGGGGTCGGAGACGAAGACGCCCTGGAGGCGCATCGGCCGGGGCAGGTCCGACGGCTGGTAGAGCATGTCGCCGCGACCGATGAGGTCCTCCGCGCCCGGGGCGTCGAGGATGGTCCGCGAGTCGATCTGCGACGCCATCGCGAACGCGATCCGGCTCGGGAAGTTGGCCTTGATGAGGCCCGTCACGACGTTGACGGAGGGACGCTGCGTCGCGAGAACCATGTGGATCCCGGTCGCCCGGGCCTTCTGGGCGAGGCGGACGATCGGGTCCTCGACGTTCTTGCCCTCGCGCATCATCAGGTCGGCCAGCTCGTCGACGACGATGACGATGGACGGCAGGCGATCCTCGGGATCGGCGCGGCCGTCGTTGTAGACCCGGATGTTGCGCGCCGAGGCGCCGGCGAACCGGCGGTACCGGCTCTCCATCTCGTTGACGGCCCACTTGAGCGCGGCTTTTGCCCGCTCCGGCTCCGTGATGACCGGGACCATGAGGTGCGGCAGGCCGTTGTACGAGGCGAGCTCGACGCGCTTGAGATCCATGAGGATCAGGCGGACGTCGCCGGGGGTCGCCTCGCACAGCAGGCTCGTGATGAGCGCGTTGACCATGACGCTCTTGCCCGAGCCCGTCGCGCCAGCGATCAGGAGGTGCGGCATCTTGGCCAGGTCCACCGCGTGCGCCTTGCCGGCGACGTCGCGACCGAGCGCGAACGTCAGCTTCGAGCCCGAGCCCTTGAAGTCGACCTCCTCGAGGATCCGGCGGAGGGCGACGATGTTGAACTCCTTGTTCGGGATCTCGATGCCCACGGCGCTCTTGCCGGGGATCGGCGCCTCGATCCGGAGCGAGCGTGCGGCAAGGGCCATCGCGAGGTCGTCGGCGAGCGCCTCGATCCGGCTGACCTTGATGTCAGGCGCAGGCTGGACCTCGTACTGCGTGACGACGGGCCCGGCGTTCCGATTCACGACCTGGGCCGGGATGTTGAAGCTCGCGAGCTTGCGGACGATGATCTCCTCGTTCCGCCGGTGGACCGCCTCCTCGTTGGCCGGCGCGGCGGGACCCTCGTCGTCCTCGAGCAGGTCGAGCGGCGGGAGGACGTACTCGATCCGCTCACGCGTCGGCGCCGCGTCTCCGGCGTCGAGGACGTCGTCCGGGTCGCGCAGGGCGCGTGTCCGCTCGGCGACGGCCGTTCCCGTCGCGGTGCGAAGTGGCGCGAACGTCGCCGACGTGGGCGCCGAGCTCGGGACGGCGGCCGGGATCGGCTCGAGCTCTTCCTCTTCTTCCTCCTCCTCGTCCTCGACGTCCTCGTCCTCGGGCTTCGATCGATCCCAGATGCCGGTTTGGCCGGGCGAGCCCGGTCCCACCGCGACCTTGCGTCGTGAGGCCCGAGTCGCCGTCGCCACCTTGCCGTTGCGGGCGGGCTTGGCCCGACCGGGCAGGTTCTCGGCGCGAGTCGCGAGCACGCCGGCGACGCCGCCGATCGGTCGGGTGAGCGGCTGGACGAGGACGCTGAGCGGCCGCTCGAGCGCGACCAGCAGCGCCCCGATCATCACCCCCGCGAGGAGGACGAACGCGACCGGATCCTGGAGCGGCCCCCTGAGCGCGTCGGCGATGGCGGTGCCGATGCGGCCGCCGCCGCGCTCGGGCAGGAACTCGATGACGCCGAGGAACGCGAGGTACGCGATGGCGCCGGCGACGAGCCGCCACTGCCAGCCGGCCGCGAGCTCGCCGTTCCACTCGATGTAGGCGCCGGCGCCGAGCAGGAGGAACGGCAGGAACCAGCGGCCGCTGCCGAAGAACGGCACGACGAGGTCCCGTGCCCAGCGGGTGAGGGTTCCCTCCCCCGCCGGCAGGAACAGCATGATCAGCATGATCACGCCGAGGACGAGGAGGGTCAGCCCGAAGAGCGACCGGGCGACCTCCGGCGGCAGGGCGAATTCAGGCAGGCCCCAGTTGCGTCACCGGCGTCGGGCGTGCCGCCGGGCCATCTAGACCTCCACCACGACCGGGAAGACCATCGGCCGGCGCTTCGTCTGCTCGTAGAGGAAGTGCGAGACGGCGTCCTTGATCTGGCTCTTCAGCAGGGCGATCTCCGAGATGTGGTCGCCGGGGTTCTCGATCGCGGCGACGACCCGCGTCGCGGCCTCCTCGATGATCGGGTCCTGCTCGTTGCCGTGGACGAAGCCGCGGGTGACGATCTCGGGCCGCCCGATGACCGCCCCGGTCTGCTTGTCGACGGTCACGACGACGAGGAACATCCCGTCGTTCGCGAGCTGGCGCCGGTCGCGCAGCACGATCTCGCCGACGTCGCCGACCGACAGGCCGTCGACGAAGACATAGCCGGCCGGGACGGGCTGCCCGCGGCGGGCCGAGCCGTCGGGCAGGATCTCGATCGGCACGCCGTTCTCGATGATGAACACGTTCTCCGGAAGGACCCCGGTCTCGATCGCCAGGCGGCCGTGCTGGACCTGCATCCGGAACTCGCCGTGGATGGGGATGAAGTGCTTCGGCTTCGTCAGCCCGAGCATGAGCTTCAGCTCCTCCTGGCTGGCATGGCCTGAGACGTGCGCCCGCTTGATCGTGTGGTAGTAGACGTTCGCACCGGCCTTGAAGAGGTTGTCGATCGTCCGGGCGACGTATTCCTCGTTGCCCGGGATGGGGCTGGCGCTGACGATCACGGTGTCGCCGGGTTGGATCTCGACGAAGCGGTGGTCGCGGTTCGCCATCCGGGCCAGGCCGGACATCGGCTCGCCCTGCGCGCCGGTCGTGGCGATGACGAGCTTCCCGTCCGGCACGTCACCGATCCGGTCCTTGGCGACGATCGTCGAGGGGGCGTACTGGAGGTACCCGAGGTCCGTCGCGACCTTGAAGTTCTGCTCCATCGAGCGACCGATGACCGCGACCTGGCGCTGCATGTCGGCCGAGGCGTCGAGGACCTGCTGCAGCCGGGCGATGTTGCTGGCGAACGTCGCCACGATGACGCGGCCGTCGAGCGGCTCCATGATCTCGCGGAATGCCTCGCCGACGGTCCGCTCCGAGGGTGTGTAGCCGGGGTTCTCGGCCCGGGTCGAGTCAGACAGGAGGCAAACCACGCCCTCCTCGCCGAGCCGGGCGAGGGTGTGGAAGTCGGAAAGCTTGCCGTCGACCGGCGTGTGATCGAACTTGAAGTCGCCGGTGTGGACGACGATCCCGACCGGGGTGCGAAGCGCGATCCCCATCGCGTCCGGGATCGAGTGGCCGACCCGGAACGGGATGACGGTGAACGGACCGACCCGCAGCTCGTCGCCCGGCTCCATCCCGATGAGCGGGTTGTTGTGGAGCTTGTGCTCCTTGATCTTGTTGCCGAGCAGGCCCCTGGCGAGTGTCGAGGCGTAGATCGGCACGCCCGGGAAGTCCGGGAGGATGTAGGGCAGCCCCCCGACGTGGTCCTCGTGGGCGTGGGTGATGAGGAACGCCCGGACGTTCCCCTTCCGCTCGCGGAGGTACGTCACGTCGGGAACGACGAGGTCGATGCCGAACATCTCCTCGTCGGGGAACATCAGCCCGCAGTCGATGACGACGATGTCGTCGCCGTACTCGAAGACGTACATGTTCTTGCCGATCTCGCCCACCCCGCCGAGCGGGATGATCCGGAGCGGCTTGTTCGCGTCAGCCATGTCGCGGGTCGTTCCTGCGTTCAGAAGAGGCTGAGCTGGTCGGTGGGGATCGGCGGCTCGGCCGAGTCGGCCGCCGCGGCACCCGCGAGGACCGGCTCCCGCTCCGATTCCGGGGTCGTCGCCGGCGCCGTGGCCTGTGCGGTCGACTGCACCTGCGCCGCCTCCTCGCGGCGGCGGCGCGCCTCGAGCAGTGCCGCCGGCACGCCCGTCATGTCCTCCAGCGATGTCTCCGCGATCGCCGTCGTCCGCAGGGCGGCCGCGGGGTGGTACATCGCGAAGGCCAGGGCGTTGCCGGCGCCGGTCGAGGGATCGGCCGGCCGGAAGGTGCCGTGGGCGGCCGAGATCCGGGTACCGGGCAGGAACGACGCCATCGAGTAGCGCCCGAGCGTCACGACGAGCGCCGGATCGAGGGTCTCGACCTGGCGGCGCAGGAACGGCGCGCAGGCCGCGATCTCGTCGGGGAAGGGGTCGCGGTTGTCCGGCGGCCGGCACTTGACGACGTTCGTGATGAAGACCTCGTCCCGCTTCCAGCCGATCGACGCCAGCAGCCGGACGAGGAAGTCGCCCGCGCGCCCGACGAACGGACGGCCGAGCCGGTCCTCGTTGAAGCCGGGCCCCTCGCCGACGAACATCACCTCGGTCTCGGGATTGCCTTCGCCCGGCACGGCGTTGGTCCGGCCGGCGTGGAGCCGGCATCGCGTGCAGGCGCGGACCTCGGCGGCGATGTCTTCGAGCGCGGCCTGCCGCTCGGCGTCCGTCACGCCCCTGCCCCGCCCGCCGCGACGCGGCGCTCGGGCGCACGGCGTCGGTCGGCGTCGGGATCGGCGCGGCGGGATCCGCCGCCGGTCGGGCGCTCGCCCCGCCGAGAGGCGGCGCGGATCCAGTCGCGGGCGACGAGGATCTCGGCGAGCTCCACGGCGTTTGTCGCGGCGCCCTTGCGGACGTTGTCCGAGACGACCCAGAAGGCGATTCCGCGCCCGTCGGCAACCGACAGGTCCTGGCGGACCCGGCCGACGAAGATCTCGTCGCGGCCGGCGGCCTCGGTCGCGAGCGGGTACTCGTGGGCCTCCGGGTCGTCCTGGACGACGACGCCTGGGACCATGGCGAAGAGCTCACGGGCCCGGTCGGGAGTGATCGGGGCCCGGGTCTCGACGTGGACGGCCTCGGAGTGGCTGACGAAGACGGGGATCCGCACCGCCGTGCACGAGATGCGCAGATCCGGGATGCCCAGGATCTTGCGGCTCTCGTTGACGACCTTCCATTCCTCCTTCGTGTACCCGTTGGGGAGGAAGACGTCGATCTCCGGGAGCGCATTGAACGCGATCGGGTGCGGGTAGACCGCGGCCTGCTTGTCCTCGCCGGCCACGTGGGCGCGAATCTGCCCCTCCAGCTCGGCGATCGCGTCGGCGCCCGTGCCGGAGACGGACTGGTAGGTGTCGACCACGACCCGGGCGATGCCGACGGAGTCGCGGAGGGCCATGAGGACGGGCACGAGCTGCATCGTCGAGCAGTTGGGATTGGCGATGATGCCCTCGTGGCGCTCGAGGTCGTCGGGGTTGACCTGCGACACCACCAGCGGGACGTTGGGGTCCATCCG
>DATBKB010000074.1:0-4668 GCA_036556145.1 Candidatus Limnocylindrales bacterium | reverse complement strand
GAAGCGGGTCGCGCGCCGGCGTCAGGCCCGCGCGGGTGCGCGCCGGGCTCAGGCCGGCTGCGGGTTCGGCTGCGGGGCGGTGCCAGGGGTGGGCTGGCCGGGACCGACGACGGCGGGCCGGCGGGCCGGCCCGTGGCGGTTCTCCTTCGGCGGCAGGTCCGAGAACAGCTTCTCGAAGTCCTCGCCGTCGACCGTCTCCTCGGCGATGAGCTTGGCGGCGAGCGACTCGAGTCGGCCGCGGTGGTCGTCGAGGACCTCCTTCGCCCGCTCGTAGGCCCGGTCGATGATCGCCCGGACCTCCTCGTCGATCTGCTTGGCCACCTCGTCCGAGTAGTTGCGCTGCTCGCCGATCTCACGGCCGAGGAACACGAGCTCGTCGCGCTTCCCGAAGGACAGCGGCCCGAGCTTGTCGCTCATGCCGAACTCGGTGACCATGCGGCGGGCGAGGTCGGTCGCCTTCTCGATGTCGTTCGACGAGCCGGTGGTCGTGTCGCCGAAGATCATCCGCTCGGCGGCGTTGCCCGCCAGCAGCCCGGCGATCTTGTCCTCGAACTCGCTCTTCGACTGGAGATAGCGGTCCTCAGTCGGCAGGGCCATCGTGTAGCCGAGGGCCATGCCGCGGCTGATGATCGTGACCTTCGCCACCGGGTCGCACTTCGGCAGGACCCGCTGCACGAGCGCGTGACCGCCCTCGTGGTAGGCGATGATCAGCTTCTCCTGGTCGGAGATGACGCGGGACTTGCGCTCCGGGCCGGCGACGATGCGCTCGAGCGCCTCGGTGAACTCGCCCATGCCGATGACCTTCTTGTTCCGGCGCGCCGACAGGATCGCAGCCTCGTTGACGAGGTTCGCGAGGTCGGCGCCGGAGAAGCCCGGCGACTGCCGCGCCACGCCCTCGATGTCGACGGCCTTGTCGAGCGGCTTGCCCTTCGTATGCACCTTGAGGATCGCGACGCGGCCCTTCATGTCGGGCCGGTCGAGGATGACCTGCCGGTCGAAGCGGCCCGGGCGCAGGAGCGCCGGGTCGAGGACGTCCGGCCGGTTCGTGGCGGCGACGACGATGACGTTCGTGTTGGTGTCGAAGCCGTCCATCTCGACGAGGATCTGGTTGAGCGTCTGCTCGCGCTCGTCGTGCGACCCACCGAGGCCCGCGCCGCGCTGGCGGCCGACCGCGTCGATCTCGTCCACGAACACGATGCACGGCGAGTTGCGCTTCGCCTGGTCGAAGAGGTCGCGCACGCGCGAGGCGCCGACGCCGACGAACATCTCGACGAACTCCGAGCCGGAGATCGAGAAGAACGGCACCCCGGCCTCGCCGGCGACCGCGCGGGCCATGAGCGTCTTGCCGGTGCCGGGCGGTCCGACGAGCAGCACGCCCCGCGGGATCCGCGCCCCGAGCGAGTTGAACTTCTCGGGGTATTTGAGGAACTCGACGACTTCCTGGAGCTCGGTCTTGGCCTCGTCGACCCCGGCCACGTCGCTGAACGTCACCACGGTCTTGTTGCCGAGGAACATCCGGGCCCGGCTCTTGCCGAAGCTCAGGGCCTGGTTATTCGTGCCCTGGGCCTGCCGCATCATGAAGAAGATGAAGCCGCCGATGACGAGGAGCGGCAGGAGGCCGGTCAGGAGCAGCCCGATCCACGACGTGTCCGGGGCGGGCTTCGCCTCGTAGACGGGGGTCGGGACGCCGGCGTCGGCGGTCTCGCGCAGGATGTCCTGCTGGACCTGGGTCAGGACGTTGGCGATGTTGACGGTGTACTCGGGCTGGTTGGCCGGGCCGCCCTTGAGATCGACGGTCAGGGTCTCGCCCTGCTGCAGGACCTTCTCGACGTTGCCCTGGCGGAGATCCGTGATGAACGAGTCGCCGCCGAGGTACGGCTTGGACTTGATCGTGTTGGACGACGAAATCCACGTATAGAGGAGCGCGACCGTGCCCACGACGAGCACGAGCATGACGATTCCGTTGCGGAAGAACCTGGGATTCAACGAAGCCTCCGGATCAGCGGCCGGACGGAGTCCCGCCCGACACGAGATCGAGTATACCCGTGGCCCGTGGCGGCCCCATCCCGAACGGAGGTCCGGCCGTTTCAGCCATCCGGGGAGGCCGTTTGGCGGGGCCGCAGGGTGGGACCGGAGGGGAGAGACCGGCTGGGACCGGTTCGTCCGGGGCTGGACGGGAAGCTGGTAGCGGAGGGCGGATTCGAACCACCGACCAAGGGCTTATGAGTCCCCTGCTCTACCACTGAGCTACTCCGCCAGGCCACGAGGATACCCGAGCCTCGAAATGCCCGGCAACCGACGGCCTATGCCGACGTGCTCGCCCCGCTCCGGACCCACGTCGCGTAGAGGTCGCGCATCGTCGCCGCCGGGTCGCGGTAGTACGCGTCCGGGCCGCCGTGGAGGCTCACGGTGCGCGCCGGCTCGCGGATGACCGGATCGCCGGCCGCGAAGTCGCGGAGCGCGATCGCGGATGGCTTGATCGTCCCGTCGGGCCGGACCAGGCCGAAGAAGCGCTCGTGCGGTTGGTGGTCGCACGGCGGGCGATCCCAGAGCCCGGGTTCGTAGTCGGCGAAGCACCAGGCGAAGGCCCCGAGGGCGCCGGCGTCGACGAGGCGGGGCAGCACCGCCGCGTAGTACGCCGCCGCATCATCCTCGGACGCGAAGTGGATCCGCAGCTTGCGGCCGTCCCAGCCCGGATGCTCCTCCCATCGACTCGGGCCGTCCGGCGAGCCGGTGTTGACCCCGAACTCCTCGTAGAGGACCGGTCGACCAGCCAGCGCCGCCGTCAGGGCCGCGGTGAACGGCACGTAATCGGGGTCAAGCGGTGCGCGCGCGATCGAGCTGTAGATCGAGTAGCCATGCATGACGGAGACGTCGGTCTCGGCCGCGACGTCGTCGACGCGGAAGCCGACGTCGGCCTCGAGGCTCGCGGTGTGAAGTCCGACGAGCACGGGATGAGCCGGGTCGGCGGCCCGAATGGCGGCGACACGGTCGCGGACCCACCGCCGGCCGGTCGCGGCGTCGCGCGGCCGGCAGAACAGGTCGGGCTCGTTGCCGAGGCTCCAGCCCCACAGCGCCGGGTGATCGCGGATGGCACCGCAGACCGCCTCGATCAGCCGGTCCTCGGCCTCGACGACCAACGGCGTCTCGTACACGTCGACGACCGGGTGTGGATACCCGCCCGGACGATCGAGCCCGACGACCTGCCGCCCGGCGGCGTCCGGGACGCGGCTCGCATCGACGAGCCACCCCGGTGCCCAGTTCGGGCCGCTCATGTGACCGGTGAAGAACGTCGGCTGGACGACGAGCCCGAGATCGGCCGCCGTGTCGCAGACCGCGCGGAGATGGTCCAGCGCGGTCGTGGAGACGCGATCCGGCGACGGCTGGAAGCTCTCCCAGAGGAGGAAGAAGCGGACGCACCGGAGCCCGAGCGACCGGATGACCGCGAACTCCTCGCGGACTTCGATCGGATCGAACGCGGCCCACCAGCCCATCGCCTTCCGTCGAGGCCAGTAGTTGACCCCGAGGAGGAAGGGCTCGCCCGGCGTCACTTCGGGAGCGCGACGGACAGGCCGGCGAGCAAGCCGCCATCGACGCGGATGTCCTCGCCGGTGACGAAGCTCGCCCGAGGGCTCGCCAGAAACGCCACGACCTCGCCGACCTCGCGCGCATTCGCGACTCGGCCGATCGGGTGCGAGCGCCCCCACTCCTCCACCCGGGCCGCCACGCCGGCCTCCGTGCCGTCGCTGAAGCGCGCGGCGGAGGCTCGCAGCATCGGCGTGTCGACCGAGCCCGGGCATACCGCGTTGACGCGGACGCCGTGGGGCGCCTCGTCGATGGCCATCGCCCGGACCAGGGCGTCGAGGGCGCCCTTGCTCGCCGTGTACGCCGCGACGTTCGACTGCGTGACGTGGCCCTGCACGGAGGAAACGACGACGATCGCGCCGGTACCGCTCGCACGCAGGTGCGGCATCGCCGCCTGGGCCGCGAGGTAGACGCCCTTGACGTTGACCGCGAAGACCTCGTCCCATGTCGCCTCGTCCGTGTCGGCGACGGTGCCGTAGCGCTGGATCCCGGCCGATGCGACGAGCGCGTCGAGCCGGCCGAACGCCTTCACCGTCGCCTCGACCGCGGCGGCGACCGATTCGCGCCGCGTGACGTCGGCGGGCGTCGCCACCGCCTGGCCGCCGGCTTCGTGGATCGCGCGGACCGTCTCGTCGACCCGATCCGGCTCGAGGCCGCACACGCCGACCGAGCCACCGGCTGCGCCGATGACCTCGCCGACCGCGCGCCCGATCCCCTGCGATCCGCCGGTGACGAACGCCACGCGGCCCGTCCACTCGCCCATCAGCGATCCTCCATCGCGTCGAGCAGCCCCTGCAGGTAGCCGATGGCATGCGCACGACCGCGGCTGCAGTAGGCCGCGGAGGCGGTATCCGCCCACGTGTCTTCGTCGCCGATCATCGCCGGCACGTGGTCGTCGATGATGAAGCCATCGAACCCGACGCGACGGAGGCGGCGCACGACGGACGCGGGATCGTAGTTGCCCTCGCCGAGGAAGCACTCGCGGAACCTCGGCACCGTGCCCTGGACGTCGCGGAAGTGGACGTACGCGATGCCGCCGCGCGGCCCGAACGAATCGATGACGCGGTTGACTGCGGCCTCGCC
>DATBKB010000073.1:0-9060 GCA_036556145.1 Candidatus Limnocylindrales bacterium | reverse complement strand
GCCCGCGTTGCAGCGTCCGGCGGCGCGGCGTCGAGGCGGTGGCCGGGTCGCACCGTGGAGTGCCCCGAGGCGCGCGAATCGCCCCCCGTCGTCCAGCGCTTCGTGCATACGAACACCCGGCGTGAAAGACCCCCCGATGGCTATGCCACTCGGGGGAATACATGTCCTGGCGGCCCGGGGCCCCGCCCGATGTCCCGGATGGGACATACATGCTCTCGAGTGGCATCGAGAGGACGGGGGGTATTTCAGCGGTCCTTCGTATGTCCTTTTGCGGCGCGACTTGCGGCGCCCAGGGCGGGGCCTGTGGCGCGGCTCGCAGCGCGGCCTGTGGCGCGGCTGGCGGCGCGGCCTGCAGCGGGGCTTCCGGCGCCGCTCGCGGCGCGGCGCTTCGGGCCGCGCCCGTTCCTGGAGCGCGCCGCAACCGCACCGAGCCGCTGGGCGAGCAGCTCGACGACCGCGTCTTCCTCCTCGGGGGTTGCCTCGGACGGCGGCTCGGACTGCTCTTCGGCTGCCTCCACGAGCGCCCCGCCGACCTTGCCGTCGAGGTACGCCTCGAGGACCGCCGGGTGGACGTAGCTCTTCCGGGCGACCGCCGGCGTGTTCCCCAGCCGTCCCGCCGTCTCGCGGATCGCGGCGACGACGTTGCGCTTCGCGTCGGTCGGCGTGTCGGCGGGCTGGAGCGCGCGCAGCGCCCGGTAGGCCAGCACGGTGCCGGCCCACGTCCGGAAGTCCTTCGCCGAGAAGTCGCTGCCGGCGATGTCGCGGAGGTAGTCGTTGACGTCGTCCGAGGCGACGTCGCGGACCTCGCCGTCGTCATCGACGTACTGGAACAGCTCCTGGCCGGGCAGCTCCTGGCAGCGCTTGATGACGGTCGCGAGCCGTCGGTCGCGCAGCCCGACCTCGTGCTGCAGCCCGCCCTTGCCGCGGAACCTGAAGCGGACACGCGATCCCTCGATCCGGGCGTGCCGGTCGCGCAGCGTCGTCAGGCCGAACGACTGGTTGAGCCGCGCGTACTCGTCGTTGCCGACGCGGATGAGCGTCAGCTCGAGCAGCCGGACCACCGCGGCCAGCACCTTCTCGCGAGGCAGACCGGGCTTCGCGAGATCCGCGTCGCAGCGCTCGCGAATCGCCGACAGCGCGCCGGCGAACGCGACCATCCGATCGAACTTCGACTCGTCGCGCGCCTCGTGCCAGCGCGGGTGGTAGCGATGCTGCTTGCGGCCGCGCGCGTCCCGGCCCGTCGCCTGGATGTGGCCGTTCGGCCAGCGGCAGATCCAGACATCGGTCCACGCGGGCGGGATCGCCAGCGACCGAATTCGGGCGACGACGTCCTTGTCGCGAATCGTCTTGCCATCCGCGTCGACGTACGTGAATCCGCGTCCGCTGCGCCGGCGCCGGATACCGGGGTCGGCATCCGAGGAATAGCGCAGTCCCGCCTCGCGCGCGACGAGCGCCGGCTCCTTGTCCTTCGCAACGGACGGGGCGGTCACGCGGCGGAGCGTCGAGGACGGGGCGTCACGCGCGACCCGGAGCGGGGACGGCCGCTCATCGCAGCGCGCTTGCACGCGCCGGGCGCGGTGCCGTCCGTCATGCGCACGTAGCCCGCGACGCCCCCGCCAACCCCCCGGTCGCAATGGCGGCTCGGACACACTCGGCCAACCACCCGAGTGGAGGAGCCCCCCAGCCGATGGCGACCCAGCCAGCCCCGTCACAGCCCGCGCCCGCCGCCGCGCCCGTCGGTGCCGCACCCTCCGCCGCCCCGCCCGCGATCCTCGTCGACGGGGTCCGCAAGCGATTCGGCGACGTCCAGGCCGTCGAGAACATCAGCCTCAGCGTGCCGCGTGGGACGATCCTCGGGCTCATCGGCCCGTCAGGGTCGGGCAAGACGACGACCGTGCGAATGCTCACCGGCGCGATCGCGCCCGACAAGGGCAAGGTCCGGGTGCTCGGCGAGGACCCCGCGCACTTCGGGCCCGGGACGCGGGAGCGGATCGGCTACCAGCCCCAGCTCTTCAGCCTCTACCCGGACCTGACCGCAGCCGAGAACGTCGACTTCGTCGCCAGCCTCTTCGGGCTGCTGCTCTTCCGGCGGCATCGCCGCGTTCGCGAGGTGCTCGAGGCGGTCGATCTCTGGGAGGCACGCAAGCGGCGCGCGTCGGACCTGTCGGGAGGCATGCAGCGGCGACTCGAACTTGCCTGCGCGCTCGTCCACGAGCCCGTGGTGCTGTTCCTCGACGAGCCGACGGCCGGCCTCGATCCCCTCCTCCGCGGCCAGGTGTGGGACCAGCTCCAGCGTCTCAAGAGCGCGGGACGCACGCTCCTCGTCACGACGCAGTACGTCCACGAGGCCGAGGAGTGCGACAACGTCGCGCTCATCGCCCGCGGTCGCGTCATCGCCGTGTCCACGCCCGATGCGCTGCGCAAGGAGGCGATGGGCGGCGACGTCATCGAGGTCGAGACGCGCGACCCGTTCGACGCGGCCGTCGTGGCCAACCTGCCCGAGGTCCGCGACGTCCGGCAGACGGGCCCGCGGACGTTCCGGATCGTCGTCGCCGACGCCGCGACGGCGACTCCGATCGTCGTCGCCGGAATTGGCCAGGCCGGTGCCGACGTTGTCGCCTCGCGTGAGTACCGGCCGTCGTTCGACGACGTCTTCACCACGCTCGTCGAGCGCGACTCGTCGACCGCCCCGACGGCGGGCGCGGCCGGCGCGGACGCCGCTGCATGATCGTCCTCAAGATCCTGACGCGGCTGATCGCCTTCGTCGGCAAGGAGCTCGTCGAGGTCATCCGCCGGCCCGGCGCGATCGTGAGCCTCATCCTCGGCCCGTTCCTCATCATGGCCGTCTTCGGCATGGGCTACCAGGGCTACCGCCGGCCCCTCACGACGGTGCTCGTCATCCCAGCGGAATCGGGGCTGCCGACCGACCTTGCGACGTACCAGCAGGTCGCGACCGGCATGGAGATCGTCGAGATCGCGCCCGAGCCGGAGAGCCCGATCCAGCGGCTGCAGAACCGCGAGATCGACGCGGTCATCGTCGCGCCGCCCGACGCCGAGACGCAGTTCCGATCCGGCAGGCAGTCGGTCATCGAGGTCCACATCAACGTCGTCGACCCCGTTCAGCAGGCCTATGCGGGATTCCTCGCCGAGATGATGGCGAACTCGGTGAACGCGACGCTCATCGCGAAGGCCGCGGAGGAGGGCGCGACCTACGTCATCGAACAAGGCCAGGCGGCGCAGATCCCGGCCGAGGTCCTCGGCGCGCCGACGCGGGCCGAGGTGATGAACGAGTCGCCGACCGACCCGAACGTCATCGCGTTCTACGGCCCGGGCGTCCTCGCGCTCATCCTCCAGCACCTCGCGGTCACGCTCGTCGCGCTGTCGCTCGTTCGCGAGCGGACGACGGGTCTGCTCGAGCTGTTCCGCGTCTCGCCGGTGAGCACGAGCGAGGTCATCCTCGGCAAGGTCCTCGCGTTCGGGCTGCTGTGCGGGATCATCTCCGCCGTCACGGTCGGGCTCATGGTCGGGGTGCTCGGCGTGCCGCTGCTCGGCGACCCGTGGCGGCTCGCCGGCGTCATCGCGCTGCTGACGCTCGCCTCGCTCGGGCTCGGGCTCGTCGTCGCCGTCATCTCCGATTCGGAGCGCCAGGCGGTCCAGCTGTCCTTGCTCACGCTCCTCGCCTCGGTGTTCTTCAGCGGCTTCGTCCTCCCGATCGAGGAGTTCAACGCGCCGGTCCGGGCCATCGGCTACCTGCTGCCGGTAACCCACGGCATCCGTCTGATCCAGGACCTCATGCTCCGCGGCTGGACGAACGCCGGATGGCAGGTCCTCGCGCTCGCCGCGATCGCGGCGGTCCTGCTCGTCGTCGCCTGGTTCGCGCTTCGGCGGTCGATGTCGACGCGCTAGGACTTGCGTGCGGCCGTGTTCGCGCCCGGCTCGCGATCGGCTGCCCCGGGGCCGGCGGCGATCGAGCGGATCGGTCCGCGCGAGGCACCGACCGCGACGCCTGACGGCTGCTCCGCCTCGACGCCGATCCCGAGCACCCGCTCGTACACGGCCTCGTAGTCGCTCGCCATCCGCTCGGCCGAGAACCGCTCGAGGACCGACTCGCGAATGGCCGCGCGGTCGAGGCGTTCGACGTGGTCGACCATGAACGCCATCTCGGCGACGTCCGAGCCGAAGAACCCGTCTTCGCCCGGCCGGATGATCTCCGGCAGCGCGCCCGACGGCCGGGCGATGACCGGCGTGCCGCACGCAAGCGACTCGATCGCGACGAGGCCGAACGGCTCGGGCCACGCCCCCGGCATGAGCGTCGCGAGGCTGCCGGCCATGAGCATGTCGCGCTCGTCGCGCGGCAGCTCCCCGTGGAACTCGACGAGCGAGCCCGCCGCCTTGAGCGCCGGCTGGAAGACGTTGGCGTCGTAATCGCGCTCTGACGGCGTCGTCCCCGCCTTCGCCGCGATGCGCAGCGGGCGGCCGGCCCGCTTCGCGATCTCGATCGCGTCGACGATCCCCTTCTCCGGCGCAATCCGGCCGACGAAGCAGAGCGCGTCGCCGGCGCGGCGCTCGAACGGCGAGTCGCGCAGATCGAGGCCGTTGTGCACGATGCCGGCCCACGTGACCTGCGGGTGGGTCGAGGCGTGGGCGCGGCTGATCGCGACGTAGTTGCCGGCGACCCGGGCGAGCAGGTCCTTTGCCCACGGATGATCGAGCCGGCCGTGGAAGGTCGACACGACCGGCACCGGCGCGACCCGGGCAAGGATCGTGCTGTACCACTCGAGGTGCGAGTGGATGATGTCGAAGTCGCGGGCCCGGTCGAGCACGTGGAGGACGGCGGAGAGGAAATAGGAGCTCGGGTCGCCGCCGAAGCCCGCCGGGCGCAGCGCCTCGGGCACGATCGGGACGAGCTCGCCTGGGACGTCGGAGTCGCCGCTCGCGAACGTCGTGACGCGGTGGCCGCGCTTGACCTGCTCGACGACGAGATCGTGGACCACGCGCTCGGTGCCGCCGTAGCCGGATGGCGGCACGCGCTCCATCGGTGGAGCAGCGTGCGCGATGCGAAGCTTGCGGGTCATGACTCGACGGGCCCTCCTCGGCGCTCCTAGAGCGCGAGCGGGTCGAGCTTCTCCGGGTCGACGCCCAGCTCGCGGATCGCCGAAGCGGCCTTCGACGCCGGGATGTCGCCGCAGCGCGCGAGCGAGACGAGCGCGCCGACCGCGATGTGCGGCGCGTCGATCTCGAACAGCGCCCGAAGGGCCTCGCGCGTGTCGCTGCGACCGAACCCATCGGTCCCGAGCGAGAGGTAGTAGTCGGGCAGCCAGCGCGCGACCATGTCGGGCCAGGCCTTGAGCCAGTCGGAGGCCGCAACGATCGGCCGGCCGTCGGCCGGCAACACCTGCGAGACGTACGGGACCTTCGGCTTCTTCGCCTCGGGGTGGAGGCGGTTCCATCGCTCCGTCTCGAGCGCGTCGCGACGCAGCAGCTGGAACGACGGCGCGGAATAGATCTCGGCCGCGATCCCGAACTTCTCGGCGAGCAGATCCCGCGCCGCGAGAACCTGCTGGAGGATGGCGCCCGAGCCGACGAGCCGCACCTGGTGGGCGGCCTTGTCGAGCGACGGCGCCTCGGCGAACCGGTAGATGCCGCGCAGGATCCCGTCGGCGAGCTTCGGGTCGTCGGCCTTCTTCGGCTGGAGGTAGTTCTCGTTGTAGAGCGTGACGTAGTAGAAGACGTCCTCGCCTTTGCCGTACATCCGCTCGATGCCGTCGCGGACGATCGCCGCGAGCTCGTAGGCATACGCCGGGTCGTACGTTCGGATGTTCGGGATCGTCGACGCGTGCATCAGCGTGTGCCCGTCGTCGTGCTGCAGGCCCTCGCCGGTGAGCGTCGTCCGGCCCGCAGTGGCACCCATGAGGAAGCCGCGCCCGCGTGCGTCGCCGAACGCCCACATCTGGTCGCCGGTCCGCTGGAACCCGAACATCGAATAGAAGATGTAGAACGGGATCGTCGCGAAGGCGTGAGTCGCGTACGCCGTGCCGGCGGCCTGGAATGAGGCCATCGAGCCCGCCTCGGTGATGCCCTCCTCGAGGACCTGGCCGTCGGTCGCCTCGCGGTACGACAGCACGAGGTCCGAGTCGACCGGCTCGTAGCGCTGGCCGAGCGCGGCGTAGATCCCGACCTCCTTGAAGAGCGGGTCCATGCCGAACGTCCTCGCCTCGTCGGGGATGATCGGCACGATCCGCGGCCCGAGGTCCTTGTCGCGCATGAGGTTGCGCAGGATCCGGGTGAAGACCATCGTCGTGCTGACGGCCTGCTGGCTGCCGCCGGCGAACTCCTCGTCGACCGCGGCGGGCGGTGCGGGGAGCGGCTTCGCCTTGACGACGCGCTTCGGCAGGGCGCCGCCGAGCGCACGTCGCCGCTCCATGAGGTACGCGACCTCCTCCGACTTCGGGCCGGGGTGGTAATACGGCGCGTCCTTCAGCTTGTCGTCGGGGATCGGCAGCTGGAGGCGGTCGCGGAAGACCTTGAGCTCGGCCTCGGAGAGCTTCTTCGCCTGATGGGTGATGTTGCGGCCCTCGACGCCGGGGCCGAGCGTCCAGCCCTTGATCGTCTTGGCGAGGATCACCGTCGGCGCGCCGCGGAACTCGGTCGCGGCCTTGTACGCGGAGTAGACCTTGCGGTAGTCGTGGCCGCCGCGGCGGAGCTTGGCGAGGTCGTCGTCGGAGAGGTGCTCGACGAGCTTGCGAAGTCGCGGGTCGGGGCCGAAGAAGTGCTCGCGGATGTACGCGCCGCCGGCGACGGAGTACTTCTGCCACTCCCCGTCGAGGGTGTTGTTCATCTTCTCGACGAGGACGCCGTCGACGTCGCGCGCGAGGAGCTCGTCCCACTCGCGGGCCCAGATGACCTTGATGACGTTCCAGCCCGCGCCGCGGAAGACCGACTCGAGCTCCTGGATGATCTTGCCGTTGCCGCGCACCGGCCCGTCGAGGCGCTGGAGGTTGCAGTTGACGACGAACGTCAGGTTGTCGAGGCCTTCGCGCGCGGCGACCGACAGGGCACCCAGCGACTCCGGCTCGTCGGTCTCGCCGTCGCCGAGGAACGCCCAGACGCGCGAGTTCGACGTGTCGACGAGGCCGCGGTTCTGGAGATAGCGGTTGTAGCGGGCCTGGTAGATCGCGCTGATCGGACCGAGGCCCATCGAGACCGTCGGGAACTCCCAGAAGTCGGGCATGAGCCGTGGGTGCGGGTACGAGGGGAGGCCCCGGCCTGGCACGGTCTCGCGACGGAAGTGATCGAGCTGGTCCTCGGTCAGGCGACCTTCGAGGAAGGCCCGGGCGTAGATGCCCGGCGCGGCATGGCCCTGGTAGAAGACCTGGTCGCCGCTGCCCGCGCCGTCGGCCCCGTCATTGCCGAGCGCGTCCTTGCCCTTGAAGAAGTGGTTGAAGCCGACCTCGTAGAGGCTCGCCGAGCTCGCATACGTCGAGAGGTGGCCGCCGATTCCCGGGAAGCGGTTGTTCGCCCGGAGGACCATCGCGACGGCGTTCCAGCGGACGATCCGGCGGATCCGCAGCTCGAGCTGCTCGTCGCCCGGGAAGAACGGCTCGTGCTCCGGGCTGATCGTGTTGATGTAGCGGGTCTGGGTGAGCGGCGGGAAGCCGACGTGGAGCTGCCGCGCCCGCTTGAGGAGCTTGTAGAGCACGAAACGGGCGCGAGCCTCGCCGCCCTGACCGACGAGCTGGTCGAACGAATCGAGCCACTCCTGGGTCTCGTCGGGGTCGATGTCGGGAAGCTGGTGCTTGAACTCGTCGAAGTACATCCGGTCCGCCGCTCTCTGGTCTCGTCGCGCAGCGTAGCCGATCGTTGCACCGGTCGCGCCGGCGGCGCGAACGGGGTCCCACGCCGCCCCGCGGTGCGTCGGCGCACCGGAATGCGGTTATGAAACTCCGCGATTTGTTATGCGCGCTTGACGGTTCTGCAATGTGGCGCCGCCGCGGGCGCGACATGCCAATCGGCAACATGCGGGGCGCCATGGACTTGTGGGTTGACCCTTCCGGGACGAGCTCCCGGCCCCGTCCAGGCTGAACCAAGAGGACTGCCGACATGACTCACAGCCACGATCGGGACACCGTCGTCGTCAGCGAGGGCGGTTCGGGCCTTGGGACCATCCTGGGGGTCCTGCTCGTCATCGCCCTTCTCGTCGCCGTCTGGTACTTCACGCTCGGGCCGGGCGCCGGCTCGACGAACAACAACGGCGGCGACACCCAGGTCAACCCGCCGTCGCTCGAGGTCCCGCAGCCGGGCGCCTCGGCCTAGTTCAAATGGCCGGCGCGGGCTTCCCGCGCCGGCCGACCACCCTGCTCTCATCGTTGGCCGATTTCGGCCACTACCGTCAGACTGGGGGACCACTGGAGGTGCGGAGTGAGTACCCAACCCCTCATCCTCGTCGCCGATGACGAGCCACGGATCACGAAGCTCGTCTCGATCGCGCTGAGCGAAGAGGGCTTCCGTGTCGTGACCGCCGGCGGCGGCGAGGAAGCGCTCGCCAAGGCCGAGGAGGTCCGACCCGACATCGTCCTCCTCGACATCGTCATGCCCGACCTCGACGGCATCGAGGTCATGCGCCAGCTCCGCGAGCGCCGGCCGGTGCCGGTCATCCTGCTGACGGCCAAGGGCTCGACCGCCGACAAGGCGAAGGGCCTCGACCTCGGCGCTGACGACTACATCGCCAAGCCCTTCCATCCGGATGAGCTCGCCGCGCGCGTCCGCGCCGTGCTCCGCCGCTCATCAGGCGCCAGTCCGGGCTCGGGGGTCCTTGCCTTCGATGACATCGAGATCGACCTCGAGCGGCGAATGGTCACCCGGAACGGGGAGCTGGTCCAGCTCTCGCGCACCGAGTGGCTGCTGCTCCAGCACCTCGCCGCGAACGCCGGCAAGGTGGTGCTCCATACCGAGCTCCTGACCAAGGTCTGGGGCCCTGAGTACCGCGACGACCTGCAGTACCTGCGGGTGTGGGTGTCGCGCGTCCGCCGCAAGCTCGGCGCCGAGCCAGGCGAGCCGGGC
>DATBKB010000072.1:0-8510 GCA_036556145.1 Candidatus Limnocylindrales bacterium | reverse complement strand
AGTCGGGACAGCTGCTCGATCGCCTTGTCGTGCCAGGAACCGGGGTCGCCGCCCGGGCCGCCACGCGGCGCCGCCGAGGCCGCCTCGGCCAGGAGGTCGACATACGCCCGGACCACCGACAACGGCGTCCGCAGCTCGTGGGTCACGACGCTCAGCAGCTCCTGCCGCGCGCCGTCGAGCGCGACGAGCGACGCGAGCCGAGCCTCGACCTCGGCCTGGAGCCGGCCCTTTTCCACGATGCCGGCGAGCAGCGCCGCGATCGTCCGGAGGAAGGCGACCTCGTCGGGCCGGAAGCGGCGGATCGCGGTCGTCTGGACGTTCAGCACGCCGACGACCTGCTCGTGCCACACGAGCGGCATCGACAGCATCGCGTGGAGCCCGGCGATGTCGAAGCCGCGGACCCAGCGGAACCGCTTGTCGACGGTGACGTCGGCGACGTTCACCGGCGCGCGGCGTTTCGCCGCGAGGCCCGTCAGTCCTTCCCCGAATGCCAGGCTGACCTGCCCGACCTGCGAGCGATCGAGGCCGTTCGTCGCCGCGAGCGTCAACCGGGCGGCCGCGCGGTCGGCGAGGTAGAACGAGCACACCTCGACCCCCATCGCCTCGGTCGTCCGGTCGACGACGGTGCGCATGAGCTCGTCCCAGTCGCGGGCGAGCGTCGCGAGCTGGGCGAACTCGTGGAGGAACGACAGCTCGCGGAGGCGCCGCTCGGCACGCGCGCCGGGCGTGGCCCGGCGGCGATCGGGGCGTGCGGGGCGGGCACCGACCGCGGCGTCGGCGGGCGCGTCGCGGGATGCGTCCGTGGTCACCCGCGGATGATCGCACCCGCTCTCGCCGGGCCGCCGCTTCCGGCTGCCGCTCGCGTCAGCGGATCGGCATGACGACCTCGGTGACGGGCGGGCCCGGCGTCTCCGGGTCGGTCAGATAGCACTCCCAGGGCGGGCCCGACGCGACGAGCTTCCGCTCGGCCATCCACGCCTGCGCCCGCTCCCACGCCTCGCCGAGCTTGTCGTACGGCCCGACATGGGTCGTCGTCACCGCCCGGCCCCCGGGCAGCTCGACGATCCGGAGCGGACCGACCGGCGGCTCCACCCGGCCCAGGAACGGGAAGCCGACCTCGGCCCGGACGACCTCGCCGAACGAGTGGTAGCGGGCAAACGGCGGGCCGGCGAACGTCGCCCCGGCCGACTCGACGGCGGCGGCGGTCCGGCCGAAGGCGTCGGCCATCATGCGGGGCATCTCGGCGGTTGGGCCCTCGATGTCGACGACCAGCGCCTCCTGCGGCTCGCGCTGGATGATCGAGACGACGTCCGGGGACGTCGCAACGTGCACGGTCATGACGCACCTCCTGCGCTGGGGGCGATTCTCGGCCGCCGGCCGCCTCCGCCGACAGGGCCACCCGGCCTCCGAATCCCCGCCGATCCGCTCCCGCGGCGTGGCGCGGAAGGCGCCGCGGACACCGGCCGCGGGACACCGAACGGCCGGCCCGTTGCCGGGCCGGCCGTTCGAGGTTGCTGAGGGTAGGGAAGGGCGAAGCCCTAGCCGCGACCCTCGGTGTTGACGTCGGCATCGCCCTGGCGGTCGATGTCGAACTCCTCGCGACGGACGGTGTCCGAGACGCGCTTCGTGTCGGTCTTCTTGCGCTTCGTGATCTCGAGCTCCTCGACGACGCGAGGCTGCTTCGAGACCTGGACCGTCTCGGCGGTCACCGGCACGCGGATCGTCTCGCCGTCGTCGGTGAAGGACGCATCGTCGGCCGGCCGGTCGACGGCGCGCCGCTTGATGTCGACCTCTTCGCGCTCGACGGGCACGTCGAAGGCCTTCTTCTCCTCGACGACGTTCTTGCGAACGCCGACGGCGCCGACTTCCTGCCGCTCCTTCGTCGCCTGGAGGTCCTCCTCATGGCGCCGGATGCGCCACGAGTCGTCGGTCGACCGGTTGCGGTCCATGTCCGCCCCACCGTAGCCGGACGTCGTGTCGGTGTCGCGGTCGAGCGTCGCGGCGCCCGTGCCGGACGTCCGACCGGCGTCGGTGCCACCGCGGGCCCAGTTCGTGTCGGCGTCGCGGTCGCTCAGGACGATGGTCCCGTCGCCGACGCTGACCGTTCGGACGTCGATCTCGGAACCGTTGTCAAGGAGCAGGCGATCGATCGTCTCGGTCTCGGTGTCGACATACATGTCGCTCACGGTGCCGATCTGCTGACCGCTCTCGTTGACGACGTTCCAACCTCGGACGTCCTGATCGTCGCTCTCGAGCTCCCAGTTGTCGGAGTCTCCGTAGAGTTCGTGGGTCATGGTGAAACTCCCCCGTTCAGGTGAATGACTGGCGTGACTTGGTGGATGCGACCGCGACCGCGATCAGCTCGCGGGCGGCGCCGAGGCCTCCGGCGAGCCCGATGACTCGGGCGACATCTGCATTGACGGCGCGTTCGACGGCGAGACCTCGCCCCCGACCTGGCCCTGGTTCATGTTGTTGAGCAGCCACCACGCGATCAACGCGAGCAGCAGCAGTCCGATGAGCCACATCCACCACGGCGTGCCTTCGCGCCGGCGGACGGGAATTTCCTGGTTGGTCATAGAGTCTCCTCGCTGGCCGTTTGTCGGCGTGTCAGTGGCTGGGCCGACCATGAAAGGGCCAGCGAGGGGCCGATCAGATGTGATCGCGGGGGGCGCGTATCACAGGCAGCTTGCACGGGGCGCGATGCCGCGGCAACGCGGCAACGCCCGGGTCCGAATCTCCGCATCAGCGAGCTCGCGGCCGCGGCCGACGGCTAGCCGACGGCGGCGGGCTCCCGATCGGCGACGGTCGTCGGCAAGCCGTCGAGCAGCGGCTCGGTCCAGGTCCAGGCCGCGCCGTGATGCTTGCCGACCGCACCGTGGCGCGCGGCCTCGACCCGCAGCGGCAGGCCGAAGATCTCGATGAAGCCGACGGCCGACGCGTGGTCGAACGCGTCGTCGGCGTCGTACGTCGCGAGGCTCTTGTCGTAGAGCGACAGTGGCGAGCGCCGGCCGGCGACGACCGCGGTGCCGTGGTCGAGCCGGATCCTCGCCTCGCCTGAAACGACCCGCTGCGACGATGCGACGTAGCCGCGCAGGTCGCGATGGAGGGCGCTGAACCACAGGCCGTCGTACGTCAGCCGGGCGAGCTCGTCGGCGACGAGCCGGTTGAAGCGCAGCGTGTCCTTGGTGAGCGTGAGGCCCTCGAGCGCGCGATGCGCGGTGTGGAGGACGGCGGCCGCCGGCGCCTCGTAGATCTCGCGGCTCTTGATCCCGACGAGGCGGTCCTCGACGTGATCGATCCGCCCGACACCATGCTGCCCGGCTAGCGTGCTAACACGATCAACGAGTGAGACGGGCGGCACGCGCTCGCCGTCCAGCGCAACCGGGACGCCGCCCTCGAACGCGATCGTGACCTCGGCGGGCTTCGGCGCCTTGATCGGGTCGACCGTCCACTCGTAGACGTCGGCCGGTGGCGAGACCCACGGGTCCTCGAGGACGCCGGTCTCGATCGAGCGGCCCCAGAGATTGGCGTCGATCGAGTACGGCGACGACTTCGTGACCGGCACCTCGATCCCGCGCGCGGCCGCGTAGTCGATCTCCTCCTCGCGCGACAGGCCCATCCCGACCCGCATCGGCGCGACGACCTCGAGACCCGGGTTGAGCGCGTGGACCGCGACGTCGAAGCGGACCTGGTCGTTGCCCTTGCCGGTGCAACCGTGGGCGACAGCATCGGCGCCCTCGCGCTGCGCGACCTCGACGAGGAGCTGGGCGATGAGCGGCCGGGCCAGGGCGGTCGCGAGCGGGTAGGCGCCCTGGTAGAGGGCGTTGGCCTGGAGGTGGGGCCAGACGAAGTCGGTCACGAATCGCTCGCGCGCATCGACGACGTAGGCGCGCGACGCGCCGGCCGACATCGCCCGCCGCTCGACGCCCTCGCGCAGCGACCCGCCGCCGACGTCCACGGTCAGCGTGACGACTTCGGCGCCGAACTGTTCGCGCAGCCACGCGACCGCGACCGACGTGTCGAGACCGCCGGAGTAGGCGAGGACGACCTTCTTCATGACGACGCTCCGTGTGCGGTAACGGTGGAGGGCTCCTGCATCGCGCGGAACCTGGTGAGCCAGCGCTCGAGCCGCGTGTCGTCGGCGAAGAGCACGAGCAGCGTGTTGTCGCCTGCGAGCGTGCCTTCCTGCTCCGAGAGCGACGATTCGTCGATGGCCTGGGCGATCGCGCCCGCGGTCCCCGGCGTGCCGGTGAGGACGAGGATCAGGCCGCTCCGACCGATCGTGACCGGGATGTCGGCGAGGATCCGCCGCAGTCGGTCATCCGAGGGCGATCGCGCGTCGCGCGGGGCGGGAGCCGCGACGTCCTCGGGCAGCATCCAGACGTGACCGCCGCCCTGGCGGGCGACGCGGACAAGCCCCATCTCGGCGATGTCGCGGCTGACCGTGGCCTGGGTCGCGACGATGTCGCGCTCGGCGAGCCGCTCCGCGAGCTCCTGCTGGCTGCCGATCGGCTCGCGGGCGACGAGCTCGCGGATCGCGCGCTGGCGATCGCGCTTGTCGTGGCCATTCATGCCGCACCCACGCCTGCCGGTGCCGACGTCACACGCGTGCCGAACGACCGGTCGGCGAGTGCCCGCTCCAGCGCGTTCGGCGCGGACGAGTCGGCGATGACGGCCTCGGTGCCCGGCCACGTGAGAGCCGCGAGCGCGGCCCGGACCTTGGGCACCATCCCGCCGCCGATGACGCCCGACGCGATCAACGCCTCGGCCTCATCGGTCGTGACCGAATCGAGACGACGCCCGGATGCGTCGCGGATGCCGTCGACGTCGGTCAGGAGCACGAGCTGCCGCGCGCCGAGACCCGCCGCGATGCCCGCGGCCGCGTCGTCGGCGTTCACGTTGCAGACGACGCCCTGCTCGTCTCGCGCAAGCGGCGCGACGACGGCGACCTGGCCGGTGACGAGGATCGCGTCGAGCAGGTCGCGCCGCAGCCCGACGACATGGGCGACGAGCCCGAGACCCGGCACGCGCTCGGCGACGAGCAACCCACCGTCGACGCCCGAGAGACCGACCGCATCGACGCCGAGATCGCGCAGCGCCGACACGAGCTCGGAGTTCACCACTCCCCGGAGAACCGCCGCGGCCACCTCGAGCGACGCCTGGTCGGTGACACGCAGCCCGCCCTCGAACTTCGAGGGGACGCCGAGGCGGTCGAGCCACTCGGTGATGCGCTTGCCACCGCCGTGGACGAGGACCACGGGACGGCGGCGCGCGACCGCGGCGACTTCGGCGAGCACCTGCCGCTGGTCGGCGATCGTCGTGCCGCCGAGCTTGACGACGAGGACCTCGCTCACGACGCGCGTCCAAACGGTTCGAGGAACGTCATGTCGTGTACTCCGAGTTCTCCCGGACGTACGTCTCGGTGAGGTCGCAGCCGAACGCCTCACCGACGCCGTCACCGAGCCCGAGGTCGAGCCGGAACAGGACCTCCTTGCCGCCCATCGACTCGCGCGCCGCCGCGCGATCGAACGGGACCGGGCCACCGGCCGCGCCGTCGTAGACGAGATGGCCGGCAATCGCGATGCGCAGCGTCTCGGGGTCGAGCGCGGCCGCCGAGCCGCCACGCGTTCGCGCCTCGTCAGCGGAGAGGCCGCTCCCGGACAGCACCGCGGCGTCGGGCAGCGTCGCATTGCCGGCCGCGCCGGCCAGCCGGCCCCAGTTCGGATCCCGGCCGTGGACCGCGGCCTTCACCAGCGACGACGAGATGACCGCGCGCGCGACGGCGCGAGCATCGGCGTCGTCGCGGGCCCCGGACACCTGACATGTGATGAGCGCCGTCGCGCCCTCGCCGTCGGCCGCCTGCTGCCGGGCGAGGTCCCGGGCCACGGCTTCGACGGCCTTTGCGAACACGGCGCGTGACGCGGCGTCCGCGTCAACCGACACGCCCGACGCGCCCGAGGCGAGCAGGAACACCGTGTCGTTCGTGCTCGTGTCGCCGTCGACCGAGATCTGGTTCCAGGTCCGCGCCACGACGCGTCGCAGCACGCCGCGAAGCACCGCCGGCGACGCATCGGCGTCGGTCAGCAGCACCGAGAGCATCGTCGCCATCCGCGGATGGATCATCCCGACACCTTTGGCGATGCCGGTGACGCGGACTCCGTCGACCGAGACCGTCGCGACCTTCGTCACCGAGTCGGTCGTCCGCAACGCCTCGGCCGCCGCAAGCAGGCCCTCGTCGGTGGATTCCAGCCGACTCGCGAGCGCGGCCACGGCCGGCTCGACGCGATCGAGCGGCAGTCGCGTCCCGATGATGCCGGTCGAGAGGTGGAGGATGTGATCCTCGGCACTCCCCGTGGCCGCGGCCACGATGCGACCGACCGCGGCCTGGTCGGCGTCGCCCGCAGGCCCGGTCGCGGCGTTGGCGCAGCCGCTCGTGCAGATGACGACGTCGGCGCGGCCGGACGACGGCTCGCCGCCGGTCGAGGCGAGGTTCGCCTGCGACAGGCGCACCGGCGCGGCTGCGAATCGGTTGGGGGTGTAGACGGCGGCCGCGGCGAGGCTCGCGACACCGCTCTTCGCGATGAGCGCGAGGTCGGGTCGCTCCGAGGCCTTGATCCCCGCTCGCATCCCACCGGCGACGAACCCGCCGGGGATGACGGCGCGGCGCTCGACCGGCGGCAGGTCGCTCGGCAACGGCGCGAGGGCCCGCTCGGCGCCGACGCCCGGCAAGGGGCGCTCGCGTAGCGTCGTCACGGCGACACCATCGTCATGGTGCCACCGGCAGCTGCTCGAGGCCCGCCGTCTCCGGCAGCCCGTGGACGATGTTGAACGCCTGGATCGCCTGGCCCGCGGCGCCCTTCACGAGGTTGTCGAGGACCGAGAGGACGATGATCCGGCCGATCCGCTCGTCGAGCCGGACGAAGACCCGGACGTGGTTGCTGCCGAGCACATGCTTCGTCGCGGGCGGCGCGGCCACGACGTCGACGAACGGCTCGTTCGCGTACGCGGCCACGTACAACGCGTCGAGCTCGGCCTGGGTCACCGATCGTGTCGGCCGGACGTGGCACGTGGCGAGGATGCCGCGGGTCATCGGGATGAGGTGGGGGAGGAAGTCGACGCCCTTGACGCCGGGGTTCGTCCCGAGCGCCCCGAGCTCCTGCTCGATCTCGGCCACGTGCCGGTGGCCACCGACGCCGTACGCCTTCACGCTCTCGTTGACCTCGCCGTACATCATCTCGAGCTTCGGCTCGCGGCCTGCGCCCGACACGCCGCTCTTCGCGTCGACGACGAGGTCGCCGATGAGCCCGGCGCGCGCCAGCGGCGCGAGACCGAGCAGCGTCGTCGTCGGATAGCAGCCCGGCGAGCCGACGATCGCGATCGGCGCCTCGGTCAACGCGCGCAGCTCCCCGCGGTGCAGCTCGGGCAGTCCGTAAACCGCGTTCTCGAGCAGCGCGGGGTTCGGATGCTCGAAGCCGTACCAACGCGGGTATTCGGCCGGGTTGCGCAGCCGGAAGTCGGGCCCGAGGTCGATCACGGCGGTGCCGTCGGCGACGATCTCGGGCACCTGGTTCGCGGCGGTCCCGTGGGGCAGGGCGAGGAAGACGGCGTCGGCCTCGGGCCGTCGCGCGTCGACGGTGAGGCCGGTCGTGCCGAGATGCGCGTGCGTCGTCGCGATCGGCTCGTCATTGCGATCGCGACCGACGAGGCCGACGATCTCGACGTGCGGATGCCGGGCGAGAAGCCGCACGAGCTCGGAGCCGACGTAGCCCGTTGCGCCGACGATCGCGACGCGAACGCGCGCGCCGTCGACCGGGCGTCGTGAGCGCGTGGCTGCGGTCTTCGGCGCTACCGCCACTGCACCATCACCATGAGCGCATGACTATACCGCCCACTGCATAGTCATGCAATCCGACGGCGGACCGGCAAGTCCGCGCACGATCTCCGGCGAGGCCTGGGCGGCGCCGATTCGTTCCGCTTGTCTCCGAAGCCCGATCGTGCCGAGGGAAGCATTGCTTCCCGGCTAACTCGAGCCTGGGTAGCGTTACGCGGCGGGCAGGCTGCGAGGACCGCCTTCTGGGACCTGATTCCGGCCCCGGCGAGCGTCAATTTCGCCCCGCAGCATGAGTGACGGAACGAAGGCGGCCGAGTCTCCTGCGTAGCGCTACGGGGATTTGAGTTAGCGAATCGCGGCCGGCCGGAGAGCGGACCCGGTACCAGGCGGCCGGCCGGGTGTCGGACCAACCATCTCCAACAACGATGCGGGCTCCAACAACGATGCGGGCGCGGCGAACCTCCGGCCGTTCGTATGTCTTTGCGGAAAGACACCGGGTCGTGGAGCTCGGAAACGGTGGCGCGCGGTCGCGGCCGAACCGCGGGGTGCGGCGCGAACCCTGCCGTCAGTCCGATCGGCCGCGCGACCGCCCGCCGCGTCGGCCGCCGGACCGTTCGCTGGCTCTCCTGCCGGGCGGCCCGGATGTCGCCAGCTCCATGGCGGCGTCGAGCGACACGTT
>DATBKB010000071.1:0-17897 GCA_036556145.1 Candidatus Limnocylindrales bacterium | reverse complement strand
GCCGGGACGCGGGGGTTGGGCGCCCGCCGCTCGTCACCGCCCGATGATACGGCCGGGCACGAGCGCCGGCGCGAGCCCGAGCGTAGATTCCGCCCGTGATCGACGACCCGACCGACGTCCGGCAGTGGCGTCCCCAGGGCTTCGGGCGACGGGCCGCGCGCCACGTCGACGACCCGCTCGTCGAGCCGCTCTGGTCCGGGCTCCGCGTGCTCGCGCATCACGGCCCGAGCGGCGTCGAGTTCATCGACACGGAGGGCGTGACGCAGGCCTGGCCCGAGACCGCGGCCGCGGTCGCGGCGGGCCTTGCCGCAGGCGACGCGATCCTCGATGGCTACCTCACGACCGAGGCCGCTCGAACCGGCGTCGGCGTCGCCGACCTCGGCCCGCAGGCGCCGACGGCCGGCCAGATGACGCGCCAGATGCTCATCGGCGGCCGAAACCGGCGGGCCGAGCTCATCGACTCGCTCGAGGCCGAGACGCCGGAGGCGCCGATGCCCGGCGAGGAGGTCGTCTTCGTCGCGGTCGACATCCTCCGTCTCGACGGCGAGTCGCTCCTCGACGTCCCGCTGCTCGAGCGCAAGCGGCTCCTCGACGCCGTTGTCGTCGAAGGGCCGCTCGTCCGGCGCGGGATGCACGTCCGCCAGCCGATCGACGTCTGGATCGGGACGTGGCGCAACCTCGGGTTCCGGGCCATGGCGTTCAAGGACGCGAACAGCCGGTACCGGCCGGGCCAGCCGAACGACGACTGGGCGAAGCAGGACATCCCGCGCCGCTAACGGCGCGTTCGGACCGGCGGTGATACGGTGAGCCGGTGCCCTCCACGGTGCTCACGCCGGCCATTCGACACGAGATCGAACGCCTCGGCCGGGCCGACATCATGGTCGGAATCCCGAGCTTCAAGAACGCGGCGACGATCGGCTACGTCGTGCGCGCCGCGCAGGCCGGCCTCGTCCAGTACTTCCCGGACCTGAAACCGGTCCTCGTCAATTCCGACGCGGGATCGCCCGACGGCACCCAGCGCGTCGTCGTCGACACGGAGCCGCCGGACTACATCGAGGAGATCCTCCTCGTCCGCCCCACGAACCGGCTCGACCGGGTCAGCCTGACGTATCCGGAGATCGACGGCACCGGCGGCAAGGGGGCGGCGCTGCGGACGATCTTCGAGATCGCCGCGGCTCTCGAGGCCCAGGCGCTGGTCGTCGTCGACTCGGACCTCCGCTCCATCGTGCCGGAGTGGATCGAGCTGCTGGCCGGGCCGATCCTCAAGGGCGGTTACGACTTCGTCGCGCCGCTCTACGCCCGGTACAAGTACGACGGCACGATCACGAACACTGTCACCTACCCGCTGACGCGGGCGCTGTACGGGCACCGCATCCGCCAGCCCATCGGCGGCGACTTCGGCGTGTCGGGCGACCTCGTCCGCCACTACCTCGAGCAGGGCGACTGGACCGACGACGTCAGCAAGTTCGGGATCGACATCTGGATGACGACCTCCGCGCTGGCCGGCGGGTTCGCCGTGTGCCAGACGCGGCTCGGGGCGAAGGTTCACGATCCCAAGGACCCCGGCGCTGACCTCGGGCCGATGTTCCGCCAGGTCGTCGGGACGATCCTCCGCCTCGCGGTCCGCTACGCCGATCACTGGCTGCCGATCCGTGGCAGCCACGACGTCCCGGCGTACGGCTTCGAGCGGATCATCGATCCACCGCCGCTCGAGGTGAACACGCTCCGGCTGCTGACGGAGTTCAGCGGCGGCGCGCTGACTCTCGCCGACCGCTGGCGATCGATGTTCGAGCCGTCGAACGCCGAGACCGTGCTCGTCCTGGCCGAGGAGGCCGGCCGGCTCGCCGACGCGACCCGCGCACGGCTGGGGATCGGCGACACGTCGTCCAGCGCGACGTCGACCGCCGAGCTCGCCGATGCCCTCTCGGCGTTCCACTTCCCGGACGACCTGTGGGCCCGACTGATCTACGACCTCGTCGTCGCCGCCCGTGCCGACGAGGCATCGGTGGAGGTCATGGTCGCGGCCCTCGTGCCGATCTACTTCGGGCGGGTCGGCAGCTTCGTCATCGAGAACCGCGCGGTCACGACCGACCAGGCGGAGGAGCGCGTCGAGCGCCAGGCTCGCGAGTTCGAGCTCCTCAAGCCCTACCTCCTCGAGCGCTGGCAGTCCGCCGGCGCGAAGGTCCCGGTCCGGGCGCCCGCGTGAGCCCGCACAGCCCGCTCCCGTCCCGGATCCTCATCCCGGTCGCGAACCCGCTGACGGCGGAGGAGCTCGTCCGTCTCGGCGGCTCGCTCCTCGAGAGCCGGACGGGGCAGCTGACGGCGCTCGGCATCGTCGAGGTGCCGGAGGGCATGCCGCTGTCCGAGGGCGCGACGCGGGCCCGGCACGCTCGCCGCCTCCTCCAGCGCGTCCTCGACTTCGCCCCGGAGGGCGTCGCGATCCACCCGATCGTCCGCATCGGGCGGCGCGCGGCCGAAGGGATCATCGAGGCCTCGGCCGAGCAGGAGGCCGACCTCATCATCTTCGGCTGGGGCGGCAAGGCGCCGGCCGGTCGGAACGGGCCGACGCCTCCGGCGTTCTCGCAGACGATCGACGAGGTCGTTCGCGACGCGCCATGCGACATCGCGGTCGTCAAGCAGCGGGGCGCCCGGGAGATCCGACGAATCCTTGTCCCGGTCCGCGGCGGTCCCCATGCCGAGCTGGCGGTCCGCTTCGCAGACGCGATCGCCCGCCGGAACGACGCCGAGGTCGTCGTCCTCCATCTCGTTCCGCCCGGCATCAGCGACGCCGTCCGGGCCCAGGCCGAGCATGCGCTGACCGCGTTCATCCGCCAGAACGTCGAGGCCCGCGCGCAGGGACTGCTTCGAGAGACGAGCAACGTCCGCAACGCCATCCTCCGCGAGGCCGACCAGTCGGACCTCGTCGTCATGGGCGCGTCGGCGTCGGCCGCGGGCCAGGACGGGTCGACGCACCTGTTCGGCGCGCTGCCGCATGCCATCGCCGCGCGCGCCCGCCCTTCGGTCGTCGTCGTGAAGACCCGCGAGAAGATCGGGCGCCAGACCTTCGAGCAGCTCGCCCAGCGCGCCGAGACGCTCGCCGCCGCGGACCGGGCCGCGGAGGAAGCGCGGGCCGTCCCCGCGCGCGTCGAGCGCTGGTTCGGCGAGTCGAACTTCCATCACGGCGAGTTCGCCGACCTGCACCGGCTCGTCCAGCTCAAGGAGAAGCAGGGCCTGACGATCAGCCTCGTCCTGCCGACGCTCAACGAGGAGGAGACGATCGGGCCGATCGTGCGCCGGGCGGCGCGCGAGATGGTCGACCGGCTGCCGTTGCTCGACGAGATCCTCGTCGTCGATTCGGCCTCGGCGGACAGAACCCGCGAGATCGCCGAGGCCGAGGGTGCGCGCGTCGTCCAGCACCCGGACATCCTCCCCCGCTACGGCTCGTTCCGGGGCAAGGGCGAGGGCCTCTGGAAGTCGGTCTTCGAGACGAGCGGCGACATCATCGTCTGGGCCGATACGGACGTCCGGAACTGGCATCCCCGGTTCGTGTACGGAACGCTCGGGCCACTGCTGCACGAGCCTCGCCTGCAGTACGTCAAGGGCTACTACCAGCGGCCGATCGTCGAGGGCGGGGTCCTCAAGGAAGGCGGCGGCGGCCGCGTCACCGAGCTCGTGGCGCGGCCGCTCATCAACCTCTTCTACCCCGAGCTGTCGGGTCTCATCCAGCCGCTCGCCGGCGAGTACGCCGGCCGCCGCGCGTTGCTCGAGGCGATCCCGTTCTTCACCGGCTACGCGGTCGAGATCGGCCACCTCATCGACGTTGCGGAGCGGGTCGGAATCGAAGGCCTCGGCCAGGTCGATCTCGAGCGCCGCGTCCACCGCAACCAGGAGCTCGAGGGCCTGTCGCGGATGTCGTTCGTCATCCTCCAGGCGGTGATGAAGCGGCTCGAGGAGCGACGCAAGGCGCGCCTGTTCGCCGAGCTCGGCTCGACGATGAAGCTGCCGCGGTCGGGTCGCGGCCGGCTGTCGCTCGAGGTCATCGAGCTGGCCGACCAGGAGCGCCCGCCGATGATCCGGATCCCGGAATACCTCGAGAAGCGACGCATCGCCGCGGGGTTCGAGCCGGCCGTCGCGCCGCTCCACCGGTGACGCGGCCGCCGTCCGGGCGGCCGCTGGTCGTGCTCGTCGCCCCCGACTCGTTCAAGGGGTCGCTGACGTCCGTCGAGGTCGCCCGGGCGTTGGCGGCCGGATGGCGCCGCGCCCGACCCTCCGACGAGCTCGTCCTCGCTCCTCTCGCCGACGGCGGCGAGGGCACGCTCGCCGCGATCGAGGCCGCGGGCGGCTGGCAGCGGCAGACGGTCCGGGTGACGGATCCGCTCGGCCGTCCGGTGACGGCCCGCTGGTTGCGCTCGGACGACGGCACCCGGGCCGTCGTCGAGATGGCCGAGGCATCGGGCCTTTCGCGAGTCGACGCCGCGGAGCGGGATCCGGTGGCGGCCGACTCGGGCGGAACCGGCGAGGTGCTGTGCGCCGTGCTCGACTCCGGCGTGCGTGGCATCGTCCTGGGCATCGGCGGCTCGGCGACGACGGACGGCGGCCGGGGATTGCTCTGCGCGCTCGGCCTCGAGGCCGGCGAGACGGTCCGGGTCGACCGGCTTGACGGTCGCCTGGCCGATGTCGATCTCGCCGTCGCCTGTGACGTCTCCAACCCGCTGCTGGGCGACCGCGGCGCCGCGGCGACCTACGCACCGCAGAAGGGCGCGTCCCCATCCCAGGTCGAAGGGCTCGATCGGCGCCTCGCCCTGTGGGCAGACGACCTGGAGTCCGCGACAGGCAGACGAGAACGCGACACGCCGGGTGCGGGTGCGGCCGGTGGGGTCGGGTTCGGGCTGCTCGCAGTCCAGGATCGCTTCCGGTCGTTCGCGCTGCGTCCGGGCGTGGAGCTCGTCATGGAGGCCACGGGCTTCGACGAGAAGCTCGCGCGCGCGGACATCGTGATCACCGGCGAGGGCCGGATCGACGCGCAGACCGCGTTCGGCAAGACGGCGCTCGGCGTCGCCCGCCGGGCCGCGGCGCGCGGGGCGCGATGCATCGCAGTCGGCGGCGCCGTCACGCCCGAAGGCGTCGAGGCGCTGCGAGATCTGGCGACCGTCGTCCCGGTCCACGAGCGACCGATCGCCGTCGAGGAGGCCATCGCCGCAGGCGCCGCGCCGGTGGAACGCGCCGGCGAGCGGATCGCGCGGCTCGTCGCGGCGGGCTCCTTGCCGTGACGGACGCCGCCACGGCGAACCCGGCGCCGACGAAGCCTCGCCGTCCCATCAAGCGCCGGCGGCGGAAGCCCGATCCGGTCCGCACCTGGGTCCGCCGGCTCGAGCGGACTCGACCGGCCCTGCTCCGGGACGTCCTCGACGGGCTCGCGAGCATCTATGGCCGGCCGCAGTGGCAGCGCCGCCTCGACCCGACGAGCGAGCTGATCCTCACGATCCTCACCCAGAACAGCGCCGACATCAACGCCGAGAAGGCGTTCGAGGCGCTCCGTCGCGCCTACCCGGGGAGTGGGCCAGTCGAGTCGGGCGAGCTCGGCGCCGGCTGGGGCGGAACCGGACTGCCACCCGGACCCGCGCCCGACTGGGCCCGCGTCGAGTTCGCGCCGCTCGAGGAGCTCGTCGACGTCATCCGTCCCGGCGGGCTCGCGCCACAGAAGGCGCCCCGCCTCCAGGCGTCGCTGCGGAAGATCCGCGAGGAGCGCGGCGACTATTCGCTCGAGTTCCTCGCCGGCATGCCGGCGCTCGAGGCCCGCGACTGGCTCACGACGATCCCGGGCATCGGCAAGAAGACGGCGTCGATCGTGCTCCTCTTTTCATTCGGCCAGCCGCTCATGCCGGTCGACCGTCACGTCGAGCGCGTCTCGAAGCGGATCGGGCTGCTCCCCGTGAAGGCGACCCCCGACGAGGCGCACGAGATGTTCCTGGCGATGCTCGAGCCGGACCAGATGTTCGAGGCCCACGTCAACCTCATCCAGCACGGCCGACGGATCTGCGAGGCGCGGTCGCCACGCCACGAGATCTGCCCCGTGGCGGCGCGCTGCCGCTTCTACGACCCGAAGGCCCCCTGACCTTCGGGCGGCATCCGCCGCCACTCGGCAGGACGGTCGCTCCCCTTCACGCGCGGGGTGACAGCGCGCCCCCTCCGGGTCACCCGCGGACCGCTGTGGCGCCGGCACCGGCCCCGTACCGGTGGCCCAGGACCTTTGGGGCACTCGGCCGCGCCATTGTGCCTATGTGGCGACGCACCAGGGCAAGGCACCCTGCAAGGGGCGCCGCGCACAATCCGCGAACTCAGCGTCCAGCCATGGAGTGGCACTTGCGCTCGAACCGCTCGCTTCCGCCGCTTGCAACCCCGAAGGCGTGGGGCTCATCGCGCCCCCTTCGCGTCTTCCGGCCGGGCCGTGCGCCGACGCGCGGACAGGCCCTGGTCGAGTTCGCGATGGTCGTCCCGGTCTTCCTCCTGATGCTTGTCGCGGTCATCGAGTTCTCGCTGGCGCTGAACGCCGTGCTGTCGGTCAACTTCGCGAGCCGTGAGGCGGCGCTCATCGCCGCGGAAGCCGGCAATGCCGACGGCGCCGACTGCGCGATCCTCGCCAAGGTCGAGGAGGCCATCACGGCACCGACCGACGAGGGCCAGATCACCGAGGTGCGCATCTTCAAGTCCAACCGGGTCGGTCAGGCGCTCGCCACGAACCGCTACACGCGCGGTGGCAGCATGACGTGCCCGCTCGGCACCGGTTCTGTGACGGTGCCGTACACCCTGGCCGGCACCGAGGCCTACCAGGACACGAAGCGCTGCAACATCCTCCTCGGATGCCCGGCGAACCCGCCCTTGCCGGCCACGACGTCCGTGGATCACATCGGTGTGGAGATCCGCTACAGCTACCTCTGGCATACGCCTCTCCGGGCGTTCCTCGACCTCCAGGGCACCGGCTACAGCATCGTCCAGTCGAACGCGATGCGGATGGAGCCGGTCCTGTGAGCCGCAGCGTCGCCGGCACGGAACCCAAGCGCGAGCGAGGTCAGAGCCTCGTCGAGCTGGCGATCTCGATGCCGGTCTTCCTGCTCCTGCTGCTCGGCATGCTCGAGTTCGGTTTCGCGTTCACGCATCACCTCACGCTCGAGTACGCAACGCGCGAGGGGGCCCGCACGGGCGCGGCCCTGGCAAACGGGAGCGCCGAGGTCTCCTGCAGCTCGACCCCGAACGTCGATGACTACGTCATCGCCGCCGTCCAGCGCGTGTTGACCTCGCCCGGAAGCCAGGTCTCCGTCAGCCAGGTCTCGCAGATCGCGATCTATCGATCGAGCGCCACGGGCACCGAGCTGACCGTGAATCTGTGGGTACCGGGCACCGGCCCGACCGTCGACGGCGAGGTCCTCCAGTTCACCCGCTCCGGCGCGACCAACTGGAGTCCCTGCAGCCGAAACAACGGAAACAATCCCGACTCGATCGGGGTCCGCATCAGCTACCGGTACCGGTACGTCACGCCGATGGGGTCGCTCATGGGCCTGGCAGGGAACCCGACGATGCCGCTCACCGACCGAACGATCATGGCCCTCAACCCCGATTGACGAGGTTCCCCGCGTGACTACCCAGCAGTCTTCCGGTCAGCCAGAGGCGACGCCAACGGCACGTAGGAATCGGCCCCGCTCGAGGGGCCAGATCCTCGTCCTGTTCGTCCTGTCGATGTTCGTCTTCGCGGGCATGGTCGCCATCGTGATCGATGTGTCCTGGTACTGGGTCAACTCGTTGCGCGTCCAGCGCGCGGCGGACGCGGCCGCTCTTGCCGGCGTCGTCAAGCTGCCCGCCGACCCGACGAGCGCGTACGCCCTCGCAAGGGCCGAGGCGAAGAAGAACGGGTACGACAGCACCGCCCCCGGCATCACCGTGACGCCCCAGCAGTTCCCGGCGACGACGGGTCGCCGCCTCAACGTCACGGTCAGTGCGCCGGTGAACACGTTCTTCATGCGCATCTTCGGGATGCCCCAGATTCAGGCCACCCGGACTGCCCGTGCCGAGTTCGTCCTGCCCGTCCCCATGGGCAGCCCGGAGAACTACTACGGCGTGTTCGGCATGACGCGCGGCCTCACGAACACGGCGACGACCACGACGATCACGCCGATGACCGGCAACTCGGGCTGGGTGCTTCCCGGCGCGAATCACATCCCGACCCCGCCCGGGCCGCCTGCCGTCTGGACGGCGAGCAGCGGCAACCTCACGAACGCCGTCACGAGCAACGACAACGTGTACGCGCGGACGACCGTCAACGCGTCGTCGCACGACTGGAGCACGTTCAGCCTGAACGGCGCCCTCGGGGCCAACGACACGCTGACGGCCATCACCGGCCTCGAGGTCCGCCTGAGCGACGCGTACTTTTCCGCGAGCGGGTGCACCGGCCGGGTCCGGGTCCTGCTGTCGTGGAACAGCGGCGCGGCCTGGACGACCACGGTCACGGAGACACCGAACCTCGGCACGAACTCGAGCAGCGGCGACTACACCCTCGGCTCGACGAGCAACATGACCGCCTGGGGCGCCCACGCCTGGGTGCCTGCCGACATCAGCAACCTCAACTTCCGCCTCCGGCTCACCGGGACCAAATCCGGCGGCGGCTGCGCCGCGGCAACCCAGCTACGGGTCGACATGCTCGAAGTCCGGCTGCACTACAACTTCAATCGGGCGACCACGACCACGACGACGACCACGCTGCCCGACCAGCTCCTGCAGGGCCCGGGCACCGGATGCGTCGTGGGCGCGGCCGGCTGCTTCAACGCCGACGGCGCGGCGCTCAACCCGCGGGGCTTCTGGGCGACGATGAACAGCCAGGGCTCCGCCAACGTGAACGGCGACGCGCACCAGCCGTACTACGACACCGTCGGCGGCGCCACGAATCCAATGCACGACCCGAACACCTACTACAACTACGCCTTCGAGATGCCGGCGGGGTCGACGAACGGCTCGATCTACCTGTACGACCCGGTCTTCTGCACGACGAACATCAACCGGGGCGTGGGCGACCGCTGGTTCTCCGGGGCCGGTGACGCCGTGAGCTCGTTCTACCGGGTGTACGACACCCAGGGAACGATCTACGACGCGGGCGACGACGGAGCTCCAGTCGCCGACTCGGGGAGCATGTTCCGCAACATGAGCTTCTCCGACACGACGATGGGCGGTGCCGCCGGCGGCACCACGTGCCAGAACACGACCGACTCGGCGTACGGTGATGCCCGCGATTACCACAACCGCTGGTACCTCCTGGCGAGCGGCTTGACGGGTGGCCCTGTCGGGAGGACCTACCGGATCCACACGAATTCGACGGACCCGATCAATGCCACCGCCCAGATCGGCACCGACGCCGAGAACAGCTTCGCGATCTACGGGTCGGCGACCGGCGGCACGCCGCGGGTCTACGGCCTCGGCGCGATGCAGGCGTTCACGCCGCTTTCGGCCAGCGGCTCCCCGGTCTCGTCCGAGTTCTACCTCGCCCAGCTCGACGCCGTCCACGCGGGCAAGACGGTCGAGATCAGTCTCTGGGACCCGGGTGACACCAACCCGCTGAACGCCCAGCTCCAGATCCTTGCCCCGAATTCCGGCGGCTGGTCCGCGGTGCCCGTCAATTACACCGCGGCGCGCGGCACGACCAACGCCAACGCGGCGGCCTGCGACTCGCTGAGCGGCAACAACGTCATGTCGATCACGACGAACGTCGGTGCAACGGCCGGTACGTTCAACGGATGCTGGCTCACGATCCTCGCCCAGATCCCGAGCGGGTACACGGCCGCGCAGAACGGCTGGTGGAAGATCCGCTACACGATGAACGGAAGCGGGACGTCGAACGACGTCACGACCTGGAAGGTCAACATCCGGGGTAATCCGGTCCACCTGGTCATCCCGTGACGAGCGGGGCCTCGAACGGGCGGCTCCGGCCAACGGAACGCGCCGCCCGTTCGCTTCGGCTCGTGATGGGCTTCACCATCGGTGTCGTCGCGTTCGCCATCGTCATGGCCGTGTGGATGTACATCCTTGCGGGCGCCATGCTCTGAGCGGCGGCGGCACCCGCCGCCGCCCGTGGCGGCGGAGCTCGGAAGGCCTCCGAGCGCTGCTATCCTCGGCCCATGCTGAGCGGCGGACCCGCGGGCGCGGGCGGCACGGCCAGGATCCTCATCGTCGACGACGACCCGAACCTCCTGGTCCTCCTCGCCGACCAGCTGAAGGCCGATGGCTACGAGACGGCCACGGCCCGCGACGGCGAAGAGGCACTCCGCCGGATGCGGAGCGGTTGGCCGGACCTGCTCATCATCGACATGATGATGCCGCGGATGGATGGGCTCTCCCTGGCCCGTGAAGTCAAGGGCCTGGCCGATCTCCCGATCATCGTGCTGTCGGCGATCGACGCAGGCGACTCGAAGGCCGATCTCCTCGAGGAGGTCGCCGAGGACTACGTCACCAAGCCCTACCACTATCCGGAGCTGCGGGCACGGATCAACCGCGTGCTCCGGCGGCTCGGCGACAAGGTGCCGCGAAAGAGCCTCCGCCTCGGGCCCAACCTGACGCTCGACCTGCACCGCCGAGAGGCCACGGTTGGCGGCCGGACGGTCCAGCTCTCGCCGACCGAGTCGCGCCTCCTGTACGCGCTGGCCGCGAACATCGGCCAGGTCGTGACCACCGAGACCCTTCTCGTTCGCGGTTGGGCGGAGACGGAGGACGCCGACCCCTCGTACGTGTGGGTGACCATGCGCCGCCTCCGCCAGAAGGTCGAGGTCGACCCGAACCGGCCGGTTCACCTGCAGACGGTCCGGGGCGTCGGCTACCGACTCGTCGCGACGGCCGGTGCGGCCGCCATGGCCCCCGAGCCCCCAACCGGATCGGAGCTGGATTGAATCCGTCGATCCGGCCCGGGCTGGCGCTCGACGATCCGATCGGCGAGTCCATCGACGCGCCGCCCGAGCCGGAGCGCGTCGGGTCGACCGTCTCGTTTCGAACACGCCTGACGCTCGGTCTCATCGCCGCGGCCGTCCTGCCCCTGGCCGGCTTCGGGGCCCTGCTGCTCGTCGCCAGCACGCTGATCGGCTCGGCCGTGCCGGCGACGGTGGCGCAGCTGCTCCTGTTCGCGATCGTCCTGGCGGCACTCATCGGCATCCTCATCGCGTACCTGCTCGGGGCCGACCTGTCCAACCCGCTTCGAGCGATCGCGGCGGCGGTGGACCGCGTCTCCGCGGGCGACCTGGCGGCCCGGATCTCCGTGACCGGCGACGACGAGGTCGCCCGCCTCGCCGAGAGCCACAACCGCCTCGCCGGCGCGCTCGAGCGGCGCAATCGCGAGCTCGAGCGCATCCTGGCCGCGATCGAGACCGCGACCCCTCGCGACGGCGTCGACTGGCTCGTCGGCCGCGCGGCCGCCCACGCGAAGGCGGCGTTCGAGCTGATCGACGCGCGGATCGCGCTCGGCGACCCGGCCGGCGTCCCGGTCGAGGAGGTGGTTCCCGGCGACCCACGCCCCATCCGCAGCGTCCTGCGGGTGGGAGGCGAGGATCTGGGCGTGCTCGTCGGCCACGTTCCCGCCACGCGTAGCTGGGACCGCGGCGACCAGGACCTCCTCGAGCTGTTCGCGAGCGAGATCGCGATCGCCATCCGCAACGCCCAGCTGTTCGCGACGGTCGAGGCCCAGAACGCCCAGCTGCTCGAGCTCGATGCGGTGAAGGACGAGTTCCTCCGCGGGGTCAGCCACAACCTCCAGACGCCCCTCACCAGCATCCGCGCGCACCTCGAGCAGATCGCCCGCGACCGGCCGGATCCACGGCTGGGAATCATCGGCGAGCAGGCCGACCGGCTCTCGCGCATGGTTCGGCAGCTGCTGACCGTGACCCGGCTCGAATCGGGTGCCCTCAAGCCCCGGGTCGAGGTCCTCGCCCTCGGGCCGCGGGTTCGTCGCGCCTGGGAGGGGCTCGCCGCAGCCGGCGTCGAGTTCCGGCTCGACGACCGTTCCGGCGGCTGGCTCGCGATCGGCGACGGCGACCAGGTCGATCAGGTCCTCTGGGCGCTCCTTGACAACGCCGTCCGATACGGCGCCGGGAGCCCGGTCGTCGCGGAGGTCGCGCTGGCCGCTGACCGGCGCTTGCGCGTGACGATCCGGAATGGCGGTCCGGAAATCCCGCCGGCCGACCGGAGACAGCTCTTCGGCCGCTTCGTCCGCGGGACCGCGCCCGCCACCGCCGAGGGCACGGGGCTGGGGCTCTACGTCAGCCGTGAGCTGTGTCGGGCGATGGGCGGCGATCTCGTCCTCGAGCCCCCGCTGCCGGAGGGCGGCACCGGCTTCAGCGCCTACCTGCCTGGGGAGCCGCCGGAGGAGGCCTGAGCTGCGCCCGGGTCGCGCAGCCGCCCCCGCCACTGTCCTACTATCGACCTGGCGGCAACGACGCCGAGGGGCGTGGATGGCGTTCGACGGTTCCTTCGCAGGCACGGGCACCGCTGGCGGTTCGGCCCGAGTCGAGCCGGTTGAATTGATCGGCCCGCATCTCCGGGTCAGCGCACAGGTCGATCTCGGCCGATTCAATCGGCTCGTCGATCTCGTCAACCACAGCCGCGGCTACGTCCGGATCCACGAGGCTCGGCTCCTCCGGCGCAATGGCGAGCCCACCCCACTCGTCGTGCCGGAGCTCTTCGTCAACCAGGACGAGATCACCTTCATCGCCCAGGCGTCCGCACCGACGACGCCTGAGCCGCGACGAGATGACTGGGCCGCGCCCGGCGGCGACATCGGTTTCTACAGCTCGGCGTCGATCCCACGGACGTCGCGACGATTCGTCATCTTCACGCCGGGCCATGCCATCATCGGCTCGATGGAGGTGTACCAGGAGACGACAGTCGCGAACTTCGTCGACTCTCCCGATCCCCGCTTCGTCCCCCTGACGTCAGTCACCGCGCGCTCGCTCGCCGATCGCCGGGTCGTCAGTCACTTCGATCTGCTGCTCGTCAATCGGACGCAGATGACGGCCGTCGCGCTCGATGCCGGCGAGAAGGAGGGCGCGGAGCACGGCCAGGTGTTCGAGCACCTGCCCGAGGACACGCCTCCGCCGGCCTGAGTCGAGCTCGACGAGCCCCTCCGAAGGGGCCAGATGTACCGCCAGCCCACCCGAAAGGGCTGTGCCGGTCGACACCGATTCAAGGCTGACTGCAATGTTCGCGGCCCACCCTTCGGCCCGTCATGGACCCGATCGGGGGCTCGTGGAGTTCAGCCTCGAGGGGAGACCGGCGACGAGGGAGAGCGTCCGGTAGCCGTGCTCGAGCGCGCGGCGCGGTGGCCCGAGCCCGGTACCTTCGGATGCCGGGACGTAGGGTGGCATTGCCAACCGCCCGACCGCACAGTCTTGCCATGCGTTCCGACGGAGCGCCCTTCGAGCGCGCGCGCTCCAATGGGCGGCCGAGAACCCGGGAGGGCGGCCAGTCGCTGGTCGAGTTCGCCCTCGTCATCCCGCTGTTCCTCGTGGTCTTCGTCGGCCTGATCGAGTTCGCGTTGGTCCTGAACGCGGTGATGTCGATCAACTATGCGAGTCGCGAGGCGTCCCTCATCGGGGCCGAGGCCGGCAACAACGCCAACGCCGACTGCATGATCCTCGAGGCAGTCGATACCGCCGTCGGCGCCCCGGCCTCGCGAACCGAGATCACCCGCGTTCGGATCTACCAGGCGAACCGCGTTGGCACGCCGATCGCCGGCCGGGTCAACACGTACAACCGCGGCGGCGAAACGAGCTGTGACCTGCCGGACGGGACGGTTGTCCGCGTGCCGTACACCCGGGTCGGCGTCGCCGGCTACCCGGCCACCAGCCGCTGCAATGTCCTCGCCGGCTGTGGCACGACCACGACCGTCGACCAGATCGGCGTGGAGGTCACGTACGTGTACGAATGGCGGACGCCGCTCCACACGTTGCTCAACCTGTCCGGTACGGGCTACATCCTCACGAAGTCGAACGCGATGCGCATGGAGCCGGTCCTGTGAGCGGCCAGCACGGCGTCGATCGTCGCCGCGGCGAGCGCGGCCAGAGCCTCGTCGAGCTCTCGCTGATCCTCCCCGTGCTCCTCCTGGTCCTCTTCGGGATGATGGAGTTCGGGTTCGTCTTCTCCCATCACCTGACCCTCGAATACGCGACGCGTGAGGGGGCCAGGCTCGGGTCGGCGCTCGGTGCCGGCAACGACACCGCGCCATGTAGCGGCACCAGCCCCGAACCCGTCGACTGGCAGGTGATCTCGGCGATCCAACGCGTGCTCACGTCGCCGGGCTCGCAAGTCCCGCCGTCCCGGATCAGCCAGATCCGGATCTTCAAGGCGACCGCTTCGGGCGCTGAGGTACCCGGCCTCGTCAATGTCTGGGTGCCCGGGAGCGGCCCGATGGTCGACGGCGAGCGGCTCCAGTTCGTCCAGTCGGGCGGCACCGGCTGGAGCGCCTGCTCCCGCCAGAGCGGCACGAACGCCGACTCGATCGGCATCTCGCTCGTCTACGAGTACCGCTATACGACCCCCCTCGGCACGCTGATGGGGATCGCCGGCCCCGCCCGGCTCACGATCAGCGACCGGACGATCATGGCCATCAATCCACCGGCCGGGTGACGACATGACCACGCGCCTTCGAAACCGACTGGCCCACCGCTCGGAAGGAACTCGCCGCCCGCGCGGCCAGGTCCTCGTCGTCTTCGCCCTCGGGATCTTCGTCCTGATGATGATGGTCGCCGTCGTCATCGACGTCTCCTGGCTGTGGGTCAACGCCCTGCGGATCCAGCGCGCCGCGGACGCGGCGGCCCTCGCCGGCGCGGTGACGCTGCCGAACGACCCCCCGCGCGGCTACTCGCTGGCCCGCTCGGAGGCCACGAAGAACGGCTACACCGGCGGCGGCGGGACGACCGTCACGCCGGTCCAGGACAGCCGCAACCCGCGGCGCCTGATCGTGACGATCACCTCGCCGGTCAACACGTTCTTCATGCGGCTGGTCGGCTTCAACACGCTGCCGATCACCCGCCAGGCGCGCGCCGAGTTCACGCTGCCCGTGCCCATGGGCAGCCCGCAGAACTACTACGGCGTTGGCCTGCTCAACCTGCCGACGCGGGAGACGGTGACGACGGTCACCAACGGCGACACCGGCTGGGACATCTCGGCCGCCCGCCCGTCCTCGCCACCGAACGGCGGCACGTGGCTCAACCCGGGCAACGCCGACGGGACCATCAACACGTCGTACGCGACGAGCGCGGTGAACGCCGCCCAGCAGCAGTGGACGAGCTTCGGCCTGCAGAGCGGCAGTGGGGCCATCCCGAACAGCCCGTCGCTGATCATCGACGGCATCGAGCTCCGCCTTCGGGCCCTGACCACCGGGGCCGGCTCGGACAACGGCTGCCAGATGGAAGCGGAGCTGTCATGGGGCAACGGCGCGGCCGGGACGTGGACGCCACCGGTTCGCCTGCCGAATCCACCCCTCAGCACGACGAAGACGATCTACGTCATCGGCTCTGCCTCGAGCACGTCGGCCTGGGGCTCGCACGGCTGGGCCTACTCGAACTTCAGCAACACGAACTTCCGGGTCCGGCTGACCGCGGTGAAGCCCGGCACCTGCACGCGGACGCTCGCGGTCGACACCCTCGAGGTTCGCGTCAGCTACCACACGAGCTCGACAACGGTCATCGTCAATCCGCCCGCGCCGCAGCCCGTCATCGCTCCGGACGGCACGACGCTCGCCCCGCAGTACTTCTGGGGCGCGATGCAGAGCCAGGGCGCCCCATCGGTCCAGGGCGACGCCCACATGACCGGCTACACGACCCGCAAGACGTCGCTCAACCCGAAGTACGACCCGGAGGAGTTCTACAACTACGGCGTCGAGTTCCCGCCCGGCTCGTCGAACGGCGAGGTCTGGCTCTTCGACCCGGGCTTCTGCGACACGGGCAAGGACTCGTCGAACAACAACCAGGGCACCGGCGAGAACTGGACGGTCGGCGCGCCGAACGGCAACTCCTCCATCCGGCCCGTGAGCGCCTTCTACGAGCTGTACCACATGTCCGGCACGCCCTACGATCGCGGCGACGACACGCTCGTGGCGTCGTCGGGGACGACATTCCGGCGCCTCAACCTGTCCGACCAGTTCATCAACGGTCGGACGGACGCGGCGGGCAGCTGCGACGGCACGACCAACTGGCACAACCAGTGGTGGCGCCTGGCTTCGGGCCTGCCGGCCGGCAACTACCGGCTCCACACGGCCTCGAAGAAGCTGTCCGATACCGGCGACGACCAGACCGACACGACCGCGCTCAACGCCTTCGCGGTCTGGTCGAAGGCAAATGGGGGCGCGCCGCGGGTCTATGGCCTCGGCGCGATGGAAGCGTACTTCCCGCTGCCGGCCGGCCGGGCCTCGACGTTCTATCTCGCCCAGATCGAGGCGGCCCACGCCGGCAAGTGGATGGACATCGACCTGTGGGACCCGGGCGACACCGGTAGCCTCGTCGCCGACCTCGAGATCCTGACCCCGACCTCGGGCGGCTACGCTCCGGTCTCGTTCTACTACAACACGATCGCCGGAACGACGATGCCGGCGAGCTTCACCTGCGGACCCACGACGAGCACCGCCCGGACGAGCATCCGGACGAGCAACGGCTCGGGCGGCATCTACAACGGCTACTGGGTTCGCCTGTGCGTCCAGCTTCCGGACACCTACTCGGCGCCGACGCCGCCGGGCGAGACGGAGGCCGGCTGGTGGAAGATCCGCTACACGATGGGCGCCGGCACCAACGCCAGCACCGACCTGACGACGTGGAAGGTCAGCATCCGCGGCAACCCGGTCCACCTGGTGCTGCCGTGAGCGCCTTCGAGCCGCGACCCCGGTCCGACCGCTCGGTCCAGCCCGGCCAGCGCACGATGATGGCGGTCATCGTCCTGACCGGCGTCGTCGTCGCGTTCGCGGCCGTGATCGCCGTCTGGATGTACTGGATCCAGGGGGCGTCCCCCAGCTGACCGGCCGGCGGCGCGGCTGCGCGAGGCGTTTCCGTTCGTCTTTCGACCGCACGTGCGCGGTGTCCTGACGCACCATGCTCACTTTGGCGGGACGTATTAGTGCGGACCTGTAACGTGCGGGGTCTTTTCTGGGGGTGATTTCGTACTAGACGGTCCATAGGACCTTCCGTAGTGTCGCTCTCACTGTTCGCCCAAGTGCTCTGGCACGGTGCACTCCACGGGGCTGATCGCTGCACACGCGTGGAGGTCGACCGTGAAGCCCAACCGAATCGGGGCTTTTGTCTGTGCCACTGCCCTGGCTTGGAGCGCCTTCGCGATGGCGCTCGCCAATCCCGCGACGAGCGGCGTTCGGGCCCATGGCGGCGGAGACGATGACGGTGTCTCGGCGAAGATCCACCGCGGCGCAGATGAGCCGAGCCACAAGTCCAGGAGCTACGACGAAGTCTGCACCTTCCACGTGCACTTCATCGGCGATCACTGGCAGTCCGGCGCCTGGTGGATCAAGCGCGCGTATGGCGCGGTCGTGCTGAGCGGCGCCTACCAGACGGGCGGCGACGGCGAGGACCGGCACCCCACCTCAGGCGCCTATGAGCTGCGCGACGGCTGGTACAAGCTGTATTGGCGGGCCGCGAATGGTGACGACACGGACAGCCGGCCCTTCCGGGTCGAATGCGATGACGAGCACGACGGCTCGCCGAAGCCGTCCCACAGCTACAGCCCGAAGCCGTCCCACAGCGGCTCGCCGAGGCCCTCCCACTCGGCCAGCCCGAGCCCGAGCGGCTCGCCGAAGCCGTCTCACAGCGGCTCGCCGAGGCCCTCCCACTCGGCCAGCCCGAGCCCGAGCGGCTCGCCGAAGCCGTCTCACA
>DATBKB010000070.1:0-12912 GCA_036556145.1 Candidatus Limnocylindrales bacterium | reverse complement strand
GTCCGAATCGACGCGACGCTACCTCAAGACCAAGAAAGAAAAGCTCGGCCACAAACTCTCGTCGGTGTAATATAAGGGTTTGCGGTAGAGGAGCTTACAGGCGCCCTAGGCGGCCCTCACGCTCGCACCGAGGCGACCCTGAAGGGTCGCCCTGCAACCATGTTCGACAGCCTCAGTACCCGCCTGCAGGACGTTTTCAAGTCGCTGCGCGGCGAAACACGCCTGACGCCCGAAGCGATCGAGATCGCTTTGCGCGAGATCCGCCTCGCCCTCCTCGAGGCGGACGTCAACTTCAAGGTCGTCAAGGACTTCGTCGGGCGCATCCGGGAACGCGCCGTCGGGGCCGAGATCCTCCGCAGCCTGACCGCCGGCCAGCAGGTCGTGAAGATCGTCAACGACGAGCTCGTCGCGCTGCTCTCGGCGGGCGATCGGACGTTCCACCTCTCCGGCAGCCCCGCGGTCGTCTCGCTCGTCGGCCTCCAGGGATCCGGCAAGACGACGTCCGCCGCGAAGCTCGCGCGTCACATGGTCCGACTCGGCCGGCGGCCGCTCCTCGTCGCCGCCGACCCGTACCGGCCGGCCGCCGCCGACCAGCTCGAGACGCTCGGCCGCCAGCTCTCGATCCCGGTCCATCGGGCCCCGTCGGGAACCGCGGTGGTCGACATCGCCCGCGGCGCGCTCGAGACCGCGCGGAAGCAGGGCCGCGACACGGTCATCCTCGACACCGCCGGCCGGCTGACCGTTGACGCCGAGCTCATGGCCGAGATCGCGGCCGTGAACGAGGCGGTCCGCCCGGTCGAGACGCTGCTCGTGGTCGACGCGATGACCGGCCAGGAGGCCGTCGCCGTGGCCCAGGCGTTCGTCGCCGCGGTGCCGGTCACCGGGCTCGTGCTGACGAAGATCGACGGCGACGCGCGCGGTGGCGCGGCACTCTCGATCAGCGCGGTCACCGGCGTCCCGGTGAAGTTCATCGGTACCGGCGAGAAGTCGGATGCGCTCGAGGTCTTCCATCCGGACCGCCTTGCCGGCCGGATCCTCGGCATGGGTGACGTCATGACGCTCGTCGAGCGGGCCCAGGAGGTCGTCGACGCGAAGGACGCGGCCCGGATGGAGGAGAAGCTCCGCAAGGCCCAGTTCACGCTCGAGGACTTCCTCGACCAGCTGCAGCAGGTCCAGAAGATGGGACCGATCGGCCAGCTCGTCGGGATGATCCCGGGCATGGGCGGCATGGCGAAGGAGGCCCAGGACGCGGTCGACAGCGGCCAGCTCGCCCGCACCGAGGCGATCATCCGCTCGATGACGCCGCGCGAGCGGCGGGATCCGTCCCTCCTCAACGCCTCGCGCCGCCGACGAGTCGCCGCGGGCGCCGGCACGTCGCTCACCGAGGTCAACCGTCTCGTCAAGCAGTTCGGCGACGTCCAGAAGCTCATGAAGCAGTTGTCCGGAGGCGGCCGCCGCGGCGCGATGGCCGATCTCCTTGCCCGGCGGTAGGTGCACGAGGGGACTCGAGAGATGACCGAGCGCGATCCGAACCAGCCACTCGACCCGGCTCCGCCGGCGCGGCCGGCCACGCCCGACGAGGCGCCCACCGTCGTCTGGAGGCCTGGCCGCGACTCGGCGGTTCATGAGGCGGCCCCGCCGACACCGGCCGAGCCGGTTCGGCCTGCCGCCGGCGGAGCGAATCGCGTTCGCTGGGGAATCGCGCTCGTCGTCACCGTCCTGATGGTCGGCGTCGCGGCCGCCGCGATCTTCCTGCTCACCGGGCAGACGACGCCCTCGACGGTCGTCGGCTACGCGCCCGCCGACAGCGTCGTCTACATGGAGATGCGCCTCGACCTGCCCGGCGACCAGCGCCAGAAGCTCGGTCAGTTCCTGTCGAAGTTCCCGGGCTTCAAGGACCAGGCCAACCTGCCCACGAAGATCGACGAGTCGCTCGATCGGATCGTCCTTGCGCTGAGCTCGAACCAGCAGGACTTCACGACGAACATCAAGCCGTGGTTCGAGGGCGAGATCGCCTTCGCCGTGACCGAGCTGCCGGATCCGACGTTCCCGGCGAGCCCGCTCGACAACCCCGAGGCCTTCCCGTCCGGTCGTTTCGTTGTGATGCTCTCGGTGACGGACGCGGCGAAGGCTCGGGCGTGGCTCGACGGTATGTTCGCCGGGGACACGACGACCGCGGCGAATCACGCCGGCGTCGACCTGCGAGTTGCCGAGGAGCACGGTACGCGGATGGCGTTCGGCGTCGGCTCCGCGGTGATGTTCCTCGGCGACGAGGCGTCGGTGCACGCCGCGATCGACACGCAGGGCAACAGCCCACTGCCGTCGAGCGAGCGGTACAAGGCGGCGATCGGCGCGTTCCGGGGCGACGGCCTCGGGTTCGTGTACTTCGACATGGAGCAGTACGTCGACTGGCTCGTCAAGCTGTCCGAGTCGATGCCCGGCGGGATGGGCATGCCAATCACGCCGGCGCAGCGGCAGGCCGTGCCCGACTGGATGGCCGGCCGTCTCCAGGCACGCGGCGACTCGCTCGCGTTCGAGATGGCCTTCCCGCACGTCGACACGCCGGTCCAGGTCCGCAACCGGGCGAGCGAGCTCGCACCGAACCTGCCGCCCTCGACGATCGTGCTCCTCGATGCGCACGACGTCGGCGACGGGCTGACGGCCAGCCTCGACCAGTTGCGGGCCGACCCGTCCATGGCCGAGACCTTCAAGCAGATCGACGAGGCGGCCGCGCTCCTCGGCGGCTGGCCGGGGCTCATCGGCTGGATCCGCGACGCCGGGATCGTCGTCACCCGCACCGGCGAGACGATCGACGGCGGCCTCGTGTTCAGCCCGAAGGACCGCGCCGGGGGCGAGCGGCTGCTGCTCCAGCTTCGGGGCTACGCCACGATGGGCGGCGGCGGCGCCGGCCTCGACGTCCAGGTTCGAGAGGAGAGCTACGCCGGCGCGACGGTCACGACGATCGACTTCGGCGACTGGCGTGACATCGCCCGGCTCACCGGCATGGGCGGCACGGTACCCTTCGAGGGCCACCTGACGATCGCCTACACGGCGACCGAGGAGGTGATCGCGATCGGCTTCGGCGACACGTTCGTCAAGGCCGTTCTCGACGCCGACGCGGGTCCATCGCTCGCGGACGATGCCCGGTATCGATCGCTCATCGACCGAGTCGGCGCGGAGAACGCCGGCGCCGGCTTCGTCGACGTCACCGCGATCCGCGAGCTCCTCGAGGCGCTGTTCGCCCGCGAGGACCCGACGGGCTTCGCGACGTACGAGCGGGAATACCAGCCGTACCTCGTGCCGTTCGACGCGTTCGTCCAGGCGGCCCGGCGCGACGACGCCCTCGACCGCTCGGTTGGTGTCATCGTCGTCAAGTAGCCACGTCAATGAAGCGGGCCGTCCGGGCCCGGAGGAGGAGAAGTCGTTCATGGCTGTGCACATCCGATTGACCCGCGTCGGCGCGACGAAGCAGCCGGCGTACCGGGTCGTGGTCGCCGACTCGCGGCGCGCCCGCGACAGTCGCGCGATCGAGACGATCGGCCACTACAACCCGCGGTCCGAGCCGATCGAGGTGAACATCGACGAGGCCCGGGCACGGGAGTGGCTCGCGAAGGGGGCTCAGCCGTCGAGCACCGTGGCTCGGCTGTTCCGCGCGTCCGGCATCCTGCCGGCGGCGAAGTAGGAGGCATCGTGGCAGCGAAGGAGCTCGTCGAGTACGTCGCGAAGTCGCTCGTCGACGACCCGGACGCGGTGAAGGTCGAGGTCGTCCGCGATCCGGGCGGCACGGTCATCGAGCTGCACGTCGCCGAGGAGGACATGGGCAAGGTGATCGGGCGCAACGGCAGCGTCGCGAAGGCGCTCCGGACGCTCCTGAAGGTCACCGCAGCCCGGGACGGTGAGCCGGTCCAGCTCGAGATCGTCTGAGGGCGGCGAGCGGCGGCTCGTCGTCGGTCTCGTTCGCGGGGTTCGCGGGCTGCGCGGCGACGTTCGGGTCGAGGTCCTGACCGACCGACCGGCCGAACGGTTCGCCCGCGGCGCGGCCCTGTTCCGCGAGGGCGACGACGCGCCGCTGACGATCGCCTCCGCTCGAGCCGTCGCCGACGGCCCGGGCTGGTGGCTGCGCTTCCACGAGCTGCCCGACCGCACGGCCGCCGAATCGCTGCGCGACGTGTACCTCGAGGCCGCGGTCACATCGGATCAGGCGCTGCCCAGCGGCGAGTTCTACTGGCACGAGATCGTCGGCGCCGTCGTGCGCGACGCCCAGGGTCGGGAGCTCGGTCGCGTGCGTGAGGTGTACCGGGCGGGCGAGGCCGAGGTGTACGCGGTCCGCGGCGGCCCGGCGGGGGCATTCGAGCTGCCCGCGGTTCGCGCCTTCATCCAACGGTTCGAGCCCCGTGACGGTGAGATCGTCGTCGACGCCGAGGCGCTCGGGATCGACGTCGCCAAGGGCGAACGATGACGCTCGAGATCGACGTCCTCACGCTCTTTCCGGCGGTCTTCGAGGCGCCGCTGGCGGCGAGCATCCCGGGCCGGATCCAGGAGCGCGGCCTCGCGACGGTCCGGGTCCACGACCTGCGGCGCTGGGGCCTGGGCCGCCACCGGAGCGTCGACGACGCGCCGTACGGTGGGGGCGCCGGCATGGTCCTCCGACCCGAGCCGGTGGCGGCCGCACTGACCGAGCTCCGACGGCCCGCTTCGGTCGCCGTCCTGCTCGACCCGGCCGGGGAACGGTTCGGTCACGCTCGGGCGGCGGACCTTGCCACTCGCGAGCACCTGATCCTCGTCTGCCCGCGGTACGAGGGCGTCGACGATCGGATCCGCGGCCTGGTCGACCTCGAGCTCTCGATCGGAGACTACGTGCTGACCGGCGGCGAGCTGCCGGCCCTGGTCGTCATCGACGCCGTCATCCGGCTGCTGCCCGGCGCGATCGACGACGCTTCGACGGTCGAGGAATCGTTCGCCGGCGGGCTCCTCGAGTACCCGCAGTACACGCGCCCCGCGACGTTCGAGGGCCGGGACGTGCCGTCCGTCCTCGTCTCCGGCGACCACGGCGCCGTCCGGCGGTGGCGCCTGAGGGAGTCGCTCCGCCGAACGCTCGAGCGCCGGCCGGACCTCCTGGTCGACCGGCCGGCCAGCCCGGAGGAGGCGGCGCTCCTCGACGAGCTCCACCGGGAGGCGGACGGCCCAGGCGACTGACGGTCGCCGGGCGACTGGCGCGGGCCCGTCGTGCTATCCTCCGCCGTCGCCGAACCCGTTCCTCTCCGACGACCGTCAACCGCAGCCACGCGCTGCCACCAGTCAGGAACCGACCCCGTGAGCGTGCTCGACGAGATCGCCCAGGCCCAGCTCCGCACCGACATCCCGGACCTCTCGACCGGTGACACCGTCCGCGTGTCGGCCAAGGTCGTCGAGGGCAACCGCGAGCGGGTCCAGGTCTTCGAGGGCACCGTGATGCGGCTGCGCGGCGGGGGGATCACCAAGTCGATCACGGTCCGCCGGATCGCGAGCGGCGTGGGCGTCGAGCGAACCTTCAAGATCCACAGCCCGCGCATCGAGAAGATCGAGGTCGTCCGTCACGGCAAGGCCCGCCGGGCGCAGCTCTACTTCCTGCGCAAGCGGGTCGGGAAGGCCGCGACCCTGCGGGAGCGCCGCCAGGGCCAGTAGGGCCGCTCACCCGGCCGGCTCCCCACCGAGCGGCGGCCATGCCCGATTCGCTACGCTGTCGCGCGATGGCGGCCATCGTCCCGACGCTTCGTTTCGAACGTCCCCTCTGGCGCGAGGGTCTCGGGCGCGTCGCGGGCGTCGACGAGGTCGGGGTGGCACCCACGTGCGGCGCGGTCGTCGCCGCGGCCGTGATCATGCCGCCGAACGGCCACCGGATCCGCGGCGTCCGCGACTCCAAGACGCTCTCCGCACTCCAGCGCGAGCGCCTCGCCCCGCTGATCCGCAAGAAGGCGATCGCCTACGGCATCGGCGCGGCGTCCGTCACCGAGATCGACCGCCTGAACATCTACCACGCGACGCACCTCGCGATGCGCCGGGCGATCGCGAAGCTCCGTGGCCATGACCACGTGTTCATCGACGGCAACCGCATCGTCGGGTTCGAGGAGGAGATCGGGGCGTACACGTCGATCGTCGACGGCGACGCCCGCTGCTACACGATCGCGTGCGCCTCGATCATCGCCAAGGTCGTCCGGGACCGGATGATGTCCCTCCTCGCGGTTCGCTACCCGGGCTACGGCTGGGAGCACAACCAGGGATACGCGACGCGGGCCCACCGGGACGGCGTCCGGCGGCTGGGGCTCACGCCGTACCACCGCCGGAGCTTCCTCGCCCTCCAGCGGACGCTTGCCGGCGACCAGGCGACGCTCGACCTGTTCGGCGAGGAGGCCGCTCGGACCGACGAGCTACCCCAGCCGGCAGCCGACGCGTTCGACGCCGACCTCGACCTCGAGCTCGTCCCCATCGCCGGCTAGCCCGGCGCCTTACCGCGCCAGCGCGTTTCGATGGTGGCGGATCCTTGCGCCGGTCATCCCGGGCAGCCCCGGCTCGACGAGGACGAGGTCGAAGCGCAGCGGCATCCGCGGCAGCGGCTCGCCGTCGGGCAGCCGGCCGCGATCGAGCAGGCCGAACGCCGCCTCCCGCATCCGCCGCCGCTTCGACCAGTCGAACGTCTCCTCCGGCAGGCCGAAGTCGCGGCGCGCACGCCAGCGGACCTCGACCGCGACGACGGCCCCCGGCGGCCCCGGGTCGACCGCGACGAGGTCGAGCTCGTGCCGCCCGATCCGCACATTGCGGGCAAGGATCCGCCAACCGAGCCGCTCGAGGTGAGCGGCGACGAGGCCCTCGGCGGCATCGCCGGCGCGCTGCGCGGGCGTTCGGGAAGCGACCATCTCCCGAGGATGACGCGGCACGCTCACCTCGCGGTTACCTGGTTGTCCGGCGACCGGGCCGGCCGAGCGCCACGTGCTACACTCCGGCCCGCCGCGGAGCGCCGCGGCGATCTTCGTGCCCGCCGCCTGGTGGCGGTGGAGCTCACACGCGGACCGTTCCGATCGGGACGGTGCCGGCTCGGCGGGTCCTCCCCACCGTAACCGGCCCCCGGCGATGAGGTCCGCGGAGGAACGAACCGAACAGGAGGTCGCTCACCGTGCCGTCCGTTTCAATGCGGCAGCTGCTCGAGGCCGGGGTCCATTTCGGCCATCAGACGCGCCGCTGGAATCCCAAGATGAGCCCGTTCATCTTCGCGGAGCGGAACGGGATCCACATCATCGATCTCGCCCAGACCGTCCGACGGCTCGACGTCGCCCTCGAGGCCGTCCGCGATACGGTCGCCCGCGGTGAGGTCGTGCTGTTCGTCGGCACGAAGAAGCAGGCCCAGGAGCCCGTTGCCCAGGAAGCCGAGCGGGCCGGCATGCCGTACGTCAACCGGCGCTGGCTCGGTGGCATGCTGACGAACTTCGTCACGATCAAGAAGCGGATCGGGCTGCTCGACCAGCTCGAGGCACGCCAGCAGGCCGGCGACTTCGAGCGCCTCTCGAAGAAGGAGGCGGCCAAGCTGACCGAGGAGCTCACCCGTCTGAACGCGACCCTCGGCGGAATCCGCAAGATGAAGCGCCTCCCGGGCGCGGTGTTCATCGTCGACCCGCACCGCGAGCGGATCGCCGTGACCGAAGCGAACAAGCTCGAGATCCCGGTGATCGGCACCGGCGACACGAACGTCGATCCGGACGAGCTGGACTTCATCATCCCGGCCAACGACGACGCGATCCGCTCGATCCGGCTGCTCTGCTCGCTCGTGGCCGAGGCCGCGATCGAGGGCACCCGCGAACGCGCGGCACGGGCGTCGATGGAGCCCGAGCCCGAGGCGGTCAGCGCCGAGCCCGAGTACGAAGAGGCCGAGGCATCCGATGCGCTCGTTGCCGCGCTCGCCGGCGGGGCAGCCCTGACGTTCGAGCCGGATATCGACGAGGACGACGACCTCCTGCCCGGCGCGCGCGCCGCCCGAGCCGAGGCCGCGATCGCCGAGACGCCGACCGAAGCCGAGGCGTCCCCGGACGACATCGCCGCCGAGCTCGCCCGCGAGGCGGCCGAGAAGGCCGAGGACGCCCAGGCGCCGGCCGGCGGCTGACCCACGAACGACCACGGGCACCCGACCACGCGAACGAAGGACATTCCGTTGGCCCAGACAACGACCAAGGAGCACCAGGACCGGATGGCGGAGTTCTCCGCACAGGACGTCAAGAAGCTGCGCGAGCTGACCGGCGCGGGCTTCATGGACTGCAAGCGCGCCCTCGAAGAGGCCGCCGGCGACCTCGACAAGGCCGTCGGCATCCTGCGCGAGCGCGGCCTCGCCGCGGCCGCGCGGAAGTCCGGCCGCGAGGCCCGCGAGGGCCTCGTCTCGAGCTACATCCATCCGGGCGGCCGCGTCGGCGTGCTCATCGAGGTCAACTGCGAGACCGACTTCGTCGCGCGCACCGAGGAGTTCCAGAAGCTCGTGAAGGACCTCGCCGTCCAGGTGGCCGGCATGGCGCCCCTCTACGTCGACGTCGACGCCATCCCGGCGGAGGTGCTCGACGCGAAGCGGCGCGAGCTCGCCGACGACGAGACGGTCCTCAAGAAGCCGGAGGCCGTTCGGCCGCAGATCGTCGAGGGCCAGCTGAAGAAGTGGTACTCGCAGGTGGTGCTCTACGAGCAGCCGTTCCGGGATGAGGAGCGCACGGTCCGTGAGCTCGTGACCGACCGGATCGCGACGATCGGCGAGAACATCGTCGTGCGCCGATTCGCGAGGTACGCGCTCGGGGAGGATGCGTGAGCGACGGCCGCCCGGCCGGTGACCGTGGCCTCCGGTACCGCCGGATCCTGCTCAAGCTCTCCGGCGAGGCGCTCCTCGGCGATCGCCAGTACGGCGTCGACCCGCGGTTCACGGCCTTCGTCGCGGAGCAGGTCGCGGATATCCACCGTCTCGGCGTGCAGACCGGAATCGTCGTGGGTGGCGGCAACATCTTTCGCGGCCTCGCCGCCGCGGCGACCGGCATGGACCGCGCGACCGGCGACTACATCGGCATGCTCGCGACCGTGATGAACGGCCTCGCGTTGCAGGATGCGTTGGAGCACGTCGGCATCCCGACCCGCGTCATGAGCGCCATTGCGATGAACGAGATCGCCGAGCCGTACATCCGGCGCCGCGCCGTCCGTCACCTCGAGAAGGGCCGGGTGACGATCTTCGTCGCCGGCACCGGCAACCCGTACTTCACGACGGACACCGCGGCCGCACTCCGCGCGGTCGAGATCGGCGCCGAGGTCCTCCTCAAGGCGACGAAGGTCGACGGCGTCTACGACTCCGATCCGCTGAAGGCCTCGGACGCACGCCGCTACGACCAGCTCGACTACGGCGACCTGCTGCGCGACCAGTTGAAGGTCATCGACGCCGCGGCCGTCTCGCTGTGCATGGAGAACGATCTCCCGATCATCGTCTTCGACCTCAACCAGACGGACAACATCAAGAAGGTCGTCAACGGCGACCGGGTCGGGACGCTGATCACCGCGACGCCCGCCGGCAAGGTGCCCGCATGAGCTCCGAAGTCCTGTCCGGCGCCGAGCACAAGATGGCGCGCGCCGTCGAGGCGATGACCCGCGACTTCCAGGGCATCCGGACCGGGCGGGCGTCGACCTCGCTCGTCGAGCGGATCCACGTCGACTACTACGGCACCGAGACACCGCTCAACCAGCTCGCCGGGATCAGCATTCCCGACGCGCACCAGATCGTCATCCAGCCCTGGGACCGAAGCGCCCTCGGCGCGATCGAGAAGGCCATCCAGAAGAGCGACATCGGCCTCGTCCCGAACGTCGACGGGTCCGTCGTCCGCCTCAACATCCCGCCGCTGACCGAGGAGCGTCGCAGGGAGATCGTGCGAGTCGTCCACAAGCGCATGGAGGACGCCCGGGTCGAGATCCGAAACTTCCGGCGCGAGGCAGCCGACGCCCTGAAGAAGGAGGAGCGGAGCGGCACGGTCGGGACCGACGAGGCCCACCGCCAACACGAGACGCTCCAGCGGACGACCGACCGCTTCGTCAGCGAGGTCGACCGGCTCGGCGGCCAGAAGGAACAGGAGGTCCTCGAGGTCTAGTGGCCCGGGCACCGCTCGCTCGACCCACCGATGCCCCGCCGACGGCCCACGCCGGGGTCGAGCAGCCCGCCGCCCTCGTCGCCCCGTCCGAGCTGCCACGTCACGTCGCGATCATCATGGACGGCAACCGCCGCTGGGCCCGCGGCCGCGGACTCGACGAGCTCGAGGGGCATCGAGCGGGCGTCGAGGCGATCCGGAGCCTTCTCCGCCACGTCGTGCGCCGCGGCGTTCCGGTCCTTTCGCTCTACGCGTTCAGTCGCGAGAACTGGGCCCGCTCGGACGACGAGGTCCGCGGCTTGTTCGAGCTCCTCGAGGCAGCGATCCGGAGCGAGACCGCCGAGCTGAAGGCGCAGGGTGTACGGATCCGTCTCCTCGGCCGCGTCGAGGAGCTGCCCGACGACACGCGTCGCTCGATCACCGCTGCGCTCGACGAGACCTCGGACGGCGACCGGCTGCTCCTCAACGTGGCGTTCAACTACGCGGGCCGCACGGAGCTCGTCGACGCCGTCCGGAAGCTCATGGCCTCGGGTGTCGCCCCGGAGGAGGTCGACGAGGCGGCGATCGCCGGCGCGCTCTATACGGCCGGGCTGCCGGACCCGGACCTCGTGATTCGGACCGGCGGCGAGCAGCGCCTCTCGAACTTCCTCATCTGGCAATCGGCGTACGCCGAGTTCTATTCGACCGAGGTCCTGTGGCCCGACTTCGGGCCCGACGCGTTCGACGCCGCGATCCTCGAGTTCGCGCGCCGAACCCGCCGCTTCGGGCGCTGACGCTCCGAGCCCTCGGGTGCTGCGCGATCGACTGACCGGCGCGGCCATTCTCGTCCCGCCGCTCCTCATCGTCATCGGCCTGGGACAGCCCTGGATCACCGTGCTCGTCGTCGTGCTGACGGGCCTCGCTGCGATCGAGACGTTCCGGCTCCTCCGGTCGGCCGGTTACCCGTCGTTGCCGGCACTCGGGTCGCTCGTCGCGATGACCCTCGTGGTCGACGCGGCGGTCCCGCAGCCGCCGGCCGCCGGCGCGGGCCTGCTCCTGCTCGCGATCGGAGCCATCCTGCTGGCCGCGCTCTCGTTCGCCCTGCCCGACCCGCGCGAGGGCGCCGCGACGTGGGCGACGACCGTCTTCGGTGCCTTCTACGCGTCACTGCTCGCGTTCGTCATCCGGGCCGGCGAGGTTGCACCGGCCCTGCCGGCCTCCGCGCCGCTCGCGGGGATCGGCCCGGAACGCGGCTGGATCCTGCTGCTCGTCCTGGCCGTCTGGGCCTACGACACCGGCGCGTACCTGGCCGGCAGCCGCATCGGGGGACCTCGCTTCCTGACGCATATCTCGCCCTCCAAGACGTACGCCGGGCTGGCCGGCGGCCTCATCGCGTCGACCGTCGTCGTCGCGGCCGGGCTCGGCCTGCTCGGCCAGAACCCGATCGGAGCGGTGATCCTCGGTCCGCTCGTCGGTCTCGCGGCGCAGGCCGGCGACCTGGCGGAGTCGATGCTCAAGCGAGCGGCCGGGGCGAAGGACAGCGGCAACCTCATCCCGGGCCACGGTGGGATCCTCGATCGCGTCGACTCGTTCCTGTTCGCCGCACCGGCCCTGACGCTCTATGTCGTTGCCGCCGTCCGCTAACGGGAAAGGCGCATCGGAGAGCGCGCCGGAGGGCGCGTCGCCCATCCGCGTGGCGGTGCTCGGATCGACCGGGTCGATCGGGCGTCAGACGCTCGAGGTCCTCGGGGCACACCCGGACGCGTTCCGCGTCGTCGCCCTCGCCGCGCACCGCGACGCCGTGGCACTCGGGGAGCAGGCGCGGTCGAGCCGGGCGAGTGTCGTTGCGTTGACGGGCTCCGAGGAGCGGCTCGACGTCCCCTCCGGCACAGTCCGTGAGCGCGGTGACGACGTGCTCGAGCGCCTCGCGACCCGCGACGACGTCGATCTCGTCGTCGTCGGCACAGGCGGCGTCGTCAGCCTCCGGCCGGTCCTCGCGGCGCTCGCCGCAGGAAAGGTGGTCGCGACCGCCAACAAGGAGACGCTCGTCGCCGGCGGCCACCTTGTGATGCCCGCGGCCCGCCGTCTCGCCGCCAACCGCCGCACGGCCGGCCCGTCCGACCCGCTCGCGTCGCCGCTCGCGTGGCTTCGGCCGATCGACTCCGAGCACTCGGCGATCTGGCAGTGCCTCGTCGGCGAGGCAGGGAACGCGATCGCGAGCCTCATCCTCACGGCATCGGGCGGCCCGTTCCTCGACGAACCGGAGGACCTCGCCACGGTCACCCGCGAGATGGCCCTCCGCCACCCGACCTGGCGCATGGGGCCGAAGGTGACGGTCGATTCGGCGACCCTCGCGAACAAGGGCCTGGAGGTCATCGAGGCGAGGTGGCTGTACGATGTTCCGTACGACGCGATCGAGGTCGTCATCCATCCGCAGAGCGTCGTCCACTCGGCCGTCAGGTTCGTCGACGGCTCGCTCAAAGCCCAGCTGGGCACCCCCGACATGAGGCTTCCGATCCAGTACGCGCTGACCTACCCGCAACGTCGCACCTCGCCGGCCGCCGCGCCGGACCTGGCGGCCATCGGGCGGCTCGACTTCCGGACGCCCGACACCAGCCGGTTCCCGGCGTTGCGGATTGCCCGTGACGCGGGCATCGCCGGACCGCGGGCGAGTGCGGCCCTGATCGCCGCCGATGAGGTTGCGGTGGCCCGGTTCCTCGACGGAGATCTCGACTTTCCGGGCATCCCACGGCTGCTCGAGGCGGCCGTCGGCCGGTTCGGCGCCGGGCCCGGGAGCGCCGAGCCC
>DATBKB010000069.1:0-43325 GCA_036556145.1 Candidatus Limnocylindrales bacterium | reverse complement strand
GAGCTGGCGCGCAAGATCGCCCGCTATCTCGGGATGGACTGCGGCAAGGCCGAGGTGTTCCAGTTCGCGAACGAGAACATCTTCGTCAAGATCCTCGACAACGTCCGGGAGAAGGACGTCTTCCTCGTCCAGCCGACGTCGCATCCCGTGAATCAGTCGATCATGGAGCTGCTGATCATGATCGACGCCTTCAAGCGGGCAAGCGCCGGCCGGATCACGGCCGTGATCCCGTTCTACTCGTATGGGCGGTCCGACAAGAAGGACCAGCCGCGGGTGCCGATCACGGCGCGGCTCATCGCCGACATGATCACGGTCGCCGGCGCCGATCGGGTCCTGACGATGGACCTCCACCAGGGCCAGATCCAGGGCTTCTTCAACATCCCGGTCGACGAGCTGACCGCGGTCCACATCCTGTCGAACTACTTCAAGCACAAGGACCTCGACGACCTCGTCGTCGTCACCGACCTTGGGTTCGCCAAACGAGCGCGGGCCTTTGCCGAGCTCCTCGACGCGCCGCTGGCGATCATCGAGAAGCGCCGGATCGGCAACCTCGACCGGGCCGAGCTGATGAACGTCATCGGCGACGTCCGCGGCAAGCGGGCGGTCATCGTCGACGACGAGATCGACACCGCCGGGACGCTCATGGAGATCGTTCGGGCGCTCCAGCGCGAGAACGTCTCGGAGATCTACGCCTGCGCGACCCACGGCGTGCTCAGCGGGCCGGCGGTCGACCTCGTCCGCGACTCGCCGCTCATCGAGGTCGTCCTGACCGACTCGATCCCGCTGCCGGCGAACAAGCGCATCCCGAAGATCACGACGCTCTCTGTGGCGCCGCTCTTCGGCGAGGCGATCAAGCGGATCCACCGCGGCGAGTCCGTCGGCGCGCTGTTCTCGAGCGAGGTCTCGCTCACCCAGGAGATGCTCCTCTGGGAGGACGGCGTCGCGCGGAAGCTCGATCTTCGCAGTGAGCCGCGGGACGGCGAGACCGACGGCGACGCCGACGGGGACGACGAAGGCGCCCGCGAGCCACCGAAGCGGTCGAAGCGCGAGCTTGCCTCGGCCGCGAAGCCGGCCAAGCGATGAAGCGGGCGACGAAGCGGGCCATGAGGCGGGCCGGGCGATGACGCTCCAGCACCACCGCCCGGACGGTCGCGGCGGACTCGTCCCGAGACCGCCGACGGAGCGTGACTGGCGGCGGGGACTGCAGTCGCCGCGGTGGGGCGCGTCCCTGCCCGGCTCGCGCCTGCCCGAGATCACCAACCCGGAGATGGATCCGACGCCGACGGGGTTGGCGGTCGTGTTCTGGGCGGGCCTCGCGATCCTGACGTTCGTCGTGCTGGTTCTGGGTTACGGGACGGGCTTCTGGCACTGAGCCCTCCGACGGCCGAGGCCGTCGCCGGGGTCTCCGGGTAGCCGACCCTATACTTCCCGAGCCATGAAATTCCTCTCCCGCTTCGTCGATTCGAACGACCGCGAGGTCCGTCGCATCCAGCCGGTCGTCGACGAGGCGAACGCCCTCGAAGCCGAGCTCAAGGGCCTCACCGACGACGAGATCCGCGCCCGGTTCGCCGAGATTCGCGACGAGGTCCGCGCCGTCGCCGCACCCGATGAGCCGAGCGACGACGAGCTCCACCATCCCGACCTCGAACGGCGCCGCGAGCTCGCCCGGGCGCGCCGCCGCCACGAGAACGAGCGCATCCAGGCGGCCCTCGACGATGTCGCCGCGGAGGTCTTCGCGATGACCCGCGAGGCGATGCGGCGGACGTTGGGGATGCGCCATTTCGACGTCCAGCTCGTTGGCGGGGTCGTGCTCCACCAGGGCCGCATCGCGGAGATGAAGACCGGCGAGGGCAAGACGTTCGTCGCGCCCCTGGCGGCCGTCCTGAACTCGCTCACCGGCCGGGGCGTCCACATCGTCACGGTCAACGACTACCTCGCCCGCCGCGACCCGCAGTGGATGGGCCCCGTCTACCACTTCCTCGGCGTGAGCCTGGGGATGATCACCCACGACGCGTCGTTCGTGTTCGAACCGGGCTACCCGACGAGCGACGAGCGGCTCATCAACCTCCGCCCCGTCGAGCGGCGGGAGGCGTACGCCGCGGACGTCACGTACGGCACGAACAACGAGTTCGGCTTCGACTATTTGCGCGACAACATGGTCGTCGAGCTCGACCAGCGGGTGCAGCGCGAGCGGTCCTTCGCGATCGTCGACGAGGTCGACAACATCCTCATCGACGAGGCGCGGACGCCGCTGATCATCAGCGGCCAGGCCGAGGAGTCGGCGGACCTCTACTACCAGTTCGCCCGGCTCGTGCCCCGGCTCAAGGGCCGGCCGGAGGGCGACGAGGAGGGCGGCGACTACTTCGTCGACCTCAAGGACCGGGCCGTCTCGCCGACCGAGGAAGGCATCGCCAAGATGGAGCGCCTTCTCGGCGTGCCGAACATGTACGACGCCGATCCCCGGCTCGCCCGGCACTTCGAGCAGGCGCTGCGGGCCCACGCCCTCTACAAGCGCGACCGCGACTACATCGTCAGCAAGGAACACGAGATCGTCATCGTCGACGAGTTCACCGGCCGGCAGATGCCGGGCCGGCGCTGGAGCGAGGGCCTCCACCAGGCCATCGAGGCGAAGGAGGGCCTGCGGGTCCAGCGCGAGAGCGTGACCCTCGCGACGATCACGTTCCAGAACTACTTCCGGCTCTATGACAAGCTCGCCGGCATGACCGGCACGGCGATGACCGAGGCCGAGGAGTTCCACAAGATCTACAACCTCGAGGTCGTCGCCATCCCGACCCACATGCCGATGGTCCGCGACGACGGGTCCGACCTCGTCTTCCGGCGGGAGGTCGGCAAGTTCGAGGCGCTCATCGACGAGGTCGTCGAGATGACCGAGGCGGGTCGGCCGGTCCTCGTCGGCACGGTGTCGGTCGAGAAGTCCGAGATCCTGTCGTCGATGCTCAAGCGCCGCGGCATCAGGCACGAGGTCCTGAACGCAAAGTTCCACGAGAAGGAATCGGGGATCGTCGCGCAGGCCGGCCGCTCCGGAGCCGTGACGATCGCGACGAACATGGCCGGCCGCGGGACGGACATCCTGCTCGGGGGCAACCCGGCCGGGCTGGCGTCAGAGATCCTCCACCGGAAGGGCCTGAATCCGGCCGAGGTCGACAAGACGACCTACGAGGCGGCCCTGGCCGAGGCGAAGAAGGAGACCGACGCCGATCACGTCCGCGTCGTCGAGGCCGGCGGCCTGCACATCATCGGCACGGAGCGGCACGATTCGCGGCGGATCGACAACCAGCTGCGTGGCCGCGCCGGCCGCCAGGGCGATCCGGGCAGCAGCCGCTTCTACCTGTCCCTCGAGGACGACCTGATGAAGCGGTTCGCGAACGACCGGGTCGCCGGGCTCATGGAGCGGCTCGGGCTCGACGACGACGTGGCGATCGAGTCACGCCTCGTCTCCAAGACGATCGAGAGCGCCCAGAGCCGCGTCGAGGGCTACAACTTCGACATCCGCAAGCGCGTCGTCGAGTTCGACGACGTCATCAACAAGCAGCGCGAGACGATCTATGCCGAGCGCGACAAGGTCCTCCGCAACGAGGACCTGACCGAGACGGTCAGGGCGTTCCTCGACGAGGAGCTGACGGCGCTCGTCGACCAGCACCTCGCGTCCGAGACGCCCGACGACTGGAACGTCGAGGCCCTGGCGACGGCGCTCAGGACGATGGGCCTCGACGGCCAGGGCACCTCCGAGGACGAGATCTGGCAGCTCGGCGGGCGTGACGCCGTTCTGGGCCACCTGCAGGAGCTCGCCGACGCGCGGCTCGACGCGAAGTCGGCCGAGGTGGGCGAGGCGGACTGGTCCCTCGTCGAGCGCATGGTCCTGCTGCGGACCATCGACTCGCTCTGGGTCGAGCACCTCACCGAGGTCGACGACATGCGTCGTGGCATCGGCCTGCGCGGGTACGCCCAGCAGGACCCGCTGAACGAGTTCCGTCGCGAGGCGTTCCGCCTGTACGAGGAGCTGCGCGGCCTCATCCGGCACCAGGTCGCGAACTCGATCTTCCGCGTGACCGTGACGCGGCAGCCGGCGGTGTCGCCGCTCGGCGTCGCGTCGGGTCCGGGGGCCGGTCGTGCCCCGGCGCGGCGCGCCGGGGTCGGGGCGGGCGCGGCGGGCGCCGCTGGCGTGGTCGGCGCGGGCGCGGGTGCCGGGGCCGCGCGCGGTGCGATGGCCGGCGGGGCGGCGGCCGGCCCGGCGGCGATCCCCGGTGCTGCGCCGCTTCCCGGTGGCTCGAACGCCCGTCCGGGATACACGCCGTCGGGCGAGCGGATCGGTCGGAACGATCCGTGCTGGTGCGGCTCGGGCCTGAAGTACAAGAAGTGCCACGGCCGCTGACCCGGCCCGCGCGTCGCTCGAGCTCCGGATGCGTCGCGACCTGACCCGGCTCCTCGTCGTCGCGGTGGTTGCCTCGCTCTTCGTCGCGGCCTACGCGACGTTCCGGATCTGGCAGCAGGGTGGCCGCGACGAGAAGCGACCGGCCGACGCGATCGTCGTCCTCGGTGCAGCCCAATACGACGGCCGTCCGTCGCCGGTCTTCCGGGCGCGCCTGGAGCACGCCGTCTCGCTCTACCTCGAGGGCTATGCACCGGTGCTCGTCGTGACCGGCGGGAAGGCCGAGGGCGATCGCACGACCGAGGCCGAGGCCGCGCGCCGCTTCGCGCTCGAGCACGGCGTCCCGGAGGCCGCGATTCTCGTCGAGGATCGCGGCCGCACGACGCTCGAGTCGCTGGCGTCCGTCGGACGGATGCTGCGCGACCGCGGCAGCAGCAGCGCGATCTTCGTCTCCGATCGCGCCCACATGCTGCGCGTCCTGCGCATCGCGCGGGACGAAGGCCTCGTCGCGTGGGGCTCGCCGACGGCGACGAGCCCGACGGATTCGCACTTCGATCGACGACTCGACGCGACGGCGCATGAGCTCGCCGCGCTCGCGGCGTACTTCATCACCGGTACCGGGCCCCCCGACGACATCCTGCCCAGCGGCGACTGACGACGCGCCGGACGCGCGGTCAGAAACGTCTGCGTCATCCGCACGATTTTTCGTTTCTCCCTCTTGGCGGTGGGAGATTCAGCGCCTATACTGGCCAAAACCCCACCAGTCGGATCTCCTCCGATCCGAAGCCTCCCAGGCCCGCGCCCGCACCGCCACAGCCGCGCGCAACCTGACAACCGGCGCCTGCCCAGCCGCTGCGTACCGCCACACCTGCGCGCGACCGGAAACGACCGCCCAGCCGAAGAGAGAGGGACTCGTGAAGCAGGCCGAGCAAGCGTCGTTTGTCGATCTCATCGCCTGCGAGCGGGACTGCCGGTCGTGCAGCTACGCCGCAGCCCTCGACTGTGACGGCAACTGCGGCGTCTGCCCGCACAACGGCTATTGTCCCTGCGTGAACCCCGTCGTCGCCCGGAGCAAGACGGCCCTCCGCCTCATCGAGCTCCGACCGATCCTGCTCCAGGACCTCCAGGCCCGCAACTAGATGGACTCGTCGGCCATCCGCGACCTGGTCGAGCAGATTCGCGCGACCTCGGGGCGTCTTTGACCTAGCTCGCAAAGAGCGCGAGCTCGCCGAGCTCGACCGGCGCACCGCCGCCGCCGATTTCTGGGATGACCAGCGTGCGGCGCAGCAGGCTCTTCGCGCCGCCGACTCCCTCCGAACCGAGATCGACACCTGGCGCGGACTGCTGTCGCGCGCCGACGACCTCCTGACGACCCTCGAGCTCGTCGACGAGTCGGGCGACCGCGAGCTGGCGGCCGAGCTGGACCGCGAGAGCGCCGCCCTGGCCGCCGACTTCGGCCGCGCGCGGACGCAGCTGCTGTTCTCCGGCGAGTACGACGAGCGCGGCGCGCTCCTCTCGATCAGTGCCGGCGCCGGCGGCACCGAGGCGACCGACTGGGCAGAGATGCTGCTCCGGATGTACCTGCGCTGGGCCGAGCGGCATCGCTTCAAGACCGAGATCGTCGACCAGACCGAGGGCGAGCAGGCCGGGCTGAAGAGCGTCACCGCGCAGGTCGACGGTCGCACGGCGTACGGCTGGCTGCGCGCCGAGCGCGGTGTCCACCGGCTCGTGCGGATCAGCCCGTTCGACGCGCAGAAGCGACGGCAGACGACGTTCGCGCTCATCGAGGTCCTGCCGGCCGTGGACGACGACGTCGCCATCGAGCTCAACTGGGACGAGATCAAGGTCGAGACGTTCCGCAGCCAGGGGGCGGGCGGTCAGAACGTCAACAAGACGGCCACGGCCGTCCGGCTGACGCACCTGCCGACCGGCGTCGTCGCCCAGAGCCAGAACGAGCGGTCCCAGGTCCAGAACCGCGACATCGCAACGCGCGTCCTCAAGGCCCGACTGCTCGAGCGAGCGCTCGAGGAGAAGGAGGCCGAGATGCGGAAGCTCAAGGGCGAGCACGTCGAGGCCGGTTGGGGCAACCAGATCCGGAGCTACGTGCTGCACCCGTACCAGATGGTCAAGGACCTCCGCACCGGCGTGGAGACCTCGAACACGGGCGCCGTCCTCGACGGCGACCTCGACGCCTTCATGCAGGCCGAGCTCGAACGCCAGGCAACCGGCCGCCCGCCGGCCGACGACGGCGCCGGAGGCGGCGGCGCCGGAGACGGCGCCCGTTGACCGTCCGCCTGCCGCGCGGCGTCCGCATTCGAGCGGCGACCCCGGCCGACCTGCCCGACTGCGGGCGCATCTGGCGTGACGGGCTGAACGACTACCTCGGACGGCTGAACCAGCCCGAGATCCCGGACGACCTGGTGTCGATCGCCCGCCTCCACGCCCACGTTTTCGCGACCGACCCGGAGCGGTTCAAGGTGGCGGTCCGCGACGATCGCGTCGTCGCGTTCGCCGCCGCCACGCGGCGGGACGACGTGTGGTTCCTGTCGATGCTGTTCGTTCGACCGGGCGAGCAGGGGAGCGGCGTCGGCCGCGCGCTCCTGGAGCGGGTCATGCCCGTACCGGGCGACGGGGCGGTGCTCGCGACGGGCACGGACAGCCAGCAGCCGATCTCCAACGCGCTGTACGCGCGCTACGGGATGGTGCCGCGGATGCCGCTGCTCGGGCTCGTCGGCCGACCGGCCGGCCTGCGGGCGTTCGGGCGGCTGCCGGCCGGCGTCTCGGCCACCCCGTTCGAAGCCGTGGCCCGCGAAGGCGCAGACCACGACGCCGGCGAACGACGGCTCGCCGCCGTCGTCGATCGAATCGACAAGCGGGTCGCGGGCTTCGCCCACCGGGCCGACCACGGCTTCCTCCGCGCCGACCGCCGCGGCTTCCTGTTCCGTCGCGAGGGCCGTGCCGTCGGCTACGGCTACGCCTCGGCGTCGGGGCGGGTCGGCCCGATCGCCGTGCTCGACGAGGCCCTGCTCGCACCGGTCCTCGGCCACCTCCTCGAGGCCATCGAGCCCCGCGGGGCGAGCGCGGTGTGGGCGCCGGGGCTGGCCGACGGCGCCGTCGTCCCCCTCCTGCGGGCCGGCTTCCGGCTCGACGGGTTCCCCGTGCTGCTGTGCTGGACCCGCCCGTTCGCCGACTTCCGCCGCTACGTGCCGATCTCCCCCGGACTCCTCTGAACCCATACCTTCGTCCCCGGTCCACGGGACCATCGCCGGGGTCCCAGCCGGGCTGATCGGGGCTAGCCTCGTCCCGTGGTCGCTCCCCGGCCGTGGCAGTCGGACGGGGACGGGCGGCCCGCCCCGTTCCACGCCCGGAGTCGTCGATGGCCGTCGCCCCGCTCGAAGCCCCCGCCCGCTCCTTCCGCGAGCGCCTGCTCGGGCGCGTCGACGAGCGCGCCGCCGCGGAGCGTGCGGTCCTCATCCTCAACGACGTCACGAAGACCTACCCGAACGGGAAGGTCGCCCTGGCCGACGTCGATCTCGTCATCCCCGAGGGCGACTTCGTCTTCCTCGTCGGCCCGTCCGGGGCCGGCAAGTCGACCCTCATCAAGCTCCTCATCCGCGACGAGCTCGCGAGCCGCGGCCAGGTCGTCCTGGACGGCCAGGACCTTGCTCGGCTGTCCCGCCGCCAGGTGCCGCGGATGCGCCGCAAGATCGGCATCGTCTTCCAGGACTTCAAGCTCCTGCCCTCGAAGAACGTCTACGAGAACGTCGCGTTCGCGCTCGAGGTCACCGGGACGCCGGGCCGCAAGATCCGTCCGGCCGTCGAGCGGGTCCTCGCGCTCGTCGGCCTCACCGCCCAGCGGCACCAGCTGCCGGCCCAGCTCTCGGGCGGCGAGCAGCAGCGAACCGCCATCGCCCGGGCGCTCGTCCACGACCCGCGGTTGATCATCGCCGACGAGCCGACCGGCAACCTCGACCCGTTGATCAGCTGGGAGATCCTCCAGCTGCTGCTCCGCATCAACGAGCTCGGCGTGACCGTGCTGATGGCGACGCACAACGCCGACGTCGTGACGGCGCTCCGGAAGCGCGTCGTCGCCCTCGAGGAAGGCCACATCATCCGCGACGAGGTCGGTGGGACGTACCACCGGATGGACTGACGTGATCAATTTCGTCGCCTTCAGCATCAGGCGCGCCTGGCAGGGGTTCTGGCGCAATGCCGTCATGAGCATCGCGGCCACGGCCACGATGGTCCTCATGCTCCTGCTGCTCGCCGGCTTCTGGGTGATCAACACGGGCCTGCTCGCCGGCCTCGAGTTCACCGAGGAGAAGGTCAACGTCGTCGCCGACCTCTACGACAACGTCACCCCGAGGCAGGTCGAGGACCTCACGGCGAAGGTCGAGGCGATGCCCGAGGTCGCTGAGGTCACGTTCGTCAGCCGCGAGGACGCCCTGCGACGCTTCCGCGACAACCGCCGTGCCCAGAACGAGGAGGACCTGACCCGCTTCCTCGACACGAACCCGTTCCACCAGAGCCTCGAGATCTCGCTCGTCGACGCCAAGCTCTACTCGACGGTCTACGACCGGCTCGTCGTCGAGCCGAGCGTCCAGGTCGTGAAGAACCAGCAGGACCTCGTCGACCGGGTGCTGACCGTGACGAACTTCCTGCGGACCGCGGGCGGCGTCATCCTCGGCGTGATCGCCGTCATCGTGCTCTTCATCATCGTCAACACGATCCGCCTGGCGGTCGTCGCCCGGGCCGAGGAGATCGACATCATGCGGCTCGTCGGCGCGTCGGACGCCTTCATCCGGTGGCCCTTCGTGTTCGAGGGCGCGCTCGTCGGCTTCTTCGGCGCGACGCTCGCCCTGGCCGCGCTCGCGGCGGGGGCCGAGCCGCTCGGCGGCTTCATGTACGACTTCTTCCGCGTCCTGCCGCTGACGTTCGGGTCGCTGTCCCGGGACGTGGCCCTGCTCGTCCTCGGCACCGGGGTCGGGCTGGGGATCGTCGGCTCGTGGGTTTCCGTGCGGACCTACCTGATTCGTTAGAGACTGGCGCTCTCCCCGGACCAGGCCTCGGCCGGTCCACCCCGCACAGGAACGCCAGACATGCAACCGACCCCGCCACAGCCGACCGAACCCTCGCCGGACCCGTACGTCCCGGGCGTCCAGCCACCGGCCTCCGAGCCCGTTCGGCCCGTCGTGGTCGAACCGCGACGGCGCGGCAGCGCGACGGTCGGGGTCGCGGTCGCCCTCGTCGCGATCATGGCCGGCTCGGCGCTGTTCATGTCCGGCTTCTGGCTGGGAACGCGGGACCGGACGCAGCCCGGCACGCCGGCCAATGACGACGCCCTGTTCGAGCCGTTCTGGAACACGTACCAGGCGATCGTCAACCGGTACGCCGGCGGCGAGGTCGACAAGGCGAAGGTCATCCAGGGCGCGATCAAGGGGATGATCGAGGCGCTCGGCGACCCGTACTCCTCCTACCTGAGCCCTGAGGACTTCCAGAACACGCTCCAGGGGATCTCCGGCCAGTTCGAGGGGATCGGGGCCGAGATCGGGACGGCCGATCCGGCGGGCAAGGCGAGCGACTGCGCGACGCTCGGCCCGACGTGCCGGCTGACGATCATCGCCCCGCTCGAGGGCTCGCCGGCCCAGAAGGCCGGCCTGCGGCCGGGCGATCTCGTGCTGGCGGTCGACGGCTCGTCGCTCGACGGCCTCACCGTCGACGGCGCCCGGGACCGGATCCGCGGCAAGAAGGGGACGTCGGTCAAGCTCTCGATCGAGCGCAACGGCGCTGCGCCGTTCGACGTGACGATCACGAGGGACGTCATCCAGCAGCGCGAGGTCATCCACCGCGACCTCGCCGGCGGGAAGGTCGGCTACATCCGCCTCACGGGCTTCTCGACCGCGGCCGCGAAGGCGGTCCACACGGAGCTCGCGGCCGACATCGCCGCCGGCCGCAAGAAGATCGTCCTTGACATCCGCGGCAATCCCGGCGGCTTCGTGGACGCGGCACGCGAGATCGCCAGCGAGTTCATCGCCGATGGCACGCTCTTCTGGCAGGAGGACGCCGACGGGGCCCGCAACCCGACCGCCGCGACGAGCGGCGGGGCGGCGACGGACGCCTCGATCCAGGTCGTCGTCCTCGTCGACCGCGGCAGCGCCTCGGCCAGCGAGATCGTGGCCGGGGCCCTGCAGGATCGGAAGCGGGCAACGCTCGTCGGCGAGACGACCTTCGGCAAGGGCACCGTCCAGGAGTGGACGACGCTCGAGGGAGCCGGCGGCTTCCGGCTGACGGTCGCCCGCTGGCTCACCCCGGACCAGCGCTGGATCCACGGCAAGGGCATCGTCCCGGACGTGGCCGTCGAGGTCCCGGCGGACAACCCCGCCGGCTCGGACCCGGCGCTCGACAAGGCCCTCGAGATCCTCGGCGAGTCCGCGGCGGGGCTGCTCCGGGCGGCTTGAGAGTCGCGGGGCGTCGGCGCCGGGGAGCGGCACTGGCGCCCGGGGGCGGCGCTGGCGCCCGGGGGCGGCGCTGGCGCCCCTCCGGCCCGCACTGACGCTCAATCAGTCACCCGGGGACTACGAGAGCCACTGGCACGAGCCCATCAACGCCCGTGGCGCTCAATCAGTCACCCGGGGACTACGGGAGCCACTGGGACCTCGACGGGAGGCCGAGAACCCCTCGGATCTCGCGCCGCTTCTGCCCGCATTCGGTCCGAATCTGCCGCTCAAGCTGGCCGCGACTCGAGCACGTAGTCCCTGGGTGACTAACTGCGCGGGTCGCGGGCGTCTCATCCGGAGACCGATCCCCGAAGCCCGCTCCGAGGGGCCCGCTCCGAGGGACCGCACAGTGGCCGCACCCAGGCGGCGCCCAACCTCAGAGGGTCGAACCCGGGGGCGCCGAGCCCAGGGGGCCCGAACGCGGCGCTCTCGAACCTCGAGCCCAAGACCGCTGGCCGGCCCGCCCCGGCGGCCCCCCAACGCTGGGAGCCCAAACCGCCATCCTTGCGCCGGCGCGGCCGTTCGGGTACGGTGTCCGGCGAACGAAAGGAGGTGATGTGCAGTGATCGACAGTAGCCGTCGCTGCACCACCTCGCAGGAGCGGACCGCCTAGGCGGACACCCCTGCGGGTGGTGCGCAACCGGACGCCGGCCCACAAGGGGCCGGCGTTCGTGCGTTCAGGGCGCTCCAGCGCTCCCGCGGTCGGCCGATATCCTGCACCCGATGCCCGAGCACACCGTCGCCCTCAACCGCAGGGCCCGCCACGAGTTCACGATCGACGAGACGTTCGAGGCCGGCCTCGTCCTGACCGGCACGGAGATCAAGTCGATCAGGGCTGGCAAGGTCAACCTCGCCGACGCCTACGCGCGGGTCGAGCACGGCGAGGCCTGGCTCATCGGCGCGCACATCGCCCCGTGGGCCCAGGGCAACCGCTGGAACCACGAGCCGAAGCGGACCCGGAAGCTGCTCCTCCACCGGACCCAGATCGACCAGCTCCTCGGGCGGGCCAAGGCGAAGGGTCAGACGATCGTGCCGCTCCGCCTCTACCTGAACGACGACGGCCGGGCGAAGGTCGAGCTGGGCCTGGCGCGCGGCAAGCAGCAGCACGACCGACGTCGCGACATCGCGGAGCGCGACGCCCGGCGCGACGTCGCCCGGGCCCTCGCCGACGTGAGCCGGCGGCGTTGACCGCGTGAGCGTCTCCGAGCGCGCCACCCCGATGCGGCCGCCGGCACGACTCGGCCGCCTCGTTACCGCCGTCGACGCGTACGCCGCGGGCGAGCCGGGTCGGGTCATCGTCGACGGCGTCGGCGACGTCCCCGGCGCGACGATGTTCGACAAGATGGTCTGGCTCCGGGACAACGCCGACGACCTGCGGCTGCGGATGCTCCGCGAGCCGCGCGGCTACCCGGCCGCGAACTGCAACCTCATCCTGCCGTCGACCAATCCGGATGCGGACGCCGGCTACGTGATCATGGAGCAGGTCGAGTACCCCGGGATGTCCGGCACGAACACGATCTGCGTGACGACCGTGCTCCTCGAGACCGGCATGCTGCCGATGCGGGAGCCCGTCACCGAGCTCACCCTCGAGGCCCCGGCCGGTCTCATCCGCGTCCGCGCCGAGTGCGCCGGCGGCAAGGTCCGCGGGGTGACCTTCCGCAACGTGCCGGCGTTCGCGACGCACCTCGGCGCGGCCGTCGAGGTCCCGCAGCTCGGCACGGTTCAGGTCGACGTCGCCTACGGCGGGATGTTCTACGTCCTCGCGCAGGCAGAGCCGTTCGGGCTCCGCCTGACCCCGGACGAAGGGCGCGACATCGTCCGCATCAGCGAGATGATCAAGGCCGCCGCCGCCGAGCAGCTGCCGGTCGTGCACCCGGAGCAGCGGGGGTTCGCGGGCATCACGATCGCGGAGCTGACCGGACCGCCGCACGACCCGGCCAACGACGCGCGGAACGTCGTCACGGTCTCGACGGGCAAGCTCGACTGGGACCGCCCGTCCACCTGGACCGGCGCCATCGACCGATCGCCGTGCGGCACCGGGACGTGCGCCCGAATGGCGGTGCTCCACGCGCGCGACGAGCTGCCGATCGGCCGAGACTTCCGCCACGAGGGAATCCTCGGGACGGTGTTCGTCGGCCGCCTCGTCGAGGCGACCGCCGTGGGTGGGCGGCCCGCGGTCGTCCCGACGATCACGGGCCAGGCATGGATCACCGGCGTCGCGACGTACGCGGTCGACCCGGAGGATCCCTACCCGGACGGCTTCACGATCGGCGACATCTGGTAGCCGGCGCGGTAGCCGCGCCTGTTGGCCCGCGCCGGCGCGGGGCTACCGCAGGAAGTACAGCCGGTTGAGCGGCAGCTCCGCCGCCGCCTCGACCGCGAGAGCCCGGCCGGCGAGCGTGACCGTTCCGTCGCCGGGATCGACCTCGACAGCCGCCGTCGCGCGGTTCCTCGCGAGGGCGCCTCGATCGAGGCCTCGCGTCCGCCCGATCTCCACCACCGGCCGACCCGATCCCAGTCGTCGCCCCACCTCGCGGGAGGCGCCCGGCGCGCAGAAGGTCACGCCGACGCGGGCCGCCACGGCGCCGGAGCCGCCCCAGTCCGGGCCGTACCGCGTCGGTTCGGCCCGCTCGACGGTCGCGTTGCCGTCACCCAGCGGGCCCCACGCCGGGTAGCCGCCCTTGAGGACGAGCTCGGGCTTGGCGCCGAAGAACGCAGGGTGCCAGAGGACGATGTCCGCCAGCCGACCGCCCTGCAGGCTGCCGACATGCTCCGACACCCCGTGGACGATCGCGGGCTCGATCGTGACCTTCGCGAGGTAGCGCAGGACGCGCTCGTTGTCGAGGGCCGAGCCGGCGGCCGCTTCGGGACCCGCGCCGTCGTCCGGCAGGCCCGCGTGGCCGCGTCCCGCATCGGTCGCCCGCCAGCCCTTCATGACGTGGGCGAGCTGGAGCGTGCGGCGTAGCGTCTCCATCATCCGGCCCATGCCCTGCGAGTCGGAGTTGACGATCGCGATGGCGCCGAGCTCGTGCAGCGGTCCCTCGGCGGCCATCGTCGCCGGGTGGATCCGCTCGCGCGCCGCGTCGACGTCGCCCGGCACGGCGAACGACCCGCCGTGGTTGAGCAGGATCATCGGCAGGTGCTCGGCGACGGCGTTCTCGCCCCACGGCACCGTCGGGGTCGTCGACGAGCAGATGACGTTCGGCTCACGGACGAGGGCGATGAGGTCCGGCACGTGCCCGCCGCCCGTGCCCTCGACGTGGTACGCGTGCACGGTCCGGCCGGCGATCGCCGCGACGGTGTCCTCGAGCTCGGCCGATTCGTGGAGACCGTCGGTGTGGAGCGAGACGCTCACGCCGCGCGCCTCCGCGAAGCGGAGCGTCGCATCGATGATCTCCGGGTACGCCCCGTAGTCCTCGTGGATCTTGAAGCCGATGGCGCCGGCGTCGACGAGGGCCTCGAGCGCGGCGTCGTCGATCGCTCGAGCGCCGGCCTGGAGCCCGACGTTCACGGGCCAGGATGCCAGGGCCGTCAGCATCCGCTCCATCGCCCACGGCGGCTCCTCGAAGCCCGCGGTGATGAGGGTCGTGACGCCGCCGGTCAGTGCCGCCGGTATGAGCCGAGGCGTGATCGTATGGACGTGGCTGTCGACGGCGCCGGGCGTCGCGATGAGGCCGTAGGCGTTGATCGGCGTCGTGTGCGGCCCGACCCGCAGGTCGATGCCGTCGCCCGTCTCCGGGTTCCCGGCCCGGCCGATGCCCGCGACCCGGCCGTCCTTGATCCCGATGTCGGCCTTGACGACGCCGATCGACGGATCGACGACGACCGCGCCGAGGACGACCGAGTCGAGCTCCGACGCATCGGCCGCCGACGCCTGGGCCATCCGCTCGCGGAGCGTCTTGCCGTAGCCCCACTGCGGCTCGTCACCGAGGGCCTGGCGGTCCTCGGTGACCTCGATCCACAGGTCCGTGTCCGCCAGGCGGATCCGGTCGCCGGTGGAGGGCCCGTAGCGGGCCAGCGCCTCCGCCGCGTCGAGCCGGGTCATCGGGAGGCCTTGCCGCCGGCGACGCGGACGAGCCTGACCTCCTTCGTCTCCCCGGGCGCCCACCGCTCGGTGGCGCCGGACGGGAGGTCGAGACGGAAGCCGTCGGCGAGGGAGCGATCGAACGCGAGTCGCGGATTGACGCGGTCGAAGGGATAGTGGGAGGAGACCCGAACGACGCGCTTCGAGTCGTTGCGGACCGAGACGGTCCGTGTCTCGAGCCCGGCGGTCGGATCCGCCGGCCGCCGCCCGAGCTCGACTGCACCCGGTCCGTTCGTCGCGGCAGCCGCGCCGAGGGGATCCACGAGCACGACGAGCCGTGTCCCGTCGCCGAACGTCGCCTCGACCCGGACGTCGCCGACGAGTGCCGTGACGCCGGGCAGGAGGTCCTCGGTGGCGACCGCCGCGCGTCCCGCCGCTTCGGCCTCGGCGTACGAGGCGCCGGCTCGCGCCGCCTCGAGGATGGCGTCGGCGATCAGCGCGACTGCCTCGGGATGGTTGAGCTTCAGCCCGCGATCGCGATGACGGCGGGCGAGCTCCGCGGCCGCGAACACGAGCAGCCGCTCCTCCTCGAACGCCGTGAGTCGCATCGCGGCATCGTATCGAGCCAGCGGGGGACTTGGCCCGCCCGAACTCGTCGGGTAGAATGTTCGGGAACGTCGAACGGACGTTCGGTCCTGTGGGGATGTGTGGTTTCGACAGGATCCGGAACGCGAAGAACGCGAGCCGAGGTGCCGTCAGGCCTCGTTAAACAGGCGGCAAACCGAAGTACCTGGCAACCGCCAGTCGACTCTCGCCCTCGCTGCGTAAGCAGCTAGTGTGAGCGTGGAAGCCACCTCGGCCCCGCGGGTGGTGGAAGCGTCATGCAGCGGGGCTGCGGCCCAGGTGAGCGTCGCGTAGCCTGGGAGCAAGCTCGATCTAGAGGCACGTGACTGGACCGGTCGGGACCCTGCCGATGGGGGCCCGGGCGGTCGACGACAAACCATCGGACACGCTCGTAGTGGTCTTCGCTGAAGGGTTCTGGACGGGGAGTTCGACTCTCCCCCATCTCCACCACTCCGCCGCCCGAGGCGCCCCTGCCGAGGCCCCGCGGCGCGAGGCGCGCCGCTATGGCGTCGGCGGTGGGTCCCCCGAGGTGTCGCCACGGCCGACCATGACGATGCCGGTGATCCTCGCGTAGTGCGAGTAGTACAGGTTCTTGTGGAGCAGGTTGCCGGCGGCGTCGTAGACGAAGCGCGTCACCCACACGTCCTTGCCGTCGACGGGGAACTCGACCCGGTCGCGGACGCCGGGAGGCAATGAGCTCGTGTACTGGACGGTGTCCGTCGCGCGCCGAATGTTGCGGACGATCGGCTTCGTGAACGTCACCTTGCGTCCGGTCGGAACGCTATAGAGGTCGAAGCGGACGTAGCCCGAGCCGCCCTTCCGCGTGTTGATGCCCCGGATGAGGATCGGGTAGGGCGTGTCGTTCGTGAACGACATCGTCTGGCGCGAGCCGGACCCGCTGATGAACACCGTCGCGTCCAGGCCGAGCGGGTAGCGGTCGATGTAGTAGTAGTGATTCTTCCGCGCGCCCATCTGCAGGCCCGCCCGCGCAGCGGCGTTGAAGAGCGTCGTCGAGCATGAGCAGATGCCGCCGGCCAGGGCACCCTGGGGCTCGGTCCGGCCGTTGATGATCGCGCCGCCGTCCGTGAAGCCGCGGGCTCGCGTCACCGGCCCGACCGCCCGCCAGAAGTCGAAGGTCTCGCCCGGCGGCACGACGTAGCCGTCGATGAGCTTCGACGGGATCCAGATGTTGGCGCCGAAGCCGTTCTTCTCGCCGATCGGGAAGTACGTCGTCCAGGTCGAGATCCGCTCCATCTGCGGGGCGACCTTCTCCGCCTCGGCGGTCGTCAGCGCCGGCTTCGTGACGGTGACGACGCCCTCGACCGCCGGCGACGCCCCCGCGCCGGCCCGCGCCTGCAGCGCCTGCACGAGCGCGCGCGAGGTGGCCTCGAGGTCGAGCGTGCGGCCGTCGCGGCCGGCCGTCACGCCGACCACGTCGCCGCCGCGACCCGTCAGGAAGGAGGCGTTCACCGGCGCGACCTCGATCTTCTTCGCGATCGTCTCCAGCGTCTCGCGCGAACCGCTGACGTTGAGGACAGGGGCGTACCGGCCGTCGACCGTCGGCGCCATCCGGATCCACGTCCGGACGGTCGACGCCTTGATCGTCCAGCGCTCCTCGCCGACCGTCACGTCGATGTCGCGGGCGATCCGCTCGGCGGACGCGAGCGCCTCTGTCGCCTCGGCGGTCGTGATCGCCGGCTCGACGGCAGTCGCGGGGATCGCGATCTCGATGCGAGCCGGTGCGGCGAGGCTCTTGAGCGCGGCGGTCGCCTCCGCGAGGGGCGTCGCGCGGTCGGCGCGCACCCCGTCGGTGCCCTTCGCCAGCTCAAAGCCCGCCTCGCCGAGCGCGACCGACGCGTCCGCGGGCGCCCGATCGAGCGACGCCGCGGCGCGTTCCACCTCGCCGGCGAGGGCCGCCTCGTCGAGGACGACCCGGGGGACGATGTCGACGCCGCGGAGGGCTGTGCGGGCATTGCCGACGAGGCGGTCGAGCGGCGAGCCCGAGCGGCCGAACGACGCCGCCGCCTCGACGAGGCTGTCCACGTCGACCCGGCGGTCGACCTTCGCGTAGGGGACGGGAAAGGTCCGGTCGCCGGCCTCGAGGACGAGCTCGCCGTCGCCCACGGACCCGAATGCCGCCGCGAGCCGCGAGCGTGCCTCGGTCGGGGTCAGGCCGGAGAGATCGACGGAGCCGGCGTGAACGCCCGGCAGGATGCGGCCCTCGTACTGGCGGTCGAACGCATAGAGCACGCCAGAGCCGAGCAGGAGCACGGCGGCCAGCCCGGCCGCGAAGGCCAGGAGGAACCGGCCCCGGTCGGAGGTGCGGGCTGCGGGCGCCGCGAGAGGCGCGCTATCGGTGGCCGTGGTCATTTGGGGCGGACATCCTACCAGCGAGGTCTAGCAGCACGGCATGGGGGAATCCGTGAACGTCCCCGTCGGGACGGGCACAGGGACGCATCAGGCGTCCCGATCGTGACGCCGGGGCCGCCGATCGCACGTTGCCAAACGTCGGGTCCCGGCAGGGGCCGGGACCTTCGGCTAGCCCTCGCGGGGCAGGACGACGATGCGCCGGTTCGGCTCCTCGCCGATCGACTGGGTCGCCACGTCCGCGTTCTCACGGAGGGCGATGTGGACCCAGCGGCGCTCGAGAGCTGGCATCGGCTCGAGCTGGAGCATCTTGCCGGTCTCGACGACCCGCGCCGCGGCCCGCATCGCGAGGTCGCGGAGCTGGCGCTCCCGCCGGCCGCGGTAGTCCTCGACGTCGACGAGGACGCGCGTCCAGCCGCCCATCCGCCGCGACAGCATGAGATTGACGAGGTGCTGGAGCGCCGACAGTCGCTCGCCCTTGCGGCCGATCAGGGCGCCGAGCGCGTCCTTCTCCTCACCGTCGCCGACGACGTTGAGCCGGCTCGTCTCGCCGGTCTCGAGGTCGACCCGGACCTCGAACCCGAGGTGACGCATCAGCTCCTCCAGGATCTCCCGGCCCGCGGCGAGAGCCTCGGGCGAGGCCTCGGCGGCCTCGAGCTCCGCGCGCTCCGCCGACAGCGAGCCGCGTGCGGCGGCAACCTCGGCGGCCTCGCTTGCGCTGAGCGCCGACTGCGCCGGACGACGGCCCCGATCTTCCCGGCGGGGGCCCCGATCGTCGCGCCGCGGGCCGCGATCGCCCCCGTCACGCCGCGGGCCACGGTCGCCCGCGTCGCGCCGCAGGCTCCGGCCGGCCTCGGCGGGCCGGTCGTCGAGACGTCCGAGCTGGCCCTCGGGTTGAATCGTCGCGGGCCCGGCCGCCTCCGACCGCCGGCCGCCCTCCCCGAACGCCGGCTCGCGCCGGGGAGCCCGGTCGCGGTCCCTGTCGCCGCGGAAGCCGCGCTCCCCTCGATCCCCTCGATCCGGGCGCGGACCGCGATCACCGTCGTCGCGGCGCGGGCCACGATCCCGGTCGCCACCGCGGAATCCCCGCTCTCCGTCCCGTCGCGGGCCCCGATCCCGGTCGCGATCGCCGAAGCGCGGCCGATCCTCGCGCGGCGGGGGGGCCGGCAGCGGCTGGGCCGCGGCGGCATCCCGCTTCGGGGCCGCACCCCCGAGCGCCGACCGCGGCGCCGCCACGATCCGTGCCGGCTCGGCGCCCATGCCGAGAACGCCTCGGCTGCCGGGCGTCAGGATCTCGAAGTCGAGGTCGTTGAGCTCCGCGCCGAACTCCTCGCGGGCGTTGCGCAAAGCCTCCTCGACGGTCTTCCCGGTGAACTCGCGGTACGCGCTCATCAGCGTCGCCTCCCTCGTCGGCCCTGACGTCCCCGCTTCTGGCGGATCGTCTTGTCGGCCGAGCTTTGTCGCTTCATCGAGTCGCGCGACGGGGCCGCCGGCGACCGTTTTGTCGGATCCGGCGCGGGCATCGCGACCGGGAACCTGGGCGTGTGGTTCTGGGCAAACCCGGGCGTCCAGCCGAAGAGCGGGAACATCGCTCCCCAGCCGACGATGAGGTATTGCTGGACGATCGAGAACAGGGTCGCCACGATCCAGTAGATGAAGAGCCCGGCGGGGAACGTCGAACCTAACCCGATGAAGATGAGCGGCAGGAACATCATCATCTGCCGCTGGACGCGCAGGTTCGGGTCGTCGTTCCTCGGATCCGCCGGCGTGAGCATCATCCGTGACTGGATGAGCTGGAGGATCGCCGACACCACCGCCAGGAGGCTCAGGCCGCTCAGGGGGGCTCCGGCGGTCCCGATGATCACCTCGGGCACGCTGACGTTGAGGTTGCCGAGCCACGGCACGATCGGGTCGATGCACGGGATGACGTGATGGTTGGCGTCGAAGATCGGGCTGCCGGGGCACGTCAGCGGCACGACCTGGATCCCGGCGACCGTCAGCATCTGGGTCGGGTTGAAGTTCGTGATCCCGTTCTGGATCACCGAATAGATGATGATCAGGAGCGGGAACTGGAGGAGCAGCGGCAGGCAGCCAGAGACCGGGTTGACGCCGCGCTCGCGCATGAGCTCCTGCTGCGCCTCGCGCATCTTCAGGCCCTGGCCCTTGAACCGCCGGCGGATCTCGTTGAGCTCCGGTTGGAGCAGCTGCATCCGGCGCTGCGCCACGAGCTGGCGGCGGAACAGCGGGATGAGGAGCGTCCGGACGAAGAGCGTCAGGACGATGATCGCGATCCCGATCGCGCCCGGGATGCCGGCTGCCTTGGCCGCGGCGTAGACCGCGACGAGGACGATGAACAGGGCCTGGAAGATCGGCGTGAAGAGCCAGGCGAAAACGCTGAAGGGATCGGTCGGTTTCGCCGGCTGGAGCGGGACGGCAGCGGGGTTGGTGGGGCTCGGCGATGCGCCGGGCGCGCCGCTCCCGCTCGGGCTGCCTCCGCCGCACGCGGCGACGAGCAGGAGCACGGCCAGGATGAGCAGCAGCGGCAGCAGCCACGGTCGGGCGGCGCGGAGTCTGGTCAAGGTCGGGCTGTCCTCGTCACGGGGCCGGCCTAGCGGACCGGGTCGTAACCACCCGGGTTCCACGGATGGCAGCGCGCAATGCGCCGTGCCCCCATCCAGCTGCCCCTGAGCAGTCCGTACTTCTCGATCGCCTGCTCGGTGTAGCGCGAGCAGGTGGGCTCGAACCGGCACTGTGACGGCAGCCACGCAAAGACCCGCCGGTAGAGCCGGATGAGTCCGATCCCGAGGGCCTTCACGTCGTCGGTCCTTTCAACACGCCGCCGCGGGCAAGCACCCGGCGCACGGCCCCGACCAGTGCGTCGTGGTCGGCCTCGACGAGCGCAGGCCGGGCGATGATGAGGACGTCCCAGCCGGGCTGGAACGAGGGCGCCATCACCCTGAGCACCTCGCGGAGCCGCCGGCGAACCCGGTTCCTTGTCACCGCGCCGCCGAGCTTGCGCCCGGTCGACAGTCCGATTCGTGTCGTCTCGAGATCGGTCCGCAGGATCCGCGCGACGAAGAGCGGGTGAGACCGGGTGGTCCCGCTGCCCTGGATCGCGAGGAAGTCCTCCGGTCGGGAGAGCATCACGAGCCGCGGCGTCTGACGGCCGCGCTCGACCGTCAGGTCGTCAGCCGCTTGCGACCTTTCGCCCGGCGTGCGGCCAGGACGCGACGGCCGCCGGTCTTCTTCATCCGGGCGCGGAAGCCGTGCTCCTTGGCGCGATGACGCTTCTTGGGCTGATAGGTCTGCTTCATCGGGACTCTGTACGATTCCTCTCCGTCCGATCTCGGGGTTCGACATTCGCGACCCCTGGAGGCACGCAAACGTGCCTGCGCCCGAGGGCGCGGCAGCACGTCCGCCGTCCGGCGGATGGTAGGTCCGCCCGTTCGCGAGTGTCAAACGTCAGCCGCCTGCTGTGCGCTCGTCGCAATGAACATCGACGAATCCTGCAATACTCCCCGGGGGTATCGCAGGATTCGCTTGCGGCCGCGGATCGCGCGGTGCTATCCTCTGCGGGCCCTCGGCGCCGGGAACGCTTGCGGGTCCTCCCCGGAAACCATGGAGGGAGATCGGGGAACCGCGAGTCATGTCATCCCGGCGAGTGTCGTCTTCGCGCACGCGCACCAGTCGCCCTGCACGGATTCCCGACCTCGCGACCGGACCATCCGGTCATCCATAACCGCAGCGCAGGCGTCGATTTTCGATATGGATGCGAAGCAGGTCTGGCGCGCAGCCCTCGGCGAGTTGCAGGTCTCGCTGTCGCCGGCCAATTTCGAGACATGGCTGCGTGACACCGCACTCGTCGACGTCGATGAGCATCGCTTCCGCATCGCCGTCCCGAACGGATTCGCGAAGGACTGGCTCGAGACGCGCTATCGATCGCTCATCTCGCAGACGCTCGCCCGAATCGTCGGCTACAGCGTCCAGGTGGAGTTCGTCATCAACACCGCCGAGGCGAGTCACGCCTCGGAGAACGGCACCGGCAACGGCACGTCGCCGGCGACCCCCGGGATCCGCCTCGAGCCGGCGCGCGTGGGCGGCGACGGCGGCACGACGTACCTCAACCAGCGCTACACGTTCTCGAACTTCATCGTCGGCTCGGCGAACCGCCTCGCCCACGCGGCGAGCCTGTCGGTCGCCGAGCGTCCCGGCCACGCCTACAACCCGTTGTTCCTCTACGGCGGCGTGGGCCTCGGCAAGACGCACTTGATGCATGCGGTCGGCAACCAGGTCATCGCCAAGTTCCCGCGCAAGCGCGTGGTCTACGCGACGAGCGAGAAGTTCACGAACGAGTTCATCACGAGCATCCAGCAGGGCAAGATCGACGAGTTCCGGGCGCGCTACCGGCGGATCGACCTGCTCCTCATCGACGACATCCAGTTCATCGCCGACAAGGAGCGAACGCAGGAAGAGTTCTTCCATACGTTCAACGCGATCCACGAGGACGGCAAGCAGATCGTCCTGAGCTCCGACCGCCCGCCGAAGGCGATCCTCACCCTCGAGGAGCGGCTGCGGAGCCGGTTCGAGTGGGGCCTCATCGCCGACCTCACCGCCCCGGACCTGGAGACGCGGATCGCGATCCTCCGGGCCAAGGCGGAAGAGGGCGCCGTGCCGATCACTTCGGACGTCATCGAGTTCATCGCCCGTAAGGTCGTCTCGAACATCCGCGAGCTCGAGGGCGCGCTCAACCGGATCGTGGCCTACGCGAGCATGGGCGCGATGCCCATCTCGATCGAGCTGGCCCAGGCCGTCCTCTCGAACGTCCTGTACAACCCCAAGAAGCGCCAGGTCACCCCCGAGCGCATCGCCAAGGCCGTATCGGACTACTACGGCGTCCAGCTCGACGCCCTCAAGGGCCAGAAGCGGGACAAGGCCATCGTCATGCCCCGCCAGATCGCGATGTTCCTCATGCGCGAGGAGACGGACGTCTCGCTCCTCCGGATCGGGGCTGAATTGGGCGGCCGGGATCATTCGACGGTCCTCCACGCCTGCGACAAGATCACGCGCGAATCGGCGGCCAACGACGAGCTCCGGCGAGAGATCGCCGCGGTCCGGGAGCTCATCTACGCCGACTGACCGGCCGGGCGGTTGACCGCCGATTGGGCCGGCGAGGACGCAATCCCGTTGCAATGGGCGGCCGCCCTCCGGGGATGGTGCTGCCATCCGCCTGTGGACAAGGCCTCGGATTCGGTGGACAACCTCGCCGGCCTGTGGACACCAGAGGCGCCCTTCGAGGCGCCGGAGTGGGCCGCCTCTGCTCTCCGGGCGGTGCCCGGGCTGGCCGTCCACACCGGCTCCGCGGGGTTTCCCCGGGACCGGACGCCTCGTCCACGGAGCCCGGCCTCGTGTCCACGGCCCCGGTCCGCACGACCGAGCACGCCGGTCCACCGAGTCCACACCATGATGACGGTGATGACGGAGTAAGTAGAAAGATGGAAGATACAGACGATACGAAGGGACCCAGACCGGCCTGCCTGTCCGCGGCCACCCAGCCCTACCCAGCAGGTGTCCCGAGCGCGGAGTTGAGCACGTGAAACTCTCGGTCATGCACGAGAACCTTGCCCGTGGCCTGTCGGTCGTCAGCCGGGCCGTGTCGACGCGGTCGACGCTCCCGGTCCTGGCCAACGTCCTCCTCAAGACCGAGGACGCGGGCCTGAAGCTCACGGCGACGAACCTTGAGATCGGAATCACGTACTGGGTCCCTGGCAAGATCGACACCGACGGGGCGACGACCGTCCCGGCCAAGCTCCTCACGGACTACGTCAACGCCCTCCAGGGCGGGGAGCGGGTGGACCTCGAGCTCACCCAGGGCGAGACGCTCCATCTCAGGGCCGGCCGCTACGAGTCCCACCTCAAGGGCATCGACGCGGATGAGTTCCCGGCGATCCAGACGGCCGGCGAGCGGCCGACGACCCGGATCTCCCAGAAGGTCCTCCGCCGGGCCCTCGAGGAGACGGCGTTCGCCGCCGCGAGCGACGAGGCCCGCCCGATCCTCACCGGTGTCCTCGCCCGGTTCGAAGGCGACACGATGACTCTCGCCGCGGCCGACAACTACCGGATCGCCGTCAAGACGATCCCGATCCTCGACCCGGTGGCCGAGACGTCGGTCGTCATCCCGGCCCGCGCGCTCAACGAGCTCGTCCGGATCCTCGGCGACGTCGACGAGCCGATCGACGTCGTCCTGGCGCAGGCGCGGAACCAGATCCTGTTCCACCTCGACGGGATCGATCTCGTCAGCCGCCTCATCGACGGGCAGTTCCCGAACTACCAGCAGGTCCTGCCGCAGAGCCACACGACCCGGGCGGTGCTCGATCGCGAGGAGCTCCTGCGGGCGGTTCGGCCGGCGGCGCTCATCGCCCACGAGTCGGCGAACATCGTCAAGCTCGCGATCTCGTCGAACGGCGAGGCCGGCATCACGGTCAGCGCGAACGCGGAGATCGGCGACCACGTCGGTCAGGTCGAAGCCGCGGTCGAGGGCGACGGGACGACGATCGCCTTCAACGCCCGGTACCTGAACGACGTCCTCTCGAACGTCGACGCCGAGCAGTTCGCCCTCGAGCTCAACGGCCCGCTGTCGCCCGGCGTCTTCAAGCCGGTCGGTGACGACCGGTATGTCCACGTGGTCATGCCGGTCCGGACGACGTCCTGAGCGCTTGCTTCGATCACTGAACGTCCTCGACCTGCGCGGGTACGCCAGGCTCGAGGCGGAGTTCGGACCCGGACCGCAGATCGTCTGGGGCCCGAACGCGGCCGGCAAGACGAGCCTCGTCGAGGCCGTCGTCCTGCTCGCCTGGGGCCGCTCGCACCGGACGACGACCGACGCCGAGATCATCCGCTGGGGCGCCGACCTCGCCCGCGTCGAGGGTCGAGCGGGTGACGAGACGATCGACGTGGCCCTGATCCGGCCCGGGGCGCCGGCGGTCGCCGGCGGCAGCGGGCGAAAGCGGATCCGCGTCAACGGCGTGGGCCGGCGGGCGTCGGGGCTGGCCGGCCTCCTCCGAACCGTGGTCTTCGCGCCCGAGGAGATGCTGCTCGTCGCCGGCGCGCCGGGACTGCGGCGGGCGGCCGTCGACCAGCTCGCCGGCCAGCGCTCGGCGGCGTATGTCCGGGACCTCGCGACCTACGGTCGCGTGCTCCAGCAGCGCAACTCGCTCCTGCGGGGCATCCGCGAGGAGACGGCCGGCCGCGACGAGCTGCGGTACTGGGACGAGCCCCTGCTCGAGGCGGGGGCCGCGATCGTCGCCGAGCGCCACCGGCTGCTCGCCGACCTCGCGGAGCCACTGGCCGCGGCGCACGCGGAGATCGCGCCGGAGGAGGCGACGACCGGCCGCCTCGGCGTCCGCTACGAGACGAACGCGCCGGCACTCCCCGGGGAGTCGCCGCGGGACGCGCTCGCCCGGCGCCTGGCCGAGACGGCCGAGAAGGAGGTGTGGAACGGGTCGACGCTCATCGGGCCGCACCGCGACGACATCGTCTTCGAATTGGGCGGCCGCGATCTCGCGGGCTTCGCCTCGCGCGGTCAGCAGCGGACCGCGATCCTGGCCTTCAAGCTCGCCGAGCTCGACCTGCTGACGGCCCTCGACGGCCGCCCGCCACTGCTGCTCCTCGACGACGTCTTCTCCGAGCTCGACCCGGCACGCCGCGCCCACCTCGTCCGCCGGATCGCGTCGCTGCCCCAGGCGTTCGTCACGACCACGACGCTGCACGACCTCGATCCCTCGCTCCGGGCCGCGGCCACGACCTGGGAGGTCGTTCCGGCCGCCGACGGCGCACGCCTGGTCGGACCGTCCGTTTCAGCCGCCACGGCCGTGCCGGCCGTCCAGGCCTCCGCCGGGTGAGCCCTCGCCGGCCGATGCAGCGCATCGGCGAGCTGATCCCCGAGGCCGCCCGGCACCTCGGCCTGGAGGAGGAGCTGCGGCTGTCGCGCGCGATCGCGACGTTCGGTGCGATCGTCGCGGAGCGCGTCCCCGCGGCATCCGGCGCGTGCCGCCTCGTCCGGGTCGACGGCTTCGCACTGCTCGTCGAGGCGGACGCGCCGATCGTCGCCCAGGAGCTGCGGCTCCGGGCGCCGGAGCTGCTCGACGCCCTCGCGTCGTCGCCGGGCGGACCGCGCGCGACGGAGCTGCGGATCCGCGTCCGGCGCGAGGGTCGGGCCGTATAATCCCGCCACCTGCCAGCCATCTCGGGACGAGCGTCGGATCCGGTCGGGCCCGGGATCGATCCCGACGGGTTCCCCATCCACACGAGGCTTCATGGCCGTCAGGCTCCAGCTGAAGCTCGGCGCAGTCGCCGAGCAGGACCGCCTCCCCGACTCCCCGGACACGATCGTCGTCGTCGAGCCGACCGTGGGCTCGGTCGCGCGTTCGAAGGGTCAGCTGTACCTGCTCGTCACCTCGCGGATGGCCGGCCCGCGCGGTCGCGACGCGACACGTCTCGCGGCCGAGACGATTCGCAACGAGTACTACTACGACGAGTCGGCCGGGATCCGCGTCTGCCTCGAGAAGGCCATCGGCGCCGCGAACAAGCGCCTGGCGCACCAGCGTGACCGGCTGGGCCTCGGCAACACCGACGGTAGCGGTCCGATCGGCGTCGGGCTCGCCGTCGTGCGCGGCAACGAGCTGTACGTCGCAACCGTCGGCCCGGCCGAGGCGTACCTCATCCGCCACGCCCGGCTCTCGACGCTGCCCGATCCGCACCGCGAGCGTGGGCTCCCGGCCGGCGACCTGACGCCGGAGGTCTGGCGCGGCGAGATCCAGGTCGGCGACTCGCTCGTCCTCATCTCGCCGAGCGTCATGGCCCGGCTGGGGCCGGAGGAGCTCAAGGACGCGCTCGTCACGCTCCATCCGCAGTCGGCGGTCGAGCACCTCCACCAGCGGTTCGCGGCGGCCGACGGCAGCGGCAGCGACGGCGCGATCGCGTTCGAGGCCACGGAGGTGGCGTCGACGTATCGACAGCGCGCGCTCGTGCCCGTCCGTCCTGCGGAGCCCCTCGCCGGCGCGCCCGACCGCGGCCCGATCCCGCTCGCGGACGGCGTCGCCGACGGCGTCGCCGCGGTCCAGGCCGGGGCCCGCCAGGCCCGCGACGCCGCGGGCGGCGCGCTCGAACGGGTCGTCATGCGCTTCCAGGACGTCCTGCCGCGGCGCAAGCCCGCCTATCGCCGCGTCACGCCGGCGAGCCAGCGGCGCGAGACGCAGCGTCGCGCGGCGATGGCGATCCTCGCGTTCATCGTCGTTGCGGTCGGCCTGGGGATGGCCGTCTACCTGAGCGGCGCGGGCCCCACGCCACGCCAGGCGATCTCCTCGATCGCGGCCGGCCAGCGAGCGATCGACACGGCGCGCGCGAACCTCGCCCGCGTGACCGGACCCGGCATCGACCTGGTGCGCGACGATCGCCCGCGCGCGCTCCAGCTCCTGACCCAGGCCTGGGAGGAGCTCGACAAGGCGAAGGCCGCGAACATGCCGGACTCGGTCATCGACCCGCTGCGGGCCGAGGCAACCGCGGCGCTGAACCGCTACTACGGCCTCGTCGAGGTCGGCGAGGAGACGCTGTTCGCCTTCGACCCGAATGCCAACCCGCCGATCGATCTGGCGGCGCTCGTCCGTGGCCCGGACCCGGATGGCGCCCCGTACATCCTCGACCGCACGACGAAGGCGGTCTGGCGGATCAACCTCCAGACGGCGCGGGCCACCCTCGTCGTCCGCGAGGGCACCGAGGCCGCGGGCACGACGGCGGCCGCCCCGAAGCTCCTGACGACCGGCGGCCCGGACGTGCTCGTGCTCGACGAGCGCAACGTCCTGTGGCGCTGGCGACCTGCCGACCAGGCCGGCAAGGGGACGCTCGGCCGTGTCCGCATCACGGGCGCGGCGGAGTGGGGCGACGACGTCATCGCCATCGGGACCTACATTCGGATCCCCGAGGCCGGGCTCTACAACTTCTATGTCGTCGACCCGTCGGAGCGGCAGATCCTCGGCTACTCGCCGGCCGCCGACGGGAACGGCTTTCCGGCCCGCGCGACAGGCCGCCTCGCGACGGCCCGCGAGGTCGACCGGATGACGAGCCTCTACATCGACGGCGACATCTTCGTCACCGAGGCCGGCAAGATCGTCCGCTTCGTCTCGGGCAACAGCGAGGGCTGGCCCGGGGAGGACGCCGACCCCGATCCCGGCGACACGCTGCTGCGGGACCCGCCCGACTACACGTACATCGCCTCGGGGTCCGATCGACGCCAGGGACGGCTCTACGCGTTCGACCAGGCGAACGCGCGGATCGTCGCCGTCGACAAGGCGAGCGGCGCGTTCGTGGCGCAGTACCAGCTGCCGACGGGCGAGGGCTTCGCCGACCTGCGCGCGATGTACGTTGTCGATGGCGCCGAGGATCTGCCGCCCACGCTCTTCTGGATCTCGTCCGACGTCCTCCACCGCTCGGTCCTCGCGCCGATCGGGGGTGAGCCCGGTGAGTCGCCGGGTCCGTCGGGCGGGCCAACGGACTCGGGGGAGCCGCCGGCCTCGACTGCGCCGTGATCCCGCTCCGCGACGTCAACCCGACGCGGCGGACGCCCATCGTCACCATCGGCCTCATCGCCGCGTGCTTCATCGCGTTCGCCTGGGAGATGGGCGTGCTGGCGAGCGCGGGCCAGGAGGGTCTCGAGCAGTTCTTCATGGAGCACGGTGTCGTACCGGCCCGCGTGGTCGACGCGATCGCGCGACGGGACTTCGCATCCGAGAGCGTCGTCGACCTCGTGACGAGCCAGTTCCTCCACGTGGGCTGGATCCACCTGCTCGCCAACCTGCTCTACCTGTGGATCTTCGGCAACAACGTCGAGGACCGGTTTGGGCGGCTCGCGTTCCTCGCGTTCTACCTCGTCGGCGGGGTCGTCGCAGCGCTGACGCACGTCGCGATCGGGCAGTCATCGGACCTGCCGCTCGTCGGCGCGTCCGGGGCCATCGCCGCGACGCTCGGCGCCTACGTCGTGCTGCATCCGCGGGCGCGCGTCCTGTCCCTCGTGTTCCTCGGCTTCTTCTACCAGCTCGTCCAGGTGCCGGCGCTGCTCGTCCTCGGCTTCTGGTTCGTCCTCCAGCTGCTGGATGGCGTCGCGTCGCTGGGGGCGTCGAGTGCGGCCGATACGAACATCGCGTTCTTCGCCCACATCGGGGGTTTCGCGTTCGGCGCGCTCTTCGCCGTGCTGCTCAGGACCCTGCGCCGCAGGCCGCTGCCGGCGGCCACCGTGGGATAATCGCGGCCATGGCCGACGGACTCGTCGAGATGGTCGTGGAGAGCGTCCGGGTCCACATGCTGTCGAGCCGCCACGTCGTGATCCTCAAGGAGACGGATCGCGAGCGGTACCTGCCCATCTGGATCGGGCCGTGGGAGGCGAGCGCGATCGCGATGAAGCTCCAGGGCCTGACGCCGGAGCGGCCGCTGACCCACGACCTGTTTGCGGCGACGCTCGAGGAGCTCGGCATCCGGATCGATCGCGTCGTCATCTCGACGCTCGCCGAGGAGACGTACCACGCCCGGCTGTTCCTCGTGCAGGACGGCCGGACCGTCGAGGTCGACTCGCGACCGTCCGACGCGCTCGCGCTCGCCGTGCGCTCGGGCGTGCGGATCTACGCGGCCGAGGCGGTCCTCGACCAGGCCGGGCTCGGCGCCGACAGCGGCATCGAGGAGGGCGAGGAGGGCGAGGAGTCGCCCGGCGCCGCGGCCCTCGAGTCGACCGGCGAGAAGATCGTCGACCCGCGCCTCGACGTCTTCCGGGACTTCGTCAACTCGCTCGACGTCGATCTCGGCGGGGGCGGCGGCGGCGAACGCCGGAAGGGTCCGAGCGGCAGCTAAGGGCCGGCACCCCGCCGCGCCCGCGCCCGCGCCCGCGCCCCGCGCCCGCGCCGCGCTAGCGCCGCGCCCGGCCCGCGCCGCGCCCGGCCCGCGCCCGCGCCCCGCGCCCGCGCCCCGCGTATTCCAAGAAGGATTACGGGACGTCCACTCATTGCGGCCGCAGGGCCCGAGACGTTGTGCGATGCCCACCGTGCATTGGTGGGCTCGTTCGCCGAGGCGAGGCATCACCGGAATGCCCCGTAGGCATGTCAGAGGGCTCAACCCAGGGCGCGGCGACCAGATCGTGCCTTCATAAGCCTTCTGTGCATGCGCCGCCCATGCGGTACGCAGCTAGCCCTCGCCGAGGATCGGCTCGCCGCGCGACAGCGCCGCTCGCCGGTTCACCCACAGTCGAAGGCGCAGCGACCAGAAGTCCTTCACCGCCCGGAGCACGACCGACGGCTTCGCCCCCGTCGCCGAGCCGGCCGTCCGGGGATAGTGCGGCACGCCGACCTCGGCAACCTTACGCCCGGCTTCGCGCAGCCGGATGAGCAGCTCCGCCGAGAAGAAGGCGCCGCCGGACTCGACCCGAATGCCGTCGAGCGCCTCGCGGCGGAACAGCTTGCAGGCGCAGTCGATGTCGCGGACCCGGATGCCGAAGAAGATCCGGTTGGCGAGCCGGTAGAGGCGCGCGTACACCGTGCGCACGAGGGGATCGGCCCGCTTGATCCGGTAGCCGGCGACGACGTCCGGCGCGTCGGCTTCGAGCAGCCGGGCGGTGAGCCGGCCGACGTCGGCGACGCGGAACTGGCGGTCGCCGTCGGTGAACGCGACGAGATCGAGGCGGGCGGCGCGCAATCCGGAGCGCAAGGCCGCCCCGTAGCCGAGGTTCGTCGGGTGGTGGACGACCCGGATCCGGTTCGGGTCGGCGGCCGCGAGCTCGCTCGCGATCGACAGCGTCCGGTCGCGCGAGCCGTCGTCGACGACGACGATCTCCCACTCGTCGGCGAGCGTCGGCAGGACGTTCCTCGCCTCCTCGACGAGCGGCCCGACGTTGGCCTCCTCGTTGTGGGCCGGGAAGAACCAGGAGAGCCCCGGGACGCGCGGCGGCGGCGCGTCGGTGGCGCGCGGCGCGGTGGTCACGAGTCGGCGGCGTCCGCAGTCCGCGGCCCGAGCACGCGCACCAGGTTGCCCGACGCGCTGCCGACCCGCTCGAGGCGATAGCGGGCGCGGAGGTCGGCCAGCTCCCGCTCGTCGGCGCGAATGAGATAGATCGGCCGGCCCTCGGCCCGAGCCCGCTCCACGACGTCGCTCACCTCCCCGAGACGCTCGTCGAGGCGGGTTCGATCGTCGACGATCCGGATGTCCGGTCGCCGTCCCTCGACGAGCTGGCCATACCATAGCGGCGTCGAGTAGCTCCACCAGCTCACGACGACCGCATTCGGCTCCAGGGCGTCGAGCGTGCCGTCGAGCCACCGGCTGGCGGCCACGTCGCGGCTCTGGTCGATGCGCCCGAACCGGGACCGCAGGTCGACGAGCGTCGGCAGGAGCAGGAGCGCCGCGACGATGACCGCGATTGCGACCCGGCCCGGGCTGAACCGGTCGCCGGCGCCCGTCGGGCCGTACCGGCGGCCCGTGGCACGGACGGCGTCGACGACGGCCGCCCCAAGGAACGCCAGCCAGGTCCAGGCGATGAAGACCGGGCCGAGGTAATACCGGGTGATGTCGGCGTTCGTGTAGGACCCGGCGAATACCACCGTGCCGACGAGCGCGAGCCCGCTCAACAGCGCGTATCGCGGCTGCCTCGAGAGCGCGGCGAGGAAGCCGAACGGGATGAGCAGGGAGGCGATCCCGAACTCCGCGACAGTCCGGCCGACCAGCGTCGCGAGCTTGGCCACCGCGTTGTCGATCGGGTTGCCGACCGCGCCGCGAAACTGCTCGGCGAGGGCGACGTACCAGAAGCCGTCCCACGTGTTCGGCGTGCCGTAGACGAACGGCGCCCGGAAGGGGCCGGCCCGGAGCGGCAGCTCGAGGTACACGAGGACCGTCATGCCGATCGCGGCGAGGAGGCAGGTCGCGACGAGGCGCGGTCGGTGGAGGATCCGCGGCTCGACGGCGAGGACGTAGGCCGCGATGGGGATCGCCAGCAGCAGCGTGAGGGAGTGGTTCCCGACCGAGATCCCGAAGCCGACCGCGGCGGCCACCAGCCACCGATCCCCTCCGCCGGCGCGGCGCTCCCGGTCCCAGGCGACGAGGGCGACGAAGAGGAGCGCGACGAAGAGGAGGTGGAGCGTGTGGCCCTCGGCGTGGCTGCCGAGCCGCCAGGCGAGCGGCGTGGTCGCGAGGCCGACGCCGGCCGCGATGCCCAGCGGCATCGAGCCGGTGAGGAGCCGGACGAGCACGACCATCAGGCCCGACGCGCCGGCGAGGCAGACCGCCGAGAAGAGGTTCATCCGGAAGGCCGGGTCGCCGAATGGGGCGAAGACGGCCGACGCCAGCCAGCCGAGGATCGCGTAGGTCGGATAGCCCGGGGAGTGCCCGGTTCCCATGACCGGGCCCAGCACCTGGAACTCGGCCGTGTCCCAGAAGGCGAGGCCGGGCATGAGCGTCGAGCGGATGAGAACGAGGGCGATCGCGGCGACGGCCACGGGCCCGACGGCGGCCGCGATGGCCGAGCCGGGGCGGCGCCGGTCGGCCGGCAGCTCGCGGCCGGGATCCGGGGGACCCTGTGCTACCCTGCGGTCCACTTCAAAGCGCTCGTGCACGGAGGTCGATCTGATCGGTGAAAGGCCCCGAGGCGGGTAAGCCCGGGCGGGGCACTGAGGCGCCGACGCGGACGACCAGCACGCGGCACGCGGCCAGCGCGATCCTCATCGTCCTTGCGCTCGGGCTGGCGTTCCGGCTCATTCTCGCACACGTCCTCCCCGGGTCCGGCTTCCGCGTCGACCTGATCGCGTTCCGGTTCTGGGCCGACAACCTCGCGCAGGATGGCCCCTTCGGCTTCTACGCCCGCGATTTCTTCCACGACTACACGCCCGGCTACATGTACTTCCTGTGGCTGGTCGGTGGCCTGGAGGACGCCCTGCGAGTCGTCGCCGATCTCCTTCGCCCGGTGCCGCTGCTGGGCATCCTGGCCGACCTGCCGCCGCTCTCGATGCTCGCCACCGGCGATTTCATCAAGCTCCCGGCGATCCTCGCCGACCTCGCCCTCGGCTGGCTCGCCTGGTCGATGGCCCGGGAGATCGGCGCGGGCCGGAGAGCGGGGCTCGTCGCCGCGGCGATCGTCGTCTTCAACCCGATCACGTGGTTCGACAGCGTCGTCTGGGGCCAGGTCGACTCGGTCGGGATGGTCTTCCTGCTGCTGGGGATCCGGGAGCTGTGGCGCGACCGACCCGAGCGCTCGGCGGTCTTCACCGTCATCGCCGCGATCATCAAGCCGCAACTCGGCATCCTCGTGCCGATCGTCGCCGCGGTGACGATCCGCCGCGCGCTGTGGCCGGTGGATCCGGACGACGCCGACGAGAGCGAAGTGGATGCGGGTGCGACGACGACCGACTGGGAGCGGCGTGTCCAGGGTCCCGTCCGCATCCTCACGACGGGCCTTGCCGGCGTGGTCACCGCGATCCTGCTGTCCGCACCGTTCGGACTTTCGATCGTCGACCTCGGCGCCCAGGTCGCGACGGCCGCGGGCGGGTACCCGTACCTGACCGTGAACGCCTACAACCCGTGGGCCCTGCTCGAGCACAACGGCGGCGGGCTCGCCGCGACCGGCACGTGGGTCTGCGACGTCATCGTCGCGACGACGGCCGGCGGCGGGGCCTGCACCGAGGCGTTCACGTTCGGCTCGATCCCGGCGGTCGTCGTCGGGACGACGCTGCTGCTTGTCGCGATCCTGGCGATCGCGCTGGTCGTCGCGAGGCGGCCGGATCGCGTGACGATCCTCGTCGGCGTGGCGATCCTGACGCTCGCCTTCTTCGTCCTGCCGACGCGCGTCCACGAGCGGTACCTCTACCCGCTGTACGCGGTCGCGGTCATCCTCGCCGCCGTCTCGTGGCGGTGGCGAATCGCGTACGTCGCTGCGGCGGTCGCGACGTTCGCGAACATGTACGTCGTCCTGACGACGATCTACACCGACAACCCCGGGATCACCGACTGGCTGGGGATCGGCCAGGGCCTGCGATCGGCGCCGGGCGTCACGATCGTCGCCGCCCTGACGGCCGGCGCGTTCGCCTGGGCGGCCCTCCAGCTCCGCGCTGAGGCGATGGAGCGGTTGACCGCCGAGATCGACCAGGCCGCCGCGGCCGAGCCGCCAGCCGATGAGACGTGGGAGGTGGAGGCGTGGGCCCCATCGGGCGATCGCGGCGCGACGGGGGCCCCGGTCGAGTGGCTGCCTGAGGATCGGTCGCGCCGGCGGTGGCGGCCTGCTCTCGAGCCCCGGGCGGCGGGCACGTCGACCGCCACGTCGACCGCCACGTCGACCGCCGCTTCGACCGCCGCCGCCGGACTGCCCGTGTGGCACGGGCGGCCCTCGTTCGTCGAGGCCGGCCCGGTCGGCTGGTTCATGAGCCGGATCGGCGACCGACCGGTGCGGGCCGATCGCTCCGCCGTCCTCGCCGGGGAGCGCGGCGGCAGGCTCGACCGGCTCGATCTCTGGATCCTCGCCGTCCTCGTCGTCGCCGCCCTCGTGCTGCGCGTCTGGCGCCTCGCCGAGCCGTACCGCATGCACTTCGACGAGGTCTATCACGCGCGGACGGGGACGGAGTTCCTCCAGTCGTGGCGCTACGGGCTCGACCACGACATCTACGAGTGGACCCACCCGCACCTCGCGAAGTACGCGATGGCCGGCGGCCTCGCCGCGTTCGGCGACGATCGCGTCGGCGCGACGAGCGAGCTCGGCGTCCAGGTCCGCGCCGCCGTCGTCGAGGAGCGCTGGCTCGACTCGCTCGATCCCGATCGGCGGGCCGGCGACCGCCTCCACGTGGCCACGGGGTCGGAGATCCGGAGCTACGACCTTCACACCCGCGCGCTCGTCTCGACCGAGCCGCTCGCCGGCTCGTCCGCGCTCGCGGTCGACCCCGCCCTGCACGTCCTCTACGCCGGCACCGACACAGGCGAGCTCCTGGCGATCGACCTCCATCAGCTCGACGCCGATCGCGCCGCGGGCGGGCCGCACCTCGAGGCGGCCTCCTCGGTTGTCGCCCGCCTCGACGCCGGGATCGCCATGATCCATGTGACCGCCGACGGCACGGGCCTCGTCGTGGTCCTCACGAGCGGCGATCTCGTCATGCTGGACCCGGGCGACGGCACGGAGCTCGGACGGGCGAGCTTCGAGGCGATCACGTCGCTTGCCGATGCCGGCACGACGACCGCGGTCGTGGCCCGGCCCCCGAGCGTGGTCGACCCCGCGGCCGCCGCCGCGACCCTCGCCGCGGTCCTGGGCGGCGATGCCGGCGAGTACGAGGCGCAGCTCACGGCCGAGGCCGACCGCGTCGTCATCGCCGCCATCCCCGAGACCGGCGACCGCCGCACGGAGATCGACGACGCGCTCGCAAACGGCGAGCTCGAGGGGATCTCGGTCGACGACGTGACCCGGGTCGCCGTCGGCTACGACCGCGGCATCGCGTTCCTCGCGCCGAGCGCCGGCGCCGTCGTCCAGCGGATGCAGCTCGACGGCGGCGTCCAGGGGATGGCCTTCGCGAACTTCGACCAGCCGAGCCTCTACGTCACGAACGACCACCCCGACGGGCCGCGGTACGCGATCGTGACCGTCGGCGGCACGTCGGCGCCGGACGACGCGAACCTCGGCCAGACGTTCCCGCTCCCCGCTCCGGGCGGCTGGGTCGGCTTCGACGAGTCGAGCGACCAGATCCACATCCTCGGGCCGCCGCCGGCCGGGCGGCCGTCCGACCAGGCGGCGACCGTCTACGTCATCGAGCCACACGCGAATGCCGTGTACGCGGACGCGGCACTCCCGTTCGCGCCGGCGGCGATCGCCCTGGACGTCAACGAATCCTTCCTGTCCTCCGATCGCCAGGAGCTCCTCGCCCTGGAGGCCGACGGCACCGTGGCCACCGTCGACGTCGGGTCGCATGCGTTCGCGTGGCGCCTCCCGGGCGTGCTCGCGGGCGTGGCGATGGCGGCCCTGCTCTACGTCCTGGCCCGGATCCTCTTCGAGCGTCGAGCCGTCGCGGTCGTCGTCGCGCTCCTCGTGCTCCTCGACGGGATGCTCTTCGTCCAATCGCGGATCGCGATGAACGACGCGTACGTCGGCCTGTTCATCGTCGCCGCGTACACGCTCTTCGCGGCCCTCTGGACGGGCTGGTGGCGCTGGCGCGGCGCGTTCTGGGTGGCCATGCCCGTCGTCGGCGTCCTGCTCGGCCTGGCACTCGCCTCGAAGTGGGTCGCGGCCTACGCGATCGGCGCGCTCGGGATCCTCATCCTCGCTCGGAGCGCGCTCGGACGGGTCGTCCTCCTCGCCGGGCTCATCGTCGTCACGACGGTCCTCGGCTACCTGGCGATCTCCGTGCCGGCGGATACACCGCCCGCGGCCGGCTGGCAGATCGGTGGCCTCGTGATCCAGGGCAACCTGGCATTCATGCTGATCATGATCGCGCTGACGCTGCTCGCCGCGGTCGTCATGGTCCTCCACCCGATCGCGTGGTCGTTCGACGAGCTCCGTTTCGCGATCGGGGCGCCGGCGATAGGCGGCCTCGGCGTCGCCCTGCTCGCGCTCGCGACGGGCCGGATGAACCGGCTCTACCACGTCGGGCCGATCGAGACCACGCCGCTTCAGCTCGCGTTCGGGCTCGCGTTCCTCTCGATCGCCGTCGCGGCCGCGTTCTGGCTCGCCGGGCGCGCCGGATTCGGCCCGCTCGCGCCGCCGCCGCGCCACGACGATCCGGTTCGCCTCCTCGAGTCGCCGGCGCCGGCGCCGGAGGGCTGGCTGCGACCCGGCTGGGCGCTGGGGATCCCGGTCGGCTGGATGGTCGCCTGCCTCATCGCGATCCCGATCGCGGTGTACGTCCTGTCGTACGTGCCGTGGGCGCGACTCGACTCGCACCAGCTCGTGCCCGGCTGGCCGGCGGGCCACGGCGGCCAGACGCTGGTCGACCTGACGAAGTCGATGTACGACTACCACAACGAGCTCACCGACGCCCATCCCGCGTCCTCACCGTGGTGGGCCTGGCCGCTCGACCTCAAGCCGGTGTGGTTCTACCAGGAGTCGTTCGCCGGCGGCACGTCCGCGGCGATCTACGACGCCGGCAACCTCGCGATCTGGTGGATGGCGATCCCGGGCATGGCCTTTGCCGCGTGGCAGGCGTACAAGCGGCGCAGCCTCGCCCTCGCCCTCGTCGCGATCGGGTTCGCCTGCCAGTGGATCCCGTGGGCCCGCATCGACCGGGCGGCGTTCCAGTACCACTACTACACGGAGCTGCCGTTCCTCTTCATGGGTCTGGCCTACTTCATCGCCGAGCTGTGGCACGGCGCGTCGCGCCGGACGTGGCTCATGGCCAGGCTCGCGGCGGGGGCCGCGGTCATCGGCCCGGCCGTGATGTGGCTCCTCCACCGGCCGATCTGCAACTACGTCCGCGTCGACGCGGTGAACCCCGGCTCGCAGGCGTGCCCGACGCTCATCCCGGAGATGGTCCTCACCTGGCGCACAGCCGCGCTCGCGGTCGTCGTCGGTGTCGCCGTCTTCTTCCTCGTGCGCCAGTTCGTGGCCCTCGACCGCTACGACGCGTCCGACGGCCGCGGCACCCGGGGCGCGCTGCTGCCGATCGCGGTCGGCGCGGGGCTCGGCCTCCTCGGGCTGTTCGTCGTCGCCCGGTTCATCCCGGAGGTTCCGGCTCTCCGCGTCGAGGGCGTCCCGGTCGAGCCGATCGCCATCCTCGTCGGGGTGCCGCTGCTCGGGTTGGCGGCGATCGTCGCAACGGCCCGGGACGCGCGGCGGTTCGTCATCGGCCTGATCGGCGCCTTCGCCGCGGTGTTCCTCGTGTGGTACCCGAACATCAGCGGGCTGCCGCTGCCCGACGCGGTCTTCAACGCCTACCAGGGCGTGCTGCCGACCTACCTCTACCCGTTCCAGTTCCCGGTGAGCCTCGTCAACCGGAACATCGCGCCGCCGAGCCTCTTTGCGCTCGGCCCGCTCGCGTTGCTCCTGGCGCTCACGGCCGCGGCGGCGATCCTCGGCTACTGCGCCTGGCTCTGGCGCATCGCGCTGGCGGAGCGGCGGCTCGACGCCACCGAGGACGGGACCGGGTCGGCGTACGCGGGGACCCGCCCGTAGGCTGATCGCCCGATCGGCTCACGCGACCTGGACGGCGCCCCTCGGCGACGGCGGGATCTCGGCGTGAAAGTCCCGGGGCAGCTGGCCCTGCGCGGCGAGCCGGCGGATGACGAAGCCGTAGTAGTCGTCGACCTTCGCCGCGACTCGATCCCAGCCGAACTCCTCGGCTCGCGCCTCGCCGTTGCGCCCCATGGCCTCGCGCAGCTCATCGTCGGCGAGGAGCTGGCCGACCGCGGCCGCGATCGCCTTCGGCTTGCGCGGCGGCACGAGCAGGCCCTCGCGGCCTCGCCGGACAACGCCTTTGTAGCCGTGGATGTCCGAGCACACGATGGGCGTCCCGGCGGCCATCGCCTCGAGGAGCACGATTCCGAACGACTCGCGGCCGGTGGCGGGCGACACGTAGACGTCGGCGGTCTTGAACAGCTGTGCCTTCTCGTCGTCGGAGACGCGACCGAGGAACTCGACGCCCTGGAGCTTGCGGGTCAGCACGTACCGGCGGGCCTCCCGCTCCTGCGGCCCGGTGTTCGTCACGAGCAGCCGGCACTGGCAGCCGGTCTTGCGGAGGATCCGATAGGCCTTGAGGAGATCGAGGAGGCCCTTGCGAGGCTCGTGGCGGCCGACGAACAGGATGTTCCGCGTGCCGTCCTGCCAGCGGGCGATCGGCACGGCGCGGCGGTAGAACCCGACGTCGACGCCGTTGGGGATGACCTTGTAGTCGCCGGGGAAGAAGCGGTCGATGAAGTGGCGGGCCGCTGCGCTGACCGCGATCCGGCCATGGAGGCGGCGCGCGTACCGCTGGAGCAGCCGGCTGCCGAGCTCGTACGCGGGCGAGAAGCCACCGTAGGCGTGGAACGTCGCGATGTTGACGCTCTTCGACTGGCGGAGGACGACGAGCGAGAGGAACGGCACGAACGGCTCGTGGAAGTGGAGGAGATCGAACCGCTCACGGTCGAGGACCTCACCGACCTGCGACACGAACCGCGGCGACACCGTCAGCGTCCCCACGGAGCCGTTCGCGGGCACCGAGAAGCCCTTGCCGATCCGGATGATGTCGCCGTCGGACGAGCGCTGGAGGCCGTGGGAGCTCGTGAGGATGCGGACGTCGTGGCCGCGCAGCCGCAGGTTCTCGTAGAGGTAGCGGACGTGCTGGGTCACGCCGCCGGGGAGCGGGTAGACGTACGGCGAGACGAGCCCGATCTTCACCGCTCGGGCTCGCGCTCCCGATGGCGGGCGCGCTCACGGTCCCGGCCCGCCTCACGATCACGCTCGCGCCCGCGGGCGTTCGGGTGGCCGGGGTAGCCGAGGTCGCGCCCGGTGCCGTCGGCCCGGACGCGGCCGCGGATCGTGTCCCGGGCGTCGCGACCGTACTTGCGGAGCTGCCGGCCGAAGACACGGAGCTGCGGCCGGCTCGCGTGGAACGTCCCGTGGTGGTGCGTCGTCCGGCCGACGATCGCGCGCCGCAGGTCCTCGCCACTCCGGCCGGGAAACGTCGTCCACCCGGTGCCGATCGCGTCGGACGTGTGCGCGTCGCTGTTGCCGATTCGGGCGAGGCCGTACTCCTCGGCGAACCGCACGGCACGGCTGTGCCACGGCCGGCCCAGCGTCGTGGGGTTGAACGTCTCGAGGCCGTCGGGGTGGTGGCGCGGATCGGGGTCGCGCAGCAGCCGCCGGAGCATGAAGCCCTGCGCGCACAGCGGGAACGGCACGAGCGGGTGGGCCGGGATGGCGAGCCCGCCCTGCTCGTGGATGGCGGCGATCGACCAGCGCAGCGAGCGCAGCGGCCGGATCGGCTGCTCGAGGAAGAGGCCGAGGAGATGCCCGCCGCGGGTCGTGATCTCCTCGCCGACGACGACCTCGAACCGCAGACCGCGGTCCTGGGCCAGCGCCCGCGCCGCGAGCGCGGCGTCGATTCGCTCGTGGTCGGTGATCGCGATGACGTCGAGATCGGTGTCCCGCTCGACGACGTCGAGGATCTCGACGATCCCGGCGAGGCCGTCCGAGGCCAGCGTGTGGATGTGGAGGTCAGCCCGGCCGAGGCGGTCGGTCATCGCTTGCCGCTCGCGGGCGCCAGGTCGGGCCAGATCGGGAACGCGGCGCCCCACCACTGCTCGGGCGCCTCGGCGATGCCATCCTCGAAGGCGCGGGCGGTCGCGGCGAGCGCCGCCGTGAGCCGCTCGCGACGGCTGCCAGTGGCGGGGATCGCGATCTCGCGCAGGCCACCGAAGTAGCGTCCATCGGGGCCGCGGCGGACCGTGACGGCGTAGAGGCTCGCGCCCGACTCGATGGCGAGCAACGCCGGCCCGATCGGCAACGACGCCGGCGCGCCGAAGAACGGCACCTCGATGCCGCCCCCGGTCAGATCCCGATCGCCCACGATCCCGACGGGCTCGCCCCGCCGCAGCGCGGCCAGCAGCTCGCGGCGCGCCTCGCGGATGCCCACGATCCGGACGCCGAGCCGGCCGCGGGTTCGGACGAACCAGCGCTGGAGCTCCGGGTCGCCCACGGTTTCCATCGGAACAGCGGCCCGGACGCCGCTTCGCTCGGCGAGGTAGACCGCGGGCAGCTCGATGGCCCCGAAATGCAGCCCGAGGAAGATGCTCGGCCCGGCCGGGCCGAAGGCGCGGTCGACGACGTCCGGCGTCACGACCTCCAGCCGCTCACGGACGAACGCCGGCGTCACGAGGGGCAGGCGCAGCACCTCGAGGTAGTAGCGAGCGCCTTCCCGGAAGACCTGGCGGACGAGGCGTTCGAGCGCACGCGGGTCGCGGGCGGCGGCCTCGACCGACGGGTCGCCCAATCCCCGCTCGGCGAGCGACCGGCTCACCCGCTCGAGGTTGCGGCGGACGAGCGCCGCTCGGCCGCGGGCGGTGCGATACCAGACGGCGCCGGCCACGTCCGCGAGGCCGTACGCGACGCGCGCCGGGAGGCGGCAGGCGAGCCACGAGGCGACCGCGACGACCAGGGCCCGCAGCCGCTGCGCCGCGGATCCGCGCGGCAGGGCGGCTGCGCCCTCGCGGTCCACCGCCTGTGCCCGGGCCGGTGCCGCTCCCCTGGCCGTCACTTCGCCGCGGTCGCCGCCTTCGAGCGAGCCGTCGCGGTCGAGGCGGACCGCCCGGCGAGCTTCCGCAGCTGCCGCTTCGGCGGCGTCTCCGTGCCGACGAGCGTCTCGTCGTCCTCGCCCCGGATGAAGGCCTCCACCCGCGCCAGCGCCACGTCGTCGTGGATCTGGACCGGCGGGCTCTTCATGAAGTAGGCGGACGGCGCGACGAGCGTGCCCTTGAGGCCGCGGTCGAGGCCGAGCTTCACGCAGCGGATCGCGTCGGTGATGACGCCCGCCGAGTTGGGCGAGTCCCAGACCTCGAGCTTGAGCTCGGCGTTGAGCGGGACGTCGCCGTACGTCGTCCCCTCCATGCGGATGTAGCACCACTTCCGGTCGCCGAGCCACGGCACGTGGTCGCTCGGGCCGACGTGGACGTCCTCGTCGGGCAGCTCGTAGTCGAGCATCGACGTGACCGCGTTCGTCTTGCTGATCTTCTTCGACTCGAGCCGCTCACGTTCGAGCATGTTGAGGAAGTCGGTGTTGCCGCCGAAGTTCAGCTGGTACGTCCGATCGAGGCGGACGCCGCGGTCCATGAACAGCCGGGTCAGCACACGGTGCGTGATCGTCGCCCCCACCTGGCTCTTGATGTCGTCGCCGACGATCGGCAGGCCGACCTCGGCGAAGCGGCGCTGCCAGTACGGCTCACGACCGATGAAGACCGGGATCGCGTTGATGAACGCCACGCCGGCGCGGAGCGCCTGCTCGACGTACCACTTCGTCGCCTCCTCGCTGCCGACCGGCAGGTAGGAGACCATGACGTCGACCTCGCGCTCGCGGAGGATGCCGACGATGTCGGCCGTCGGGCCGGGCGCCTTCTCGATGATCTGGCTCAGGTACTTGCCCAGGCCGTCGTGGGTCATCCCACGCTCGACCGGTACGCCCAGGTGCGGGACCTGCTGGAAGACGTACGTGTTGTTCGGCTTCTCGTAGATCGCCTCGGACAGGTCCTTGCCGACCTTGTTCTTGTCGATGTCGAAGGCGGCGACGAACTCGATGTCCCGGATGTGGTAGCCACCGAGGTTGACGTGCATCAGCCCCGGGACGAAGTCGTCTTCCTTCGCCTTCTCGTAGTAGTAGCGGCCCTGGACGAGGCTGCTCGCGCAGTTGCCGACGCCGACGATCGCGACGCGGACCTTGCCGTCCTTCCGCCGGGCGCTCCCCGCCCACGTGTTTGCCGGCGCCGTGCCGTTCTTTTCCTTGCCGTTGGTGCTCACGAGGACTTCTCCTGTTCCTTGGCGTCGAGCTGACGCTTGACGTGCACGATTCGTTGAACAATGGTGATTGCTGAAAGAAGGGCGATGAGCCCCAGGGCGAGGGCCAGGACGAGCGTGCCGGTCGAGTCGGCCCGGGTCCCGAGGCCCTCGTTGCGGCCGAACATCTCGAGCGGCTGGACGCCACCCAGGAACGCCGCCGCGATGAGGCCACCGGCGAGGAGCACGAGCCGCTCGGGACGGGGAGCGACGCCGACCTCGCCATCGAGGCCGAGTGCTTCGGCCTTTGCGCGGGAGTACGTGACGACCGACGCCAAGGCGAGCGCGAACGCCGCGAACCAGGCGGCTGGGTAGGCATGGACCCACGCGGCGCCGACAACGATGCCGGCGTAGACGAGCCCCTCGCCGGTTCGGTCGAGCGTCGAATCGAGGAACGCCCCGAAGCGGGACGCCTTCCCGGTGGCCCGAGCGAGTGCCCCGTCGAAGAGGTCGAAGATCCCGAACGCCAGGACGAGGACGCCGGCAAGCAGCCACTGCTGGGTCGCCGCCGCCCACGCGGCAACGCACGTGCCGGCGAAGCCGATGACTGTGAGCGAGTTCGGGGTGAGGCCGACGCGGCCGAGGCCCAGGGCGATCGGCGTGGCCCAGCCCCGGACACGCTGCCGCAAGGCCGGCGACACGAACGACTGGGTCACGAGGCCGCCCGCGTCGGACCGGCGCCGCGGCCCAGCCCGAGGATCGCGCGTTCCCGGGCGGCGAACGCCTCGAACGCCTCGGGCCGCAGGGAGATCGTCGTCTCCCGCCCGGTCCGCCGCGTCGCGACGAGCCCGGCAGCCCGGAGCCGGCCGATGTGCCAGCTGACGAGCGGCTGGGAGAGGCCGATCTCCTCGATGAGGTCGGTCACCGAGGCGTCGCCGTCGGCCAGGCGCCGGACGATCTCCAGGCGCGCCGGGT
>DATBKB010000068.1:0-2488 GCA_036556145.1 Candidatus Limnocylindrales bacterium | reverse complement strand
CGAGCCCGACATCCTCGGCCTGTCGGCGCTCCTCACGACGACGATGCCGTACATGAAGGTCGTCATCCAGGAGCTCAAGAACCGCGGGATGCGCGACCAGTACATCGTGCTCGTCGGTGGCGCGCCGCTGAACGAGGAGTTCGGACAGGCGATCGGGGCCGATGCGTACTGCCGCGACGCCGGGGTCGCGGCCGACACTGCGCGCCGCCTCATCGACGAGCGCCGGGCGAGGGTCGCGTGACCGCGTCGAGGGTGCTCATCGTCGGCTGCGGCGCGCTCGCCCGCGAGATCGTCGCGCTGACGCGCGACCTGCCGAACGTCGACGTCACGTGCCTGCCGGCGACGCTCCACAACCGGCCGGGCGGCATCCCGGCGGCGGTTCGGGAGCGGATCAGGCGCCGCCGCGCGGGCTACGACCGCGTCTTCGTCGCGTATGCCGACTGCGGCACCGGCGGCTTGCTCGACCGCGTGCTCGAGGACGAGGGCGTCGAGCGCCTCCCGGGCGCCCACTGCTACGAGTTCTTCGCCGGCCGGCCGGAGTTCGCCCGGCTCACCGACGCCGAGCCTGCGACGTTCTTCCTCACCGACTTCCTCGCCCGCAACTTCGACCGGCTCGTGTGGAGCGGCCTCGGGCTCGACCGATACCCCGAGCTGCTGCCGCAGTACTTCGGCAACTACCGGCGCCTCGTCTACCTCTCCCAGACGAACGACCCCGAGCTCGAGCGGGCCGCCCGACGCGGCGCCGCTCGGCTGGGCCTCGCGTATGAGCACCGGCGAACCGGCTACGGCGAGCTGGCGACGACGCTGGCCGCGGTCACGTCTCGCCCCACGAGCGACCTGTCGGTTGGAGGCCGGTGGGAGGGTCAAACGTCTCGTCCCACGAGCGACCTGACGGCCCGGAGCCGCTCCCTGGGCAACGTCTCTCGCCCCGCGAGACAACTGGCGGCTGGCCGGGACGCCAAGCGACCGGTGGCTCGTCCCACGGAACCAACGCCGGATCAGCCCCGCGTCCACGGTGCGGCCTGAGATGGCCGGCACGCTCACCGTCATCTGGTGGCGCGACATCCCGGCGCAGGTGATCGCCAAGGACCGCCGTCGGGCCAGCAAGGTCGTGCTCCACCCGCGCTTCCAGGTCGCGATCGACCGCGCCGCCGAGAAGGCCGGCAAGAAGTCGATGGACGACTACATCGGCGAGTGGCGCAAGGAGCAGCGCGAGTGCGGCGACGACCTCGAAGGGGTCGCGAGCGCGGAGGCCGAGCGACTCGAGGCCGAGCATCCGAAGGACGTCCTCGAGCGGCTCGTCAACGCCGGCGGCTTCCGCAACGGCAAGGACGGGGCGTGACGCGAACCGTCGTTTCGTCGGCGACGAAGGAGGTCGTCATCGGCTTCGACCGGCCGTTCGTCGTCATCGGGGAGCGAATCAATCCCACCGGCCGCAAGCTCCTCGCCGAGGAAATGAAGGCCGGTGACTTCAGCCGCGTCGAGCGCGACACGATCGCCCAGGTCGAGGCCGGCGCCCACATGCTCGACGTCAACGCCGGCATTCCCCTCGCCGACGAGCCGGCGATCCTCGCCAGGACGATCCAGCTCGTCCAGTCGCTGACCGAGGTGCCGCTCTCGATCGACTCGTCGATCGTCGAGGCCCTCGAGGCGGGCCTCACCGCCTACCGGGGCAAGGCGCTCGTCAACTCGGTCACGGGTGAGGAGGAGCAGATGGAGCGCGTGCTCCCGCTCGTCGCCCGGCACGGCGCCGCCGTGGTGGCCATCTCCAACGACGAGACCGGCATCTCCGAGGACCCCGACGTCCGCTTCGAGGTGGCTCGCAGGATCGTCTCGCGCGCCGCCGACCACGGCATCGCGAAGGAGGACGTGGTGGTCGACCCGCTCGTGATGCCGATCGGCGCCATGGGCAACGCGGGGCGCCAGGTGTTCAGCCTGGTGCGCCGCCTGCGCGAGGAGCTGGGCGTGAACACCACCTGCGGCGCCTCGAACATCAGCTTCGGCCTCCCCAACCGCCCCGGGCTGAACGCGGCCTTCCTGCCGATGGCGATCGCGGCAGGCATGACGTCGGCCATCACGAGCCCGCTGCACGACGAGATGCGTCGGGCCGTCTGGGCAGCGGACGTCCTCATGGGCAACGACCCCCACTGCGCCGCCTGGATCGCACGCCACGGCGACGCCGGCGCCGAGGCGACCACCGGTCGCCGCGGCGGGCGCGAGGCGCGCCGGAGGGCGGCCGCCGGCTCGTGACCCCGGGCGAGCACCTCGTCGTCTTCGCCCCGTCGGGCCGACGCGGCCGGTTCCCCGCCGGCACGACCGTGCTCGACGCCGCACGCCGGCTCGCCGTCGATCTCGACTCGACCTGCGGGGGGCGCGGGATCTGCGGCCGCTGCCAGGTCGAGGTGTCCGAGGGGGCGCACGCCAAGCACGGGATCACCTCCTCGGCAAGCCACCTCACGCCGGCAGGCGCCGTGGAGCACGCCTACGA
>DATBKB010000067.1:0-22725 GCA_036556145.1 Candidatus Limnocylindrales bacterium | reverse complement strand
CCGCGACACCGAGGGCGACGCGAACGAGAAGTGGCCCGGCCGGCGCGCCGGCCAGATCGCGGCCACGCGCGCGGCGATGATCCTGCGGTACGCGGGGGTCGACGACGTCCGGCTCCTCGACGGCGGCTACGACTGGTGGGTCCGGGCCGGCAATCCGGTCGAGTCGACCCTCCGGCCGCCAACGCCGGTGGCGGCGTTCGGCGCACCCATCCCGCTCCGCCCGGAGGTCATCGTCGACATCGACGAGGCGAAGGCGATCCTCGCCGATCGCGACGGTGCGGCGCTCGTGAGCGTCCGGACGTGGCGGGAGCACATCGGCGCCGTCAGCGGCTACAACTACATCGGGCCCGCGGGCCGCATCGCCGGCGACGTCTGGGGCAACTGCGGTTCCGACGCCTACCACATGCAGCACTACCGCAACGTCGACAACTCGATGCGGCCGTACCCGGAGATCGCCGCGAACTGGGCGGCTGCCGGCATCACGCCCGACAAGTGGGTCGCGTTCTACTGCGGCACCGGCTGGCGGGCGAGCGAGACCTGGTTCTACGCGTACCTCATGGACTGGCCGCGGATCGCGGTCTACGACGGCGGCTGGTTCGAGTGGAGCAAGGACCCGGTGGGCAACCCGATCGAGATCGGCGAGCCCGAGGCCGAAGCCGTCGCCTAGCGCCGGGCAAACCGTCGGCGGCTCCAGACGGCCGCGGCGCCGGCCCGCTATCGTCCGGGCGTGACCGTCGAGATCCGTCGCGCGCGCGAAGACGACCTGCCCGCGTACATCGATGCCCTGAGCGCCGGATTCCTCGAGCGACCGGACGTCGGGCGGATCGTCGAGGACGTCAAGCCGCTCTGGGATCTCGACCGGACCTGGGGCGCGTTCGCGGACGGTCGTGTCGTGGGGACCTTCCGGTCGTGGGCGACCGAGATCACGGTTCCGGGCGGCGTGCAGCTACCGGCAGCGGCAGTCGCGGCGGTGACGGTCCTGCCGACGCATCGCCGGCGGGGCATCCTTCGCGGGATGGCCGCGGCCGAACACGCGGCCGCGCGCGAGCGAGGCGAGGTCTTCGGGCTGCTCTACGCGTCGGAATACCCGATCTACGGCCGTTTCGGGTACGGCGACAGCTCGCCGATCGCGACCTGGACCCTCGACACGCTCGTGACGGGCTTTCACGGCGCCCCGTCGGGGAGCGTCACCCTCGAGACGGCCAACGAGCCGACGCGCGACGCGATGAAGCGCGTCTTCGAGGCCTGGCGGCGCCGGCAACCGGGCGAGATCCGACGCCGGGACTTCAGCTGGGACCTGGCCGTCGGGCTCCGCGAAGAGCCGTGGGACACGCGCTGGAAGGGCTTCATCGCCTTCCATCGCGACGGCGCGGGCGAGGTTGACGGCTACGCCCGCTATCACGGCGAGGGGAAGTGGGAGCACCGGCAACCCCGGACGACGCTCGTTCTCGACGAGCTTCACGCGCTCACCGACGCGGCCTTCGCGACGCTCTGGCGCTACCTCGCCGAGATCGACTGGGTGTCGGCGATCCGAGCCGAGCGTCGCAGCCCATCGGACCGCCTTCGCTGGCTCCTGACGAACGCCAGGGCCGCCGAACCGAGCGACGTCGGCGACGGGCTCTGGGTTCGTATCATCGATCTCGTGCGCGCCCTCGAGAACCGAGCGTACGAGCGCGAGGGAGGCGTCGTCCTCGAGGTCGTCGACCCGGAGGCACCGGGTGGGCGGGTCCGGGTCGAGCTCGAGGCCGGACCGTCCGGCGCAAAGGCGAAACCCACGAGGCGCTCGCCGGACCTGACCGTCGACGTCGCGGCGCTCGGCGCGGCCTACCTCGGCGGACGCAGCCTCCGAGCAGCCACGCTCGCCGCCGGCGCGGACGAGCACCGGGCCGGAGCGCTCGCCGAGGCCGAGCGCCTGTTCCGCACGGTCGACGAGCCATGGTGCTCAACGTTCTTCTGAGCCCGCATAACTGCGAGCCCGGTGCAACGGCGCCGGCCCTCCGAGGTACCGAGAGCGGGACTCATCCGGGGCGACGATTCGCCACCGGAGGTGATCGAGTTGCCCGGAATGAAGGAACTGCCCGGCACGCTGAAGCGCTCGCCGAAGAAGGCGCAGCGAACCTGGGCGGAAACGCACGACAGCGCGGTCGAGAGCTACGGCGAAGGCGAGCGCGCGCATCGGACGGCGTTCTCCTCGCTCAAGCACTCGTTCGAGAAGGTCGACGACCACTGGGAGCCGAAGAAGCACAAGGGTCCATCCGACCCGCGTGCCGCACGGGGCGGAGCAACCGCCCGACGTGAGGTTGGCGAGACGTTCGGGGGCGTCGACTTCTACGGCAATACGAAGGACGAGCTCTACGAGCGGGCGCGCAAGCTCGGCGTCCGCGGCCGCTCGACGATGTCGAAGAAGGAGCTGGCCCGGGCGATCGACCGGAAGCAGGACTAGGCGTCGGTCAGCTCGTCGAGGATCGTCCCGACGGACCCGACGGCCAGCGACAGGTGCCCGTGCTCCGGCAGGAGGTGGGCCCGCACCCCGGGTATCGCCGCCGCCAGCCACACGCCGTGCGCCGCGGGGACCATGCGATCCTGACCGCCCTGCCAGACGGTCAGCGGGACGCGCATCGAATCGAGCTCGAAGCCCCACGGCCGGACGAACGCGAGGTCGTCGTCGTGCCAGCCCCAGATTCCGCTCTCGAGGCTGTGGCGAAGGTCTGCGGCAACGGCCTCGGCGAACTCGCCGGTGAGCGCCTCCCGGTCGACCGGCGGACACAGGTCGCCGAGCGAGTCCGCGACCTCGGGCCCTGTGATGACCTGCAGGTCGGGCAGCCAGCGTTCGAGGAAGGACGCCAACACCGCTGAGCCCTCGAGGCAAGCGTTGAACTCCTCGATGTTCTCTCGTCCCATCCCGGCAACGAAGTCGAGGCCCTGCGCGCCGTACGGCGCAACCGAACCGACCGTCGCCGCCGCGATGACGCGCTCGGGCAGCAGGGCGGCGCACGCCAACGTGTGGGGGCCACCGCCGGACCAGCCGAGCGTGTAGCACCGATCGACGCCGAGCGCGTCGAGGACCGCGGCGGCGTCCTCGGCGACGTCTGCGACGGAACGTCCCGGCCGTCGAGTCGACGATGCGTAGCCTGGCCGTGCCGCGCACACGTAGCGCAACCCGCGCTCGGCTGCCGCCGCGATGAAGGCCGGCGATGGAAGGCCCGCCCCGGGCGTGCCATCGTGGAACAGGAGGACGCGCCCGTTCTCCGGTCCGGCCAGCTGCACCTCGAGGATTCGGCCGTCGGACGCGCGGATGACTCGCCGCTCCGTCACCGATGTCGATCCTGGCATCAGCGCGACCGCTCAACCGAACGTGCCGCGGCCGCTGGTCACGGAGGCCGCGGCCGACCTTATCCGCGACCGGCCGTCAACTCGGGCCGAACCGCTGCCGATACTCGCTCGAGCTGATGAACGAATCGATGACGCCCGAGGCGAGGGCGTTCCCCCCGCCCGCGTTGAGCTGGTTCAGCCGCGCGTTGAAGGTTGACGTATCGGGGTCACGCCGGCACCACGCCCAGAAGCCGGCGAGCACCGTCCACCGGTTCCGAACGAGCGCCTGGAACCCGGCATGGCGGGCGATCGCGAGAAGCACGGTCGATCGGGTCATCGATCCGCCGTTCAACGCCGCGATCCACGCATTCTTCTGCGCCGTCGTGAACGCGTAGCCCGTGTTCGCCGCCAGCGTTCGGACATACGTGGTGTTCGTCGTGCCGGTGTAGCGAGCGACGAAGCGTGGATCGCCCATGAGGGTCGAGAGCTGCGCGGTCAGGCCGCGCATCCGGCGGACGCCGACGCTCAACATGACCTCGCCGTACAGGGGATCGGAGGCGAATGCCGCCTTGTGCAGCCGGTAGGCAAGGCCGATCGAGTCGACCGTCTCGGGCGCGTACAGGAGGTTGTTCGCGAACGTGTTTCGGCGGCTCTTGCGGCAACTCGCGGTCGAGCACGCATTGATCGGGGCAGCGGCCGCGGAACGCTCCGACGCCGTCGGTTCACGACCGAGCAGATCGAGGTACTGCTGCCGGATGAAGAAGTTCGTGTCGTCGATGATGTTCGACGAGGGCGACGATGAATCATCGTCGACGATCGTCAGCGTCGCGAACGCCGGCGACCCGAGGCCCGCCCCGGTCCCGGCGGGGTTCGAGAGGGCGAGGTTGACGACCTCGGAGAGGCCCTCATCGAAGCGATCGTTGACGATGCGGACGTCGAAGGTCTTGCTGCTCTCGCCGGCGGCGAAGGAGAGCACCCCGAGGTGGGTCTGGTAGTCCGCTTTCTGGCTCGCATGCCCCGGCTGCGACTCGTCCCACGTCGCGAAGCGGACCGCCGCGGGATGCGTCAGGTCGCCCGCCCGGGTCACGGTGATCTGCGCTCGCGTCGAGGACTCGGCGATCGAGTACTCGTCGGTGCCGAACTGCAGGAGGTTCGTGGACATCGTCTCGGTCGGCGTCAGCGAGCCGAAGAGACCGTGCTCGCCTTCCGCGGAGCCCGCGGTGAAGTACATCGTGCCCGGGTCGCCGGCGCGGTCGCCATTGCCGAAGACGAGGCTGTGGAGGCCGTCGATCTCGATCCCTTCTCCGGCCTCGTCCTGCAACGTCCCGAGGAACGCTCCCGTCGTCGGGTTGTAGGCGTGGATGCTCGGATTGCCGCGGCCGTTGTTCGCGACGAGGAGGGCGCCGCCGAAGATGCCGAAGCTCCCCGGCGCGATGACCAGGCCAGAGGGAACGTTGAGTGCCCCGTTGTTGATGCCGAACGTCAGGTCGCGGACGCCCGATGTGTTGAATCGCCGGACGAAGCCGTTGCCGACACCCTCCACCGGCTGGCCGGTGGAGTCGTTGGCCAGCGCGTACGTGACGTACAGCGAGCCGCCGAGGTTCTGGATGTTGAAGACGTTGTAGTTGGTGCCGGGACCAGAAGGGATCGTCGGGTCGGCGAACGGAAACGACGCCGCGCTCTGAAGGGCGAAGCTCGAGTCATAGACGTCGACGGCGTCGTTCGCGAAGTCGGCGGCGTAGAGCAGGTTCCCGGACCCGTTGTTGGCGAGAGCGAGCCCCATGTAGACGTGACCCGGGTTCGCCGCCCCGATCCGGCCGGCAGTGCTGCCGGGCGCCGGGACGTTGGGGTTCCAGCCGACGATGTTGCCCGTAATCGACGACCACAGGAACCTGGCCGACCCGCTGGCCGCTCCGGATGACACGACGAACCCTGACGACAGCGGGTTCGCGACGGCGCCGGTCGGCAGGCCTCCGGGCACGGTCAGGAACTCGTTGGTCACGAGCGGTGAGCCGCTGACGTCGCCGCGAAGGTACCGGGCGGTGCTCGTGCCGTCGTTGGCGACGACGAATCGGCCGGGACTGGCCATCGCGATGCCCCACGGATCGACGAGGAACGGATCGAGGAGGAGCGCCCTGCCGGGCATGTCCGACACGAGGTCACGCTGCCTGTAGGCGGAGCCCGGCGCAATGACCGGGATCTGCGGCTGCGGGTCGGTCGCGACGGCGGTCGCCGGCAGCAACCCGGCGACGAGCGCGCCGACAACGGCGCCGGCCAGCACGCGGCGGCCGTGGAGCGAACGGAAACGGGCCACCCTCTCCTCCTCGCGCGGCCGACAGTTGTGGCACACAGCGCCCCCTCGGCCGCCCAAGCGAACCATACGCCGGCGCGCAAGCCCTCGGGGAGCGGCATCACCGTGGACCGTAGACTCCGCCGCGTGACGTCCACGGGCCGCGTGCGTTGGATCCGGACGGAGGAGCTGACCGCCGCCGAGCTTGCGGCGGTTCGGGCGCTCCTCCTCGCGGCGTTCGGTCCTGATGACTACGCCGAGACGGACTGGACCAACGCCCTGGGCGGCACACACTTCCTCGTCAACGAGGACAGCGCGGTGGTCGCCCATGCCTCCGTCGTGGAGCGGGAGCTGCGGATCGGCGAGCGACCCGGCGTCACGGTCCTCCGGACCGGCTACGTCGAGGCCGTCGCGACGGCGCCCGAGCGACAGGGGAGGGGACTCGGGACCATCGTCATGGAAGCCGCGACGGATCACATCCGCGAGCGGTACGAGCTGGGCGCCCTCGACACGAGCTCGCACCACTTCTACGAGCGGCTCGGCTGGCAACGATGGCGCGGGCAGCTGTTTGTCCGGACCCAGGACGGTGAGCAGCGAACGCCCGAGGAAGAGGGCTACGTCCTCGTGCTCCGGACGCCGACCTCGCCGCTGCTGGATCTCGATGCGCCGATGAGCTGCGACTGGCGCCCCGGCGACGTCTGGTAACGACGCACCGCGTGACAAATCTCCGGCCGCGTGAGATAGTTGCGGCAGCAACTACAACAGACGGACGGACGGAGCACGACACCATGGCAACCTGGGATCCACGGGCGTTCGAGGACGCCCTCATCGAGGACATGCGAGCGCACGGCGGGCAGGTCACGACGGGCCCGCTGGCCGGCGAGCCGATGCTCGTCCTCAACACGATCGGGTCGAAGAGCGGCGAGCCGCGGCGCGCGATTCTGAACTTCTCGCGCGACGGCGGCGACTACGTCGTCGCCGGCTCGAAGGGCGGTGCCCCGACCGACCCGGCCTGGGTCGCGAACCTTGCGGCGAATCCGACTGCCACGGTCGAGGCCGAGGGCCGCAGGTTCCAGGCGACCGCGAGGGTCGAGCGCGAGGGATCCGAGCGCGACCGGCTCTGGGCCGGGCACGTCCGGACGCTGCCGAAGTTCGCCGACTATCCGGAGAAGAGCGGCCGCGTGATCCCGATGGTGCGGCTGCGCCCGACGACGTCGGCCTAGAGCCGCTCGCCGACCGCTAGAGGCCGCTCTTCAGCGCGACGATCCGGTCCCAGGACGCTCGCAGCGCCGAGACCGAGAACGCCCCGACCGATGCGCTTCGCAGGAGCGAGGCGTACACCGCCCGACTCGACGCTTCGCTGCCGGTGAGCAGCAGCATGTCGGTCCCGGCCCGGGTGGCTCGATCGGCGAGCAGCGACACCGGCAGGCCTCGGGCGAAGGCCGTCCCGTCGAGCGCGTCGGTGATGGTCACGCCCGTGTAGCCGAGCTGACCTCGCAGCAGCGTCGTGCCGATCGCCGGGGACCACCCGGCGGCGTAGTGCAGGTCGTACGCGGTGTACGCGGCGTTCGACAGCATGATCAGCGGGATGCGGTGTCCGATCGCCGTGCGATAGGGGAGGAGACCGGGCGCGAGCGCGGTCCGTGAGACGCGAATCGTCACCATGTACCGGTCGGTGTTCCGCGTCGCGTACCCGAGGCCCGGGAAGTGCTTCATCGTCGGCACGACACCGCCGGCCTCGAGGCCCGTCGCAAACGCATCCGCGAGGGCGGCCGTGCGGGTGGCACTGAACGAGAACGTGCGGCCCTGCCGGTAGAGGATCGACGCCGTCGTGGCCGGAACGTCCGCAACCGGCGCGAAGTCGACGTTGATCCCGAGACCCCGGAGGGCGGCGCCGGTCGCCGCGCCCTGCTGCCGGGCCGTGGACGTGGAGGCCAGCCGGCCGATCTGGGGCGCCGAGAGCGTCGGCGGCGCCCACGGGATCCGTTTGATCGCGCCGCCTTCCTGGTCCACGGCGATGAGCAGTCGCGGCTGCCCCCCGGCGGCGGCCGCCGCCTGCAGCGACCGTGTCAGCGCCATGAGCCCCGAGCGGCTCGAGATGTTCGCCCCGAAGAGGACGACGCCGCCGATCTCACCGCGCCGGATCCGGCCGAGGAGATCGGCCGTTGGCGTCGTGCCCGACATCCGGACGACGAGCTTCTGCCCGATGAGGTGGGCGAGCGTCGGGCCGGCCGCCGATGCGGACGGGGCCTGACTCGCACCGAACCCGCCGACGACGAGCACGACCGCCATGAGCAGGCCGAGACGGCGGACGAGATCCGCTGACATCTCTACCGGGACTGCCAGGGCTGCATCTCGATCGTGCCGGGCTGTCCGGGCCCGTTGCACGGCGGGAGGTCGGTGCCCGACGCGGCCGGGGCGGCCACGATGCGCGTGCCGTCTCCGAGATCGAATGCGACGGTCACGGGCATCGTGGGATCGGCGCCGCAGTAGTTGCTCGCGCGGACGCTGGTGGTCAGAACGTCACCGATCCCGATCGTCAGGACCGAGGCGTCCGCGGGCGTGGCGCCGTCGAGGAGGATCGAGCCCCGGGCATCGACGAGCTGCGGCCGCATGACGGCCGCGACCTGGCACGGATCCGATCCGGCGTTCGTGAGCTCGACCTGGGCGATCCGGCTGCCGGCGGCGCCCTCCCACTGGACGACGCGGGCGGCGACATTCGCGGGCTCACACGGCCCGACCGTCGGAACGGCTGTCGGTGTTGCCGGCACGGTCGCCGTCGGCGTCGGCCTGGGCGAAAGCGTCGGATCACCACCCGGGCCGGTCGGGCCGCGGCCCGCCATCCACAGCCCGATCGCGGCGACGGCGACGATCGCCACCGTGGCCCCGGCGAGGGTCGATCGCGAGATCAGCTGGCGGCTCGCGCCGCGGCGTGGTGCGACGGCCGGCCGGGTGGCCCGGGCCGCGATCGCCGACCACTCCTCGAGGATTCGATCCGAGCGTCGCGAGCTCATCGGGCGGCCTCCAGCTTGGCCCGGGCGCGGCTGACCGCCGCCCGCAGGGCGCCCGCGGACGTGCCGAGCACGCGGCCGGCCTCCTCGTACGTCGCGCCCTCGAGGGCGGTCATGACGAGCGCGGTTCGTTCGAGCGGCGAGAGGTCGCCCATTGCCGCCGTGACGTCCATCCACCGGGCACGCAGCGCCGGATCGAGCGACGGCGTGGCGGTGACCGGAAGCAACCGGCGGCGAATGGAGCGGAACCGGTCCGTGGCGAGCCGCCGGGTGGCGACGAGCAACCACGGCAGGATCGGCCGGCTCCAGTCGATGCGGCTCCGGTGGTCCCAGAGGCGGAGGTAGGCGTCCTGGGCGAGGTCCTCGGCGGCCGCCCAGTCGTTCGTCCAGGCGAGCGCAAAGCGAAACACGTCGGACCAGTGCTCCTCGTAGGCACGCTGGTAGGCGATGTCGGTCGAGGCCGCGATGGCCACGTCGAAGCTCACACCCTCATACACGCCGCGGCCGGCCAAAACGCACGGTCGGGGCGTCGGACGCCCTCCAGTCAGCCGCCGGAGGGTCGGACGGAACTCACGCGGAACGCCTGGTACCGATCGTGGCGAACGTGAGCGCCCGCCGGCGCCCTCGGGGCGTCCGGCGGGCGGATCGGCTCGGAGGGGATTACCGCTGGGCGGTCTTCAGGATGCCGAACGGCGCACCCTGCGGGTCGATGACCATCGAGAAGCGGCCGCCGGGGAAGTCGGTCGGTGCGACCGTCTCCCGAGCGCCGTTCGCGAGCGCGGTCTTGTGCGACCGGTCGACGTCGTCGACCTCGAAGTAGACGAGCCAGTAGCTCGGCACCTCGGCCGGCACCATCGGCGGGATCTCGAGCGCCCCGGCCACGCTCTTGCCGTCCACCTGGAACTCGGTGTACGGCATGGCCGGATCGTTGGTCCGCTTGAGCGTCCAGCCGAACACCTTCTGGTAGAACGGCAGCGCCTTCTCGAGGCCTCGGGCATTGAGCTCGGCCCAGCCGAAGGCGTTCGTGCCCTGCGTCTGGAAGCCGCCCATCTTCGTCGCCTGCCAGGCCGAGATGAAGGCGCCCGACGGATCCTGGAGCACGATCATCCTGCCCTGGTCCCCGACGTCGAAGGCCGGCGCGATGACCTTGCCCCCGGCGGCCTCGGCGGCCTTGCCGAGCTTCTCGGCGTCGTCCGTGGCGATGTAGAAGGACCACGCGGTCGGCTGCTCCGGCGACTGGGTCCCGCCGATGCCGGCAACGTCCTTCCCGCCGACACGGGCAAGGCCGTAGCCGCCGTACTGGGGATCGGGATTGACCTCGACATCCCAGCCGAACACCTTGCGGTAGAACTCGCGGGCGGCGTCGGGATCCTTGGTCGCGAGATCGACCCACGCGGGCTTGTTGGCAGTCGCGACTGCGACGTTGGCCATGGGGCTCCTCCTTCGTGACGGGCGCCCACGCCCCCATGACGACGGCGCACGCCGGAAACCAACATCTTCCCACCGATAGGCTGGCAACGGCGCAGTGGGCACCGGCTGCCGCGCTTGACAGATCCGGCCTCCCGTGGCACTCTATAACCACTCGGTTATAGAGTCAGGAGGACGACGATGGAAGCCAGGATCACCCCGTGCCTGTGGTTCGACGGCAAGGCCGAGGAGGCCGCGAAGTTCTACGCCTCGCTGTTCCCGGACAGCAAGATCGACAAGGTCTTCCGATCGCCCTCGGAGACGCCGAGCGGTCCGGAGGGGATGGTGCTGACGGTCGAGTTCACGATCGGCGGCCAGAAGTTCATCGGCCTCAACGGCGGCCCAGAGTTCAAGTTCAACGAGTCGGTTTCGTTCGTCATCGACTGCAAGGACCAGGCCGAGGTCGACAAGTACTGGAACGCCCTCATCGCGAACGGCGGCGAGGAGAGCTACTGCGGCTGGCTCAAGGACCGCTTCGGCCTCTCGTGGCAGGTCACCCCGCGCCAGCTCAACGAGTACCTCGAGAGCTCCGACCGCGATGCCGCGAAGCGCGCGATGGACGCCATGCTGAAGATGCGCAAGATCGACGTCGAGACGCTCCGCGAGGCCTTCGAGGGCGTCAGGGTCTAGGACGCCGATGGAGCAGGACCGGCTCAGCGCCGTCTTCGGCGCGCTGGCCGACCCCACCAGGCGGGCGATCCTCGCCCGCCTGACGCAGGGCGATCTCTCGGTCGGGGAGCTGGCAAAGCCCTTCCCGATCTCACAGCCGGCGATCTCGGGGCACCTCAAGGTCCTCGAGGACGCCGGCTTGATCTCCCGAACCCGCCGAGCGACGGCCCGCCTGAGCCATCTCGAGCCCGAGCCGCTCCGGGATGCGACCGAATGGCTCGCGCGCTATCGCGAGTACTGGGATGAGAGCTACGAGCGCCTCGACGAGCTGCTCGAGACGCTGAAGTCCGACGACACCGAAAGGACACGCTGATGGGAACCACGCAGATCACGGCCCCGCCGGGCCAGCCGTTCATCGAAATGAGCCGCGAGTTCGACGCGCCGCGCGAGCTCCTGTACCGGGCCCACACCGACCCGGACCTCCTCGTCCGCTGGCTCGGGCCCCGGAAGTACGAGATGATCGTCGAGCGCTACGAGGTCCGCGACGGCGGCCGGTATCGCTACATCCACCGCGACGCGAACGGCGAGTACGCCTTCCACGGCGTGTTCCACGGCGATCCGTCGCCCGACGGCATCACCCAGACGTTCGAGTTCGAGGGCGCCCCGGGCCACGTCTCGCTCGAGACGATGACGCTCGAGGAGCGCGCCGGCCGGACGACCGTCCGGATCCACTCGGTCTACCAGTCGGTCGAGGCCCGCGACGCGATGGTGGAGAGCGGCATGGCCGAGGGCGTCAACGACGGCTACGCTCGACTCGACGACCTCCTCGCGGAGCTGAGCGCCAGGCAGCCCGCGGCGTCGCGCGGCTAGTCCTCGGCGCCCGTCCGGCGTCCTGGCGGCGGACGGGCACGATCCGGTAGATCGCGTCGGCCTGCCAATCCAGCACGAGGATCTCGCCGTCGGCGTCGTGGCCGAAGCTCGACACGGTCTCGGTTGGCAGGTCGCTCGACCAGTCCTGCTTGTCGAGCACCTGGCCGTCCTCGTATCGAAAGCTCCGGATCCAGCCGCGACACCAGTCGGCGTAGAAGTACACGCCGTTCAGTTCCGGGATCGCCGTGCCCCGGTAGACCTCGCCGCCGACGACCGAGCAGCCTCGGTCGCCCGAGTGACGGATGTCGAGCACCGGACCGGTGAGCTCGCTCGTCGCCTTCACGGCATTCGAGTAGCGACGGGTCCCCTCGAAGACCGGCCAGCCGAAGTTGAGCCCCGGCTCGGCCAGCGGCGCGACGTCGATCTCCTCGATCCGCTCCTGGCCGACGTCGCCGATGTACGCGAGCCCCGACTCAGGGTCGATCGAGAAGCGCCACGGGTTCCGGAACCCGAACCACCAGACCTCCGGGGCACCCTTCAGGCCGGCGACCGGGGGCGTGCCTTGGGCGGCGAACGGGTTGTCGACGGGTATCGAGTACCTGTTCGCGCCGCTCACGTCGATCCGGAGGATCGAGCCCGGCAGGTTTGCCGGATCCTGGCCGTTGAGGGTCGCTCGGGCGGCGTCGCCGACGGAGAGGTAGAGGAGACCGTCCGGCCCAAAGAGGAGCGTGCCGCCGTTGTGGCGCTGCGAGTCGCGCTCCTTATCGATCGTGAGGATGTCCGTCCGGGACTTCGGGTCGAGCACGTCCGGGTCGCTGCCCAGGCGATACGAGGCGAGGACGTTGTCGTTGTTCGCCTTCGAGTGGAAGACGAAGACCCGCGGGTCGTTCGGGAAGTCGGGGTGGAATGCGAGACCCAGCAGCCCCTGCTCGATGCTCAGGTCGTGGACGACGCTCTGAAGGTCGAGCACGGGCTTGGCCTTGCCCTCTTCGATCCGCACGACGACGCCGCGCTGCTCGATCGCCCAGAGCTCGCCGGTGTCGGGGCGAGCTCGCACGTCGATGGGATGGTGAATCCCTCGTGCGACGAGCTCGAGCTTCAACCCGGTCAGCGGGCGCGGTGTCGGGGTCGGGACCGGCGTCGGCGACAGGGTGGGGGAGGGCGAGGCGATCGGCACGACCGCCGACGGGCTGACCACCGGCGTCGCAGCGGGCGTCGAGGTCGGCGCGGGGCTGACGTCGACGGACGGGTTGCAGGCCGCGACGGCTACGACGACCACCGCGGCGAGCGCGATCGACCGCCGGCGCCCGCTCGCCATCAGAACGTGGTCTCCTTCACGACCTTGCCGGCGCGGTCGAACGTCTTCCAGACGCCGACCTGACGGCCGCGGTCGAAGGACCCGCTTCGCATGAGCGAGCCGTCGGTCCGGAAGAACTGCCATGGGCCGTGCATCTGGCCCTCGAGGTTCGCGCCGCGGAACTTCACGTTGCCGTTGGCGTAGTGCTCGAGGGCCGGCTCGGGCTTCGCCATTCGACCTACGACTGGAACCGGCCGATGAAGCCGAGCACGATGCCTTCGACGATGGAGCACGCGACAAGCGCGGCGACCATCGCCGGGTTGAGGTTGCCCGTCCCGTAATCGGACGTCATGGCCCGATCGTCTCCTCCTCCCGTCCCACGCCGGAGCCCGGCGGGCGGCACAACGATACGCCGGGGCGAACCTGCTAGCGTTCCGCCGATGGCCCGGCTCGCCCGACCCGGCCGCTCCTTCTTCTACGGCTGGCTGATCGTCGTCGTCTCGTTCGTCGTCATCCTCATCGGCGCCGGCACCCGCTCTGCGCCGGGAGCGCTCCTGCTCGATATCGAGGCGGACACCGGCTGGACGAAGGCCCAGATCTCCATGGCCGCAGCGGCCGGCATCCTCCTGCTCGGTCTCGGTGGCCCCGTCTCGGGGCTCCTGATCGACCGCTTCGGCATCCGGCGACTCACCGCCGCGGCCCTCACGCTCACGGCCGCCGGGATGGCGCTTTCCGCCCTCTCGGCCGAGGTCTGGCACCTCGTCCTCCTCTTCGGCCTCGTGAGCGGGTTCGGCGCCGGCCTCGTCGCAAGCGCGCTCGGCCCCGTCGTGGCCAATCGGTGGTTCACGAAGGGGCGGGGGCTCGTTATCGGCCTGTTCGGCGCTGCGGCGAGCGCCGGCCAGCTGATCTTCTTCCCGGTGCTCACGTCGATCGCGGTTGCCGACGGATGGCGCGTCGCGGTCGTCGCCCTTGGCGCCATCATCCTCGTCGTCGCGATGCCCGCCGTCCTGCTCCTCCGGGAGAGCCCTGCGGACGTCGGGCAGCGGGCGCGGGGCGAGGACCCTGCCTCGCCGCCGGCTCCGGTCGTCCGAGCGGATCCGGGGATCATGCGGCGGGCCGTCCGGACGCCCGAGTTCTGGCTCCTGGCGGGCACGTTCTTCGTCTGCGGCGCGACGTCGAACGGCGTCGTCGGGACGCACTTCATCGCCCACGCCGTCGACCACGGCTTCACCGCAACGGTCGCCGCGGAGGCGCTCGCGCTCATGGGCGCGTTCAACTTCATCGGCACGATCGCGTCCGGCTGGCTGACCGATCGCGTCGATCCGCGTCGCCTGCTGCTCGTCTACTACGGCTTCCGCGGCATCAGCCTGCTCTGGCTGCCGGCGATCCACAACCAGCTCGACGTCGTGGCGTTCAGCGTCCTGTTCGGCCTCGACTACATCGCCACGGTGCCGCCGACGGTGATGCTCACCGCCGAGGTCTTCGGCCGGCGCAACGTCGGCATCGTGTACGGCTGGATCTACGCGGCGCACATGCTCGGCGCCGCCATCCTTGCCGCCGTCGCCGGCGTCATCCGCGACACGGCGGGCAACTACGCGATCGCCTACATCGCGGCAGGCTGGATGGCGATCGGGGCCGGTGTCGTCGCGCTCGGGCTTCGCCGAGTTCGACCCAACCCGATGCCTCCCGCCGTAGCGGCTGCGGGCTAGTCGTGAGCTCACTCCGCGAGTCCTGGCGGTCGTTGCCGGACGAGCGCGAGCGGCGACATCAGCGCGAATGCCTGTCGATCCTCGAGGCACAGGTCGACGTCGATGAGGGCCGGGACCCAATGCCCGCGCTGGCGACGGCCCGGCACGAGGTCGGCGAGGTCTATCGAACGATGCGGGCGCCGTGGCTCGTTGCGAAGTGGCTCAGTGTCGTGGTCCTCGCCATCGCAGCGGCAACTGCCCTTTCACTCATCGTCGTCGGCTAGGCCAGCGCTCGACCGGTAGCGTCGGTGGTCACCCGCCGAGTGCCGACCACGCCGTTGGCGCGCCGGGTACGTCCTCGTTGCCCGCCCAGGCCCAGTCGGTCAGGGCGGACACGTCGCGGTCCTGGCCGAGAATCCCGACATACACCAGGGAGCCCGCCACGGTGAAGCGGTAGTTCGCGATCCCGAATTCGTTCAGGAAGCAGCCGTGCCGCGATCCCGCGAACGTCGGTCCTTCGTCGCCCGGGTAGTAGGAGTACTCACCGGGACCGTTGGGGCAGGTTCCCGAGCGCGGCTGGACGCCGTTGGCGGCCAGACGGGCGAAGTACGCGTCGAGCATGTCCTGCTGTGAGGCGAAGAGGAATACGCCGATCTGGTCGACGACCGGATCGACCGGCGAACACTCGACGGCCGCGACCGCCTTTGGCGGCAAGCCCGTTCGGCGCGGCGCGCACTCGATCCGCGCGTCGGACCGCAGGCCCGCCAGCAGGAAGGCCTCGTCCTTCGAGTACGGCTCCAGCCGCATGATGGGCTGTGGACCATCGTCGAGGACGGGGCCGCCACCCAGGACGCCTGCGGGTCCGTCGACGAATTGCTCCACGCCGGTCGTGGCAAGGAGATCAGTCCACGTATGTCCGTCGGTGCTGAGGAGGTATCGCGGCGGCTCGACGGCGCACTCTCCGCCGGTGTCCAGGCACGGGTCGACGAGGAGGGCGACGAGGCCGAAGGGCGTGTGGCGGATCTCGCTGACGACGCCGGGCTCGGGAAAGGCGACGGTCTGCCATCGCGCCAGGTCGGGCGAGAACAACAGCGTCGATTTCTCGGCGTTCTCGTCCGTCGCGACGAGGATCCAGTCGGGGAACGCTCGCCCGGGCGCTACCACGGGGGAGACGAATCCTGCATCCCGCGGCAGGTCGGGTGCGTCGGCCCACGTACGGCCATCGTGTGAAACGAAGAGATGATGCAGCTCGTTCTCGCCCCCGTACGCCAGGATCGCCCGGGTTCCGTCAGGACTCGACGCAAACGAGTTGTACGAGTACTGCTCATCGAGCCGGATCTCCGCTCCCGTGTCCTCCCAGCGGAGACCATCGGCCGACCGCCAGATCGAGAGGATGCCGCCGGTGTCCGAGACGCCCGCCTCCCAGCCTCCCGGCACCGGCCACACCCCGTACGCCCACTGGTTGTCGGTGCCGTTGCCCGCGAACCCCGGGGAGCGCTGCCAGGACCGCCCATCGGAGCTGACCCAGGCGGCCGCTCGCCAAACGCCGCATACGCTGGCATGCGGGAAGTACTCGAGCCCGACGAGCACCACCTCACGCCCGTTCGTCGCGCCCCACTCGACCTCGCCGTCGGGCCTCGGCACCCAGCCCGGACAGGGGCTGATGGGCTTCGTCAGCTCGGATCGCACCCATGCGACGCCGTCGGCCGACTGCCACGTGACCGGATAGCCCTCCGCTCCCTCGACAGTCCAGCCGAGGTACCCGGCATCGAACGAAAGCAGCTCGTCGACTCGCCCGTTTGTGCCCACCGTCCCCACCTGGACCCAGCCGAGGGGCCCGGGGTTCGCCGCCGGCGGCGTGCCGGCCGGCGTGGAGACCGGGTGCGACGCAGGTCGCCCGGACGGCCCCAGCGTTGGCGGCGGCGAGGGGTCCGGCGCAACCGTGCATGCAGCCACCAGCCCCGCGAGCACAACCGACGCGACCCCGTGACGGGAGGGACGCATGCGATGTCCCCTCTAGGATCCTGCCTCAGGCGGGCGGTCCTCGCCCTGGCCCACGTCCTCGTTCTCGCCCGGCCGAGGTTCGGTCTCCTTGCGGCTCAGGTGGCTCGCCTCGACCATCGTCGCGGTGCCAGCGCGGTCCTTCCAGCGCGTCTGGATCACGACGTCGGCCTCGCCCACGACGCGCACGAGCACATCCCAGCCGGAGCCGCGATGCTCGACCGACTCGACGGCCGCCTCGGTCGCCGGGAGCGGCAGGAGGCCGATGACCTCGCCGAGCTTGCGCTTCAGCTCGGGACTATAGTCGGACGTCGCCTTGTCGATGTCGCCCGCGACGAGTGCCTCGCACATCGCACGAGCTCGCGCCCGAATCGCGTCGTCGTCCATCAGCGGTCCTCCACAGGCTCGAGGACGAAGACCGGAATCTCGCGCTTCGTGCGCTTCTGATAGTTCGCGTAGTCGGGGTACGCCTCGACCGCGCGCTTCCACCACGTGGCCTTCTCGTCGCCGGTGACCTCGCGCGCGACGTAATCCCGCTTCGCGCCCTTGTCGTGAAGCTCGACGCGGGGGTTCTTCTTGAGGTTGTAGTACCAGACCGGATGGTGTGCGGCGCCGCCGAGCGAGGCGACGACGGCGTACTGCCCGTCGTGCTCGACGCGCATGAGGGCCGTCTTGCGGAGCTTGCCGGTCCTCGCCCCCACCGAGGTCAGGACGATGATCGGCATCCCGCGCAGGGAGCCGCCCTGCTCGCCGTTCGTCCGCTCGAACAGCTCCGCCTGCTTTCGAGCCCAGCCGGAGCTGCTCGGCGCGTACTCGCCCTCGAGGGGCATGGCGGCGTGACCGGGCCTAGTCCGTCCGGGCGCAGAGCCCGGGCGGATCCCGATCGGTGCTCTCGCCCGGAGCGACCATCCAGACCCAGTCGTAGAGCGCGCCGATGTCCGTGCCGCTGCCGAGGACCTCGATGAACAGGGGCCCGTAGCACGTGAGGACGACCGTCGCGACCTGCGTCTCGCCGATGAAGCAGCCCGATCGGGTCTCGACGTAGACGCCGTCGGAGTCGGGATCGGTCATCGCCCCTGGCCAGGCCCTGTCGCCGGGTGTGCCAGCGTCGCAATCGCCGGCCTTCGGCTGGACGCCGTTCGCGGAGAGGCGGCGGAAGTACCAGTCGACGGTCGGATCGGTCGTGGCGTTGGCGGGCGGCTCGAACTGGAGGATGAGGATCTCGTTCACGAGCCCGGAGTTGATCCGGCAACCGACGCCGACCGTCGCGTTGGACGGCAAGTCACCGGCGGGCCGGTAGCAGTCGACCTGGGCGTCGGCCCGGACCTGGTCGACGAGCGCCTCCTCCTCGGGACGGAGCGTCGCGGTCGGCTCCTCCTCGGTCGGAACGGGCGTCACGGCCTCGGTGGGCGACGCCGTCGCAGCCGCCGTGGCCGTTGCGGTCGGCGCCACGGTGGGGCTCGGCGTCGTGCTCGCGGACGGCGAACAGGCCAGGGCGATGAACGCGAGGACGATCGGGGCAACGACAGCGGCACGAGCTCGGGCGGTCATCATGCGTGGAAGGATGCCGCAATCCGGCGAGACCGTGCGTACGCGACCCGTGGGACGGGATAGGCTCCACGGATGGGGGACTTGGAAGGGGAGGGCGCCTCATGAAGGCCGCGGTCCGAGACCGGTACGGATCGCCGCGCGTCGTCAGGATCGAGGAGATCGACCGGCCGACACCGACCGGCGACCGCATCCTGGTCCGCGTCAGGAACGCGTCCGTGAACCGGGCCGACCTCGACGGCATCCTGCCGCGGCCGCAGTTCGTGCGGCTCTTCATGGGGTTGCGCGCGCCGCGGGCGCGCCAGCTCGGCACCGACGTTGCCGGCGTCGTCGAGGCGGTCGGGCCGGACGTGACCCGATTCAAGCCGGGCGACCGGGTCTTCGCCGATTCCTTCCTCGGCGGCGACGGCACGTTCGCCGAGTACTTCTGCGCACGCGAGAAGGCGTTCCTCCCGATCCCGGAAGCCCTGGACTTCGAGGTGGCGTCCACGCTGCCGCACTCGGCCATCCTTGCCGTGCAGGGACTCCGGCTCCGGGACGGCCGGACCATCGGCCCCGGCGACAAGGTGCTGATCGACGGTGCGTCCGGCAACGTTGGCCCGTTCGCGGTCCAGGTCGCGAAGGCGCGAGGCGCGGTGGTGACCGGCGTCGCGAGCACGGACAAGCTCGACTTCGTCCGCTCCCTCGGCGCGGACCACGTCATCGACTACAAGACGACCGACTACACGAAGACGGGCGAGCAGTACGACTGGATCGTCGACACCGATTCCCACCACTCGCTATTCGCGGTCCGCCGTGCGCTCCGGCCCGGCGGGGTGTACGTGACGCTGGGCGGCAATTCCCTGCCCATCGTCGCTGCGCTGTTGCTCGGCCCGATCCTCGGTCGAATCTGGGGTAAGCGGATGGGCCTCCTCATCTGGTGGAAGCCGATGAAGGCCGAGGACATGGCAACGATCGTGGAGCTCATCTCGGCCGGCAACCTCGCGCCGCGGATCGACCGCCACTTCCCGTTGGCCCAGGTCGTCGACGCCCTGAACTGGGTCAACGACGGCCTCGCCCGGGGCAAGGTCGTCATCGATGTCTGACGTCGCGGCCCTCGTCTTCGCGCTAGCGACGGCGATCACCGCGGCTTTCCAGCTCGCGCTCGCGCTCGGCGCGCCGTGGGGCCGGTACGCGATGGGCGGGGCGTATCCCGGGCGCTTCCCGCCGATGCTGCGGGCCGGCGCGGTGGTACAGGCGGCGCTCCTCGCGGCACTCGCGGCCGTCGTCCTGGCCGACGCGGGACTCGTATTCCCGGACTTCGCCGCGCGCTATCCGGGGGCCGTGTGGCTGGCCGTCGTCGTCTCGGTCCTCGCCGTGGGGCTCAACGCCATCACCCGGAGCCGCGACGAAAAGCGAATCTGGCTGCCCGTCACACTCGTGATGCTGGCGTCGAGCCTCGTCGTGGCACTGACCGATGGCTGAGGCGCGGTCCTGACGCGCGGCGCCGGCGAGGGCCGCTATCCTGCCGCCGGTGCGCCCCCTCCCGACCCGCCTGATCCAGGCCGTCGCGCCCTCGAGGCTCGGTCGTAGCTTCCGCTGGCTCCTCGCCTCGGCCGTCGTCACGAACGCCGGCGACGGCATCGCCATTGCCGCGGGACCGCTCCTCGTCGCGTCGCAGACACGCGACCCGCTGCTCGTCTCGATGGCCCTGCTCAGCCAGTACCTGCCGAACCTCCTGTTCGGCGTCTTCGCCGGGGCGATCGCCGACCGCGTCGATCGCCTGCGGATCCTCGTCCTCGTCAACCTCGCCCGGGCCCTGGTATTGGCCGTGCTCGCCGGCACCATCCTCGCCGGCGCCGTCAACATCGCCGTCGTTCTCGCCGCCCTCTTCGTGCTCGGAACGGCGGAGACCTTCGCCGACGTCGCGGCCGGCAGCATCCTGCCGCAGATCGTCGCGAAGGAGGATCTCGGGATCGCGAACGCCAGGACCCAGGGTGCCTTCCTGCTGACGAACCAGCTCGTCGCGCCGCCAATCGGCGCGTTCCTCTTCGCCGTCGGGATGGCCCTGCCGTTCGCGGCCAACGCCGCGTGCTTCGCCCTCGGCGCGCTCCTCGCGTCGCGGATCGCCCGGACGGTGGCGAGGCCCGCCGGGGAGCGGCGGAGCCTCCGGGCGGACATGGCCGAGGGCGTCCGCTGGCTCATCGCCCACCCGCCGATGCGGACGCTCGCCGTTACGATCGTCCTGTTCAACGTGACGTACGGGGCCGCGTGGTCGGTCCTCGTCCTGTACGCCGGCGAGCGGCTGGGGATGGACGCCGTCGGGTTCGGCCTGCTCACGACGGCGATGGCGATCGGTGGAGTCGTCGGCACGCTTTCCTACGGCGCCCTCGAGCGCCGCTTCTCCCTGGCCAACATCATGCGGGTCGGCCTGCTCATCGAGACATTCACCCACCTCGTGCTGGCCCTGACGACCTCAGCCCCGATCGCACTCGCAACGATGGTCGTGTTCGGCGCCCACGCCTTCGTCTGGGGCACGACCTCGACCGTCGTCCGCCAGCGCGCCGTCCCCGACGCGCTACTGGGCCGGGTCACCGGCGTGTACACGGTCGGCGTCGTCGGCGGCATCGTCGTTGGGACGCCGATTGGCGGGCTCCTCGCGCGGACGTTCGGGATCACCGCGCCGTTCTGGTTCGGCTTCGCCGGCTCGGCGCTCCTCGTGGTTCTCCTCTGGCGTCAGTTCGAGCACATCACCCACGCCACGGCGGACTGATCCCGGCCGGCTACGTGACGGTCGCGGCCGGAGCAGGCGCGCCCGGGGTAGGGGAGGACGCTGCTTCCGCGGCCGAGCGCCCCGCCGCCGAGCGCCCCGCCGCCGATGGCGATTGCGCCGCGAGAGCCTGGCGCCCGTTCAGGCCCATCTCCCAACCGAATGTCTCGCGCATGTACCGGTGGACAAACTGGACCGCCATCGCGCCCTCGCCTGCCGCGGCCGTCATCCGCTTGACCGAGCCCTTTCGGACGTCGCCCGCGGCAAACACGCCGGGGACGCTCGTCTCGAGGAGGTAGGGCCGGCGCTCGAGGGGCCAGGTCGGGGATGTCGAGCACAGGTCGTCGACGCCGGCAAGCACGAAGCCCTGGTCGTCGCGGTCGACGACGCCGTCCAGCCACTCCGACCGCGGCGTCGCGCCGACGAAGACGAACAGCGCGTAGGCCGGCACCCGCCGCGTCCTGCCGGTCTCCGTGTCCTTCACCTCGATCCACTCGACGTGGCCGTTCCCGCCGGCGTCCGCGACCGTCGTGTTGAGGTGGACGACGATGTTCGGCGTCCGCTCGATCCGCCTGACCAGGTAGTCCGACATCGATTCGTCGAGCGAACCGTCGCGGGTGAGGATGTGGACCGTCCGGGCAACCCGGGCGAGGAACAGCGCGGCCTGGCCGGCCGAGTTGCCGCCGCCGAGGACGTAGACGTCCTGATCGGCGCAGCTCGCCGCCTCGATCGTCGCCGCCCCGTAGTACACGCCGGCACCCACGAGCTGGGCGCAGCCGGGCGCATCGAGCCAGCGGAACGACACCCCAAAGGCGAGCAACACGGCGCTGCCGACGACGTCGGTTCCGTCGTCGAGGGCCACGTGGCGCTGCTCGCCCTCCGCCCGCAGCCCGACGGCCCTTCGCGTCAGCACGACCTCAGCGCCGAATCGCTCCGCCTGCTGGACCATCCGGTGGGCGAGGTCGCTGCCGTCGAGCGCCTGCGGGAAGCCGGGGTAGTTCTCGATCAGCGCGCTGTAGCTGATCTGGCCGCCGGGCACGTCCTGCTCGACGACGACCGTGTGGAGGCCCTCGGAGGCGGCGTAGATCGCGGCGGCGAGACCGGCCGGGCCGCCGCCCACGATGACCAGGTCGTACGAGGTCGCGGACGGCTCGGTCGGCAAGCCGAGCTGCTCGGCGAGCGTCCCGACGTCGGGGTCCATGAGGACCGTGCCGTCGGCCAGCAGGACGATCGGGAACGTGTCCGAACCGGGCGCGACCGTCGCCGCGAGGCGACGCGCCTCCGGATCGGACTCGACGTCGAACCAGCGGTATGGCAGCCGGCTCCGAGCGAGGAACCGCTTGAGCTCGTGGACCTTCGGGGACCACCTGTGCCCGACGAGGCGGATCCCCTGCTCGAGAAAGACCGGATGCTGCATGAGCGCCTCGTGATACGTCGCGCGTGCGTGCGGGCGGGCGGCGTATCCTCCCGCGCGACGAGGCTGCCACCGACGGCCATGTCCGGCTGTAGCCCAAGATTCGGCGGCCGGCTCACCCGATGCCCGCCGACGACAGCATTCCGGGAGGGGATGGTCCAGCATGAACGTCCGGCTGCGTCCGTTGGCCGTGCTCGGCTGTGCCCTCGCCCTCGCGGGCTGCGGGCCGACGCCGAGCGCGTCGGTACCGCCGCCGGGATCTCCTGCCGCCACCCCGACGGCCTCGACCCCCTCGACAGCACCGACCGCGAGCGTCGGTGCGACGGCTGGACCGCCGACCGCGTCGCTGCCCGTCCGCGGCTCCGCGCGCGACATCGGCGAGCGGATCGAGATCGCGGCCGCGCCCGACGGGAGCGTCTTCGTCTCGATCCCCGATGCGGATGGCTCGGTGCTCACCCTGCTCGAGAGG
>DATBKB010000066.1:0-13837 GCA_036556145.1 Candidatus Limnocylindrales bacterium | reverse complement strand
ACAACGATGCGGGCGCGGCGAACCTCCGGCCGTTCGTATGTCTTTGCGGAAAGACACCGGGTCGAGGAGCTCGGAAACGGTGGCGCGCGGTCGCGCGCGAACCGCGGGGTGCGGCGCGAACCCTGCCGTCAGTCCGATGGGCCGCGGCACCGCCCGCCGCGTCGGCCGCCGGAGCGTTCGCTGGTTCTCCTGCCGGGCGGCCCGGATGTCGCCAGCTCCATGGCGGCGTCGAGCGACACGTTCGGCGGGATCGACTCGAGCCACCAGGTCACGCCGGCCGCCGCGAGCGCGTCGAGCTCGCCCGTCGCGAGATCGGCCTGGCGCGCCCCGACCACGACGTCGAACCGCGCGTCATCGCTGCGCCGCTCGCGGATGTCGCGCACCAGGGCCTCGACCTCGGCCGGCGTGAGGCGACTGCCCTCGGGGTTCTCGGGGAACACGCCGTCCCAGCGCGCGGCACGTCGCCGCGGCCCCTCGCTCGTGCCGTGGACCGCGACCCAAACGGGAATGCCCGGGCGCGAGTCCGCTCCCACGCGCTGGACCGGCGTCGGCAGGAAGACGGTCTCCCTCATCCGGTAGTGCGTGCCGGCGAACGACGTCGGCTCGCCGCTCCACAGGCCGGCCACGATCTCGAGCCCCTCATCCAGCTCCCGAGCACGGCTCGCGAGGGCGCCGTCCTCGCCGAAGTGTTCGTACTCGGCGTCCGGCGGGAACCCGAGGCCGACGCCGAGCACGAGCCGGCCGCCAGACAGCCGGTCGAGGCTCGCGGTTTCCCGGGCCACCTTCCATGGGCGCCGGCGCGGCAGCGCCGTGACGAGTGGTCCGATCCTGATTCGCTCCGTGCGCATCGCGATGGCGGTCAGCGCGATCCACGGGTCGACCATCGGCGTGCGCCACGTCGCGTCGCCGAGGATGTGGTCCCACAGGAAGAAGCCATCCCAGCCGGCCGTCTCGGCGGCCGCGGCCAGCTCGCCCAGCGCGCGGGCGTCGCCGAAGTCGCCGAAGTTCGGGACGTGGATCCCGAACCGGAGCCCGCCCCGTTGCGATGTCAACGCGTCGGGACGATGTTCTGGTTGAACCGGAACACGTTCGTCGGGTCGTACTGGTTCTTCAGCTTCACGAGGCGCTCGAAGCGGGCGCGGCCGTAGGCGGCGGCGACGTCGTCCGCCGACGCATCGTCGCCGAGGTAGTTGACGTACCCGCCGGACGCGTATGGAGCGATCGCATCCGCGTAGCCCCGCGCCCAGCGGATGTGCGGCTCGGGATCCGCCGGGCCCTCCCAGATGGCCAGGGCGCTGGCATTGAACCGGGCCTGACGCTGGCCGAACGCCGTCGCCTCGTCGGGCACGCGCCTGACGGCACCGTGCGGGGCCTCGATGAGGATCGCCGAGTGGTCGGACGTGACGCGGGCGAACGAGTCGACGGCCGCCTCGACGGCGTCGTCCGGCATGTCGTTGATGAAGTGGCCCTTCCAGTAGTTGTGGAGCCCGAACGGGATCTCGGCGAAGATCCGCTGGACCTCCGGGTAGCGCATCGCCCGGATGCCGTCGTCGATCGGCGGCCCGAGCCGGCGCAGCGGCGCGACGAGCGGCTCACCCTCGTTCAGCGGCCCGTTCCAGCACGCGGCGATGCCGGCCACCGGACCGACGCCGTCCGGCACCGTGACCATGACGAACGCCACCGTGAGCGGGTCGGGCGCGCTCGACGCGGTCTCGCGGAAGAGCTCGAGGGCCTCGCGAGCGTGGTCGATGGGATAGAGCACGAGGCCGGCCAGCAGCGTCTCGACGGGATGGAGGCGGTACTCGAACGAGCTCACGACGCCGAAGTTGCCGCCGCCGCCGCGCAGGCCCCAGAACAGGTCGGGGTGGCTCTCGGGACTGACGGTGAGCGCCTCCGCATCGGCCGTCACGAGGTCGAACGAGACGACGTTGTCGCACGTCAGCCCGTAGCTGCCCATGAGCCATCCGACGCCGCCGCCGAGCGTCAGCCCGGCGATGCCCGTGCTGCCGACGGTGCCGCCGGTCGTGGCCAGCCCGTGGGCCGTCGTCTCGGTGTCGAAGTCGACCCAGGTGCATCCGGGATCGGCCCTCACGGTGCGCGCCGCGACGTCGACGCGGGCACTGCGCATGAGCGACAGGTCGACGACGACGCCGTCGTCGCAGATCGCCCGGCCCGAGACGTTGTGTCCGCCGGCGCGGACCGCGATCGGCAGATCGCGCTCGCGGGCCCACCGCACGACGGCCTGGATGTCGGCGGTTCCGCGACATCGCGCGATGAGCGCGGGCCGACGATCGATCATGCCGTTGAAGACCCGGCGCGCCTCGTCGTAGCCCTCGTCCTCGGGGGCGAGGACGACGCCGCGAAGCGTGTCGCGGAGGGGCTGGAGGACGTCCGGCGAGACGACGATGGACACCGCGACCTCCCTGCGTGTCCGAACGATGTTCGTACTATATGCGTTGACGCAATGGCACTGGTGGCATATGGTGCATGACAGCGCACCAAGGGCCTCGAGCCATCGGGAGGAGTCGTGGCGGAGCCCCGTCGTTGCCCCGATTCGCCTGCGCGCGAGATTCCGGCCGGCTCCTGGGTAGAGATTACACAGGTCGTCCTGCGCGCCGGCAATCGCGCTCCGAACGTCCCGGCCGACACGGCCGCCACCGACTTCGTGGCCCGCATCCGGGGCTTCCTTGTCGAGTCCGCGCCGCTCGGCGCGCACGTCACCGTGCGCACGCTGCTCGGTCGCGAGGTGAGCGGCGAGCTCGCGGCGGTGAACCCCCGGAACCCGGCCGACTTTGGCAACCCCGTGCCGGAGCTCCTTCGGCTGGGCCTGGCGGCGCGGCAGGCCCTCGAGAAGGCCTCGTCGCGATGACCCGCGACGACTCGTACGCGGCGGTGATGTCCCGCCGCGCCGAGATCATGCGGCGGTCCGTCGGGATCGACTACGACCGCTACGAGGACGAAGGCGGCATCGCCTTCGATTACGACGGCCTCGCCGGCAGCCCGGCGATGGCGTTCGACGAGGTCCGCCGGATCCAGCGTCGCAACAAGGTCGGCGACACGCCGCTCCTCGAGGTCCCGCGCCTGACCGCGCTCGCTCGCCAGACGGCGGCGCCCGGTCGCGGCGCGCGGATCCTCATCAAGGACGAGGCCGCGAACGCGGCCGGCAGCTTCAAGGCGCGACGGGCGTCGATCTGCCTCGCCCAGGCCGCCGACGGTGGCTTCGAGGGCGTCATTGCCGCCACCTCCGGCAACTACGGCGCCGCGATCGCGTCGCAGGCCGCGATGTACGGCCTGAAGGCGCTGATCCTCCAGGAGGTCTTCGATTCGGAGGGCCGCGGGCAGCCGGAGGTCCTCGAGAAGACGCGGGCGTGCGAGGCCTACGGCGCCGAGGTCTGGCAGCTCACCGTCGGGCCGGAGCTCTTCTACATCCATCTCCGCCTGCTGGAAGAGACCGGCTACTTCAACGCCAGCCTCTACACGCCGTACGCGACGCTGGGCATCGAGACCCTCGGCCACGAGATCGCCACCCAGTGCGTCGAGCGCTTCGGCCGGCCGCCGGCCGCGGTCGTCGTGACCCACAGCGGCGGCGGCAACGTCACGGGCACGGCCCGAGGCCTCCACCGCGCGGGCGCCGACGGGACGACGATCGTCGGCGCGAGCGTCGACCTGACCGGCCTCCACATGGCGAGCGACCGGGACTTCAATCGCAAGTCGTTCACCACCGGCCACACCGGCTTCGGCTTCCCGTTCAGCGTCGATCCCGACCGCGTCGACGTCCCCCGCAACGCGGCCCGCGGCCTCCGCTACCTCGACCGCTACGTCACGGTCACCCAGGGCGAGGTGTTCTACGCGACGCAGCTGCTCGCCGATCTCGAGGGCCTCGAGCGCGGGCCGGCCGGCAACACCTCGCTCGCCGCCGCGCTCGTCGTGGCGCGCGAATTCGGCGAGGACGAGCTCGTCGTCGTCCAGGAGACCGAATACACCGGCGCCGGCAAGCACCCGACGGCCCAGCTGACGCTGGCCCGCGAGATGGGCATCGAGGTCGCGGTCGGGCGGCGCGACGAGGAGCGCCCGGGCCGGAAGATCGTCTTCCCCGAATCGATCGAGGCGATGGGCGTCGGTGAGGTCGACCTGTCGCGCCTGCGCCGGTCGTACCTGCGCCGGGTCGCGGCGAAGGTCGGCGAGCGTCAGCTCGAGCAGCACGAGCTGGCGTTCCTCGAGGCGGATCTCAAGGCCGCCCCCGACGTCCTGCGCGAGGAGTGGGACGCGGTCCGCGCGGACGCGCGGCGCGACGCGGCGGCTGCTGGAGCTGCCCGTGGCTGAGGTCCGTCTCGAGCGCGTCGTGAAGACCTACTCCGGTGCGTCGGCCCACGCCCTCAACGAGACGTCGCTGACGTTCGAGGACGGCCTCTTCACCTGCATCCTCGGCCCGTCCGGCTCTGGCAAGAGCACGATCCTCAAGCTGCTCGCCGGTATCGAGGAGGTGACGTCCGGGCGGATCCTCATGGACGGCGCCGACGTGACCCACGTCACCCCGGAGCGCCGCGACGTGGCGATGGTGTTCCAGTCGTATGGCCTCTACCCGCACATGACCGCACGCGACAACATCGCCTTCCCGCTGATGCTCCGCGGGCTCGGCCGGACCGAGCGGTACGCGCGAGTCGCCGAGGTCGCGGAGATGCTCGGCATCGGGCCGTTGCTCGACCGGCATCCCCGGCAGCTGAGCGGTGGCGAGCGCCAGCGGGTCGCGCTGGGGCGGGCGATCGTCCGCAAGCCGAAGGTGTTCCTCCTCGACGAGCCGATCAGCAACCTCGATGCGAACCTCCGGGCGACGACCCGCGAGGAGCTCAAGCGGCTCCACCTCCAGCTCCGGGCCACGTTCATCTACGTCACCCACGACCAGGACGACGCCGAGGCGATGGGCGACCGCGTGGTGGTGATGTCGCGCGGCGACGTGCAGCAGGTCGATGCGCCGGCGGCCATCTACCGCCGCCCCGCCAACCGCTTCGTCGCGTCATTCGTCGGCCGTCTGCCGATGAACTTCATCAGGGGCAAGCTCGCCGCGCACGACGGCCGGGCGATCTTCGAAGCTCCGTCGATCCGGATCGACGTGCCGGACATGGCCGCGCCGGCGGCGCCCATCGACGTCGTCCTCGGCATCCGGCCGGAAGGCGTCCGGGTGGCCCGGGGAGACGGACGGGCGGCGATGTCGGGACGCGTCACGCTGACCGAGGTCGTCGCCCCCGACGAGTACGCGACGATCGCCGTGGCCGGTGCGACGCTCCGCGCCCGCGTCCCGGCCGAGGAGCTCTCCGTCGGTGACGAGGTCGGCGTGACCTTCGCCCGCAGCTACCTGCTGTTCTTCGAGCCCGGGAGCGGCCGCCGCATCGAGCTTCCGACCGAGGTCGGGGCGGGCGAGGGGACCGGCGAGCCGCAGCTGCCGCAGGCGGTCGCCGGATGACGACCGAACGGCTCGCCCTGCCCCGCCTCGGCAACCGGCTGAGCGGCCTGTCGATCCGCCGCGAGAACCAGGCCTACGCGATCCTGTTCCTCGTCCCGACCGCGGTCCTGTTCATCGCGCTCATCGGCTACCCGGTCCTCTACTCGTTGCTGCTGACCGTCACCGGCCGGGCGGCCGCGCCGGGCCGGCTCGGCAACTTCGTCGGTCTCGACAACTGGCTCCAGATCACGACCGACCCGATCTTCCTCCAGGCGGCCGGCCAGACGCTGATGTACGTCGTGCCCTCGGCCGTGATCGGCGTCGTCCTCGGCCTCGCCGTCGCGCTGGTCCTCAACGAGCGCTTCCCCGGTCGGCGCCTGGCCCGCGCGACGCTGCTGATCCCGTGGGCCCTGCCGCCGGTCGTCGTCGCGGCGATGTTCCAGTGGTTCCTCGACTCGCGCCGCGGACTCCTCGGGGAATGGCTCACGAACGCCGGCCTCGTCGAGCAGCCGCCGGTCTTCCTCGGCGGCGTGCCGGGCACGCTGTTCATGCTCACCGCGATCCACATCTGGAAGACGTTCCCGCTGCTTGCCCTGATGTTCCTCGTCGCGCTCCAGTACCTGCCCGAGGAAACGATGCAGGCCGCGCGGATCGACGGCGCCCGCCGCTGGCAGCGCTTCCGCCACGTCGTGCTGCCGTTCCTGCGGCCGACCCTCGTCGCCGCCGTGATCATCCAGGTCCTGATCACGATCCAGCTCTTCGACCTGATCTTCGCCCTCACCGGCGGCGGCCCGGGGCGCTACTCGACCTACAACCTCTACTTCTACACGTTCAAGACGACGTTCGAGCAGACGAACTTCGGCTACGGCGCGGTGCTCGCCTACATCGTCACCGCGTTCGTCGTGATCCTCGCCCTCATGCTCACCCGCGGCCGGGCCCGGGGGCTGCTCTCGTGATGCGCGAGCCGCGGGCCGCCCGCGCCACCGGGCTTGCCGGGGCCGCGCTGGTGGCGGTCGCCACCGTCCTCGAGCTGCTCCAGATCGCGCGGCCGTTCGGCTTCCCGTTCTGGGCGTGGCTCGGCGCGACGATCGTCGGCCTCGGGCTGCTGTGGTGGGGCCTCAACGCGGTTCGCCAGGATCTCGGCGCGAGGGTCGTCGCGGCGATCCTCGCCTTCGTCACGGTCCTGATGATCGTCGTGCCGTTCGGCTTCGTCGTCGTGCTCGGGGCGTTCCAGCGTCGGGCCGACCTGCTCACCGGTCCCCACGTCGTGCCCCCGGCCCCGACGACGATCGCCTTCGACCAGCTGATGCGCATCGCGTACTTCGAGGACGGGCTGCGCAACAGCCTCGTCGTGTCGACGACCGCGGCGATCGTCACGACGCTGCTCGGCCTGCTCGGGGCGTATGCGATCGCCCGGCTCCGGTTCCCGGCTCGCAACGCGACCTACACCGCGGTGATGATCGCCTACATGCTGCCGGGCGTGGCGCTGCTGGTCCCGCTCGTGGCGATCTTCAAGGGGCTCGGCCTGATCGACACGATGCCGGGCATGGCGATCGGGCACATCGCGCTGACCGTGCCGCTCGTGACGTGGATCCTCATCGGCACGTTCGACGGCGTCGAGCCCGACCTCGAGCACGCCGCACGGATCGACGGGGCGAGCCGGTTGCAGGCGCTGCGCCGGGTGGTCCTGCCGGTCACCGTGCCGAGCATCGTGACCGCGGCGGTCTTCGCCTTCGTCCTGTCGTGGAACGACCTGCTCGTCTCGAAGGTGCTGTACGTCGGCAGCACGCCGATGCTCGCGCCCGCGATCGTCAACCTCATGGATCCGATCAACCGGATCGAGCCCCAGCTCTCGATGGCTGGGCTCATCGCGTCGGTACCCGTGCTCACGTTGGCCCTGGTGATGCAGCGCTATCTCATCCGAGGTCTCGGCGAAGGAGCCGTCAAGTAGCCGCCCGAGCGGCACAGGAGGAGGACGTCATGGACAAGTCCGCGCGACCATCGGCCGCCCCGGAGCGGCTCACCCCCACGGAGCGCCCCACCACTCCCCAGCGACTCCTGGCGAGTCCGCTCAGCCGGCGGCGCTTCCTCAAGGGCACCGCGGCGGCGGGGGCGAGCGCGGCCCTCGCGGCCTGCACGCCCGCCGCCAGCACCTCGCCCTCGCCGACGTCGCCGCCGGCGGGATCGACCGGCCCGTCGGCCCCCGCCAGCCAGGCGCCGACGTTCTCGCTCGATCGGCCGCTCAAGGTGCTGCTCGCGAACCACACCGGCTTCTACGCGATGGTCACGCCGGAGTGGGAGCAGCGCACCGGCGCCAAGGTCGAGTTCACCCGCGAGGCGTTCGGCCCGTTGCCGCTCAAGCTCACGCCGGCCTTCGAGAGCGGCGGCGAGTCGTGGGACGTGGCGTACCTGTGGCGGGCCTGGGTCGACCTCTACGAGAAGTACCTCACCCCGCTCGAGGAGCTCGGTCACACCGTCGACGAGAGCGACATGCTGCCCGTCGCGGTCGAGGCCGCCAAGTCGGCGAGCGGCAAGTGGTACGGGCTGCCCAGCAACGTCTACACGTACATCCTGTACTGCAACAAGAAGATGTTTGCCGACGCGGGCGTGGCCATCCCGAAGACGTACACGGAGTTCGTCGCCGCCGCGAAGAAGTTCACCAGCGGCGACCAGTTCGGCTATGTCGACGGCTGGGCCCCGCTCTACCTCTTCCCGAAGTGGTGCGTCTGGTACCACCTCAACGGCGGCGATCTCTACGGGCCCAACGGCGAGGTCCGGTTCAACGATCCGGTCGCGATCAAGGCGACGCAGGACATGATCGATCTCCTGCCGACGATGCCCAAGGAGGTCATCGAGTCGCCGTGGGGCATCTACGACGTCGAGGCCAAGAAGGTCTTCCTCGGCGGCAAGGCGGCGATGATCATCGACTACCAGCACATCTGGTACGAAGCCCGCGACCCGAGCCTGTCGGCCCTCGGCGACGACCCGGTCGAGGTCGCGGTCATCCCCGGCTACGGTGGCAATCTCCCGGCCTCGGGCGGCCAGTTCGTCGGTGAGTGCTTCGGCATTCCCAAGACGAGCCCGTACAAGGAGGCCGCGCTCGATCTCATCAAGCACTACTCGAATGCCGCCACGCAGCTGGGCCTGCTCACGCGACGGGAGGAGCTGCACAGCTTCGAGCCGGCCGACGAGAGCGGCTATCCCTCGTACGTCTCGCCGTACACCGACGCGTCCATCCCGGCGGCCGACCAGAAGGCCGTCGAGGTCACGTTCGCCCAGCAGGAGTTCAAGGGCAACCGCTACGGCACGCGGGCGGCGTACCAGAAGATCTCCGACGTCGTCGAAGCCGCCGTCTCGGCGGCCCTCCACGGCGCCGACCCGGCAGCGGAGCACAAGAAGGCCCAGGACGAGATCGACGCGTACCTGGCCGCCAACCCCGGCTTCTGAGCCCCGCATCTCGAATGTTCGACGTCCTGATCCGCAACGGGCGCGTCGTCGACGGCACCGGCAAGCCGGCCTACGCCGGCGACGTCGGGATCCGTGACGGCACGATCGCCGCGATCGGCCGCGTCCCCGACGACGCGCCCGCCGGATCGGTCATCGACGCGGCCGGGAAGGTCGTCTCGCCCGGCTTCGTCGACATCCATTCGCACAGCGATTTCGTGGTCGCGGACGCGGACCACGGGCGGATCCTCGCGCCGTTCGCGGCGCAGGGGATCACGACGCTCGTCACCGGCAACTGCGGCTACTCGCCGGCACCGGTCAATCCCCGGACCCGACCCGAGCTGGAGAGCTACACGACGTTCCTGCGGGCGGGCGACATGCCAGCCGGCTGGACCGGCTTCGGCGAGTACCTCGACTACCTCGACGGCCACGGCCTGATGTTCAACGTCGTGCCGATGGTCGCCCACGGCGCCCTCCGGATCCACGAGGTGGGGTTCGAGGGCCGCGAGCTCACAACGGACGAGCGCAAGCGCATGCGAGCCCAGCTTCGCAAGGCGATGGAGGAGGGCGCATGGGGCCTGTCGTCGGGGCTCCTCTACGCGCCCGGGATCTTCGCCCCGCCCGACGAGATCGAGGACCTCGCCTCGGAGCTCAAGCCATTCGACGGCCTGTACGCGAGCCACATCCGCGGCTCCAGCGAGACGCTCATCCCGGCGACGAAGGAGGTCATCAGCGTCGGCGAGGCGAACGGCATCTCGACCCAGCATTCCCACATCGAGGCGTTCGGGCGGCCGAACTGGCGCCAGCTCGATGCGATCATCGAGCTCCACGAATCGGCCCGCGACCGGGGCGTCGACAGCGGCTTCGACGTCATCCCGTACATCGCGGCGAACACGACGCTGCTCGCGATCTTCCCGCCGTGGTCGCTGGCCGGCGGCGTCGACGGCCTGCTCGGGCGGCTGCGAGACCCGGACGCCCGGGCGAGGATCCGCAAGTCGATCGAGGAGGACGTCCCGAGCTGGCCGTGCTGGGGCCCCGGTGGCTGGCCCCACAACCTCGTCGAGGCGACGGGCTGGCAGAACGTCTCGATCATGTGGGTCGAGAGCGAGGCGAACAAGCCGCTCGAGGGCCGCACGCTGGCCGACATCGCCGAGGAGCGGGGCGCCCATCCGTTCGACGTCGCGGCCGACCTCGTCCTCGCGGAGAACGGCCACGCGATGGCCCTCTACTTCGGCGTGTCGGGCGAGCCGGACGAGGAGGCCGGCCTCGAGAAGCTGCTCGCGCATCCCCTCGCCGCCGCGGAGAGCGACGCGATCCTGACCGGCCGGGGCAAGCCACACCCCGCCGCCTTCGGGACGTTCCCGCGGGTCCTCGGCCACTTCGCCCGCGACCGCGGCCTCTTCAGCCTCGAGGAGGCGGTCCGCAAGTCGACGTCCCAGCCCGCCGAGCGGGTCGGCCTCAAGCGCCGCGGCACCCTCCGGGAGGGCGCCTTCGCCGATGTCGTCGTGTTCGACCCGGCAACCGTCGCCGACCGGACGACGTACCGCGACCCAAGCGCCGCGCCGGCCGGGATCGAGCACGTGCTCGTCAACGGCCGGCCGCTCGTCCGCGACGGCGTCGTGGACGAAGGCGCCCGGAGCGGCCGCGTCGTTCGCCGGGGAGCCGCCGATGCCTGAGCGACAGCGCCGCCCCGCGACCGAAGCCGTGAGCAAGCCAACGACCACGCCCACCACGAGCACTGGACGAGGAACGATGAAGCCGTTGCTGATCAACACCCACACCCACATGCAGCGCTACAACGTCGACTTCCCACAGGAGCTCGGCGAGTTCTACGTGAAGATGTTCAAGGGCCAGGACTGCTGGCACACCGGCAAGCCCTGGACGCCGAAGGACTTCTGCGTCCCGGGCGAGCGCCTCATCGCGGACATGGACGCGGCCGGCATCGACAAGGCCTTCGTCCTCGGCGTCGGCTACGTGCCGTGGGGCGCCTACGACCCGGACAACGGCGACTACGTCAAGACGCTGCTCGATCGCTGGCCGGACCGGCTCTACGGCTTCTACACCGCCAACCCGATCGGCGGCCACGCCGAGGCGAAGCGGTTCGAGCGAGGCGTGAAGGAGCTCGGGCTGACCGGACTGAAGATGCTGCCGTCCTACAACTACGTGGCCCTCAACGACCGGCGGATCTGGCCGCTCTTCGAGGCCGCCGAGGCGATGGGCGTGCCGCTCATCACCCATACCGGCTGGAGCATGTTCCCGAAGGGCAAGATGCTCGCCTACGACCATCCGCTCTATCTCGAGGACGTGATGGTCGACTTCCCGGACCTCAAGCTCGTCATCGGCCACGTCGGATTCGCCTGGGCCGAGGAGACGATGCACTTCATGGCGAAGTTCGAGCACATCTACGGCGACTTCGCGTTCTGGGCCGAGTCGGCACCGCTGTGGCGCGTCGCCCAGATCTGGACGTGGGCGAAGAAGCTCGGCGTGTTCGGCCGGTTCCTGTGGGGCTCGGACTACCCGTACGTCCCGTTCGACACCGGCAAGGCCTTCTTCGAGAAGGTCCGGGACTACACCGAGCGACACGACCTCGATCCCTACGTCACCGCCGAGGACGAGCAGAGCTTCTTCGGCGGCGCGGCCCTGCGGCTGCTCGGAGTGAAGGAGGCGCAAGCGTATGGTGGACCCTCGCCAAGCTGTCCTTGACGAGATCGCCGACCTGAGCCGCGGCGACCTCGAGGCCGTCCTCGCCTACTACACGGACGACGTCTACTTCGAGGACGTCACGGTTCCGCAGCCCTGCCGGAACAAGTCGGAGATGCGCGACTTCATGGCGATCTTCTACCGCGGCTTCCCGGACCTCCACATCGACGTCCGCAACTGCGTCTCGTGCGGCGACGACACGGTCGTCGCCGAGTACGACCTCATGGGCACGCACACCGGCGAGTTCCTCGGCCACGCGCCGACGGGTCGAGGGTTCCGGATCAAGGCGGTCTCGGTCTACGAGCACAACGGCGACCTCTTCACCCGCGAGACGGTCTACTACGACTCGGCCTCGCTGTTCGGGCAGCTGGGCCTGCCCATCGGAGCGGCCTGATGGTCACGTTCGGGATCTCGCCGGAGTGCCTCTGCCACGACGTCCGCGACAACGTCCGCCGCGTTGGCGACCTCGAGGAGGCCGGCTTCAGCCACATCTGGGAGGGCGACCACACGCTGCCCTGGCAGCACTCGTCGGGCCACAGCGCCGGGATCTGGGCGACGCTCACGGCGTTCCTCGCCAACACCGAGCGCGCGATCGTCGGGCCCATGGTCATCCCGCCGATCGGGATTCGCCATCAGCCGGTGGACGTCGCCATCGAGATCGCCACGCTCGAGCAGCTCTACCCCGGCCGGGTCGCGCTCGGCGTCGGGACCGGCGAGGCGATGAACGAGAAGACGACCACCGGGCAGTGGCCGTCGCTGCGCGAGCGCATCGAGCGGCTCGTCGAGGCGATCGGCCTGATCCGGCGCTGCTGGGAGGAGCCCGATTACTTCCGCCACCAGGGCCGCTACTTCGACTCGTTCTTCTTCCTCTACCAGCGGCCCGAGCGGCGCATCCCGATCGTGTGCGCCGCGGGCGGTCCGAAGATGGCGGCGAACGCCGGTCGCCTGGCCGACGGCTACGTCGCCGTCGGCGTCCCGACCGAGGTGCATCGCGACGTGCTGCTGCCGGCGTTCGAATCGGGCGCGGCCGAGGCCGGCCGCCCGGCGCCGACGGGCTTCCGGACGGCGTGGGTCAGCACGTCCTACCACCCCGACCGCGACAAGGCGATGGACGGCGCACGGGTCTACGGCGGCCTGCTGATCCCCGAGGCCTACTCGTTCATCCAGGACCCGCGTGTCATCGAGCAACGAGCGCTGCTCGTCCGGGACGAGGCGCTGGCCGGCGCCTTCTGCATCGCGACGTCGGGCGAGGAGATCATCGCCCGCTTCGAGGCCTTCATCGAGGCCGGCTGCGACCACATCATCTGGGCCGACATGAGCCCGGATCCGTCGATCGTCGCGAAGGTCTGCCGCGACGAGGTCCTGCCGTACCTCACCCGCAAGCATGGCCCGCAGGCAGCGGCCGCCGGCGTCGCCGCCCGCTGACCGCGCGGCGGTCACGCGCGACGACCAGCTCGGTCGGCGGATCCGGGCGCTCCGGACCGAGCGCGGGCTGACGCTCACCGGCCTCGCGGCCCGTGTCGGGATCACCCGCAGCTTCCTGAGCAGCGTCGAGCGCGGCGTCGCCTACCCGTCGATCATCGTCCTGCGGACGATCGCCTCGGCCCTCGAGGTGCCGGTGTTCCTGCTCTTCACCGCCCCCGAGTCGAACGGCATCGTCGTCCGCAAGAACGCCCGCAAGGTCATCAAGCCGCCGAACGGGCCGCTGTCGTACGAGCTGGTCTCGCCGGACGTGCGGCGGAAGATCGAGATGATCATCGTCCACCTCAAGCCGGGCGTGGACGGCACGGCGATGGCCCACGAGGGCGAGGAGTGCGCGCTGGTCCTCCGCGGCCGGGTCGTCATCACCGTGGGCGACGTCGACTACGAGCTCGGGGAAGGGGACTCGATCTACTACGACTCGGGTCTGCCCCACAAGGCCCAGGCCCTCGGCGCCGAGATGGCCGAGATCGTGTCGGCGATCACCCCGCCGAACTTCTGACGCCTGCCGGCGGCAATTCCTACTGAACGACTAGACATTCGGCTCCGGGGCACGTACGATGCCGCCTCGACCCGCCGGACCGCCCGAGGAGCCAGCGCAATGCCGAACGCCATTCCTTCCGATGCCGCCGCGCAGCTGCCGCCGGCGCGGATGATCGACCCGCGCGGGCATCGGTTCGGGGCCGCGGTCTCGGGGCTGATCCTCGTGGCGAGCTTCCTGGTCGCCGCGCCGATCGGCGTCCTGATCGCGCTTCTCACGATCGCTACGAGCGC
>DATBKB010000065.1:0-31196 GCA_036556145.1 Candidatus Limnocylindrales bacterium | reverse complement strand
CGGCGCTCGAGCTGCCGTACGAGCGGTTCTGCTTCGCCTGCTTCGACGGCCATTACCCGGAGCCGGTGCCGTACGACTCGGCCAGCCGCAAGTTCATGCTGGAAGAACCTCTTGCCGTCCGCTGAGCGCGCCGCGTACGCGCGAGCGGGTGTCGACGTCGAGGCCGGTGACGAGGCGGTGCGGCTCATGCGAGCCGCCGTCGAATCGACGCATGGGCCCGGCGTCATCGGCGGGCTCGGTGGGTTCGCCGCCGCGGTCGCGCTGCCGGCCGGCTATCGCGAGCCGGTGCTCGTCAGCTCGACCGACGGCGTCGGGACGAAGACCGCGATCGCCAGCGCCCTCGGCCGGTTCGACAGCATCGGCCGCGATCTCGTCGCGATGTGCGCCGACGACGTCGTCTGCGCCGGCGCGCGCCCGTTGTTCTTCCTCGACTACATCGCGGTCGGGCGTCTCGACCCGGCGGGCGTCGCCGACCTCGTCGAGGGTGTCGCGGCGGGCTGCACCGAGGCCGGCTGTGCGCTCGTCGGCGGCGAGACGGCGGAGCACCCGGGGCTCATCGAGCCGGGCTCGTTCGACCTTGCCGGCTGCTGCGTCGGGATCGTCGAGCGGGACCGGCTCCTCGACGGCACGCACGCGCGCGAGGGCGACGCGATCGTCGGGTTGGCATCGACCGGCCTCCACGCCAACGGCTACTCGCTCGTTCGCACGCTCGTCGAGCAATGGGACCTCGACCTCCACCGGCCGTACCAGGAGCAGCTCAAGCTGTCGCTCGGCGACCGGCCGACCGTCCAGGCGATCGCCGCCGAGCCGGCCCACGCCCTGGCGACACTCGGCGAGGTGCTGATGACACCGACGCGGCTGTACGCACCGGTCGTCCTCGCGCTCGCCGACGCGCTCGAGAGCGCGGGGACCCCGCTGCGCGGCCTGGCCCACGTGACCGGTGGTGGGCTGCCGGGCAACGTGCCGCGGGCACTCCCCGAGGATCTTGCGGCCCGCGTCGACCCGCGGCGCTGGCCCGTGCCGTCGGTCGTCGCGCTGTTCGCGGCTCTCGGCGGGCTCGGCGGACCGGAGATGCGGGCGACGCTCAACGGCGGCCTCGGGATGGTCGCGATCGTCCCGCCGAAGGCCGTGTCGAGGACGCTCGAGCACCTGCGCGTCGCCGGCGTCGACGCGTGGCGGGTCGGCGAGGTCGTTCGCGCCGGCGAGGGGCCGCGCTACCTCGAGGCGCCGCTCGCCGCGTGACGGCCCGGATCGCGGTCGGCGTCTCGGGAACGGGCTCGAACCTCCAGGCCCTCGCGGCGGCCGCGCGACGAGGCGAGCTCGGCGGCGACATCGTGCTGGTCTTCGCCGACCGCGCCTGTCCGGCGCTCGACTGGGCGGCGGAGCAGGGGATCGCGACGGCGCTCGTGCCGCGCGGCGAGGACGCCGTCCTCGCGGAGGCGCTCGCGGCGGCGGCGCCCGATGCGGTCGTGCTCGCCGGCTACATGCGGATCGTCGGGCCGCGTGTCCTCGAGGCGTTCGCGGGCCGAATCCTCAACACGCACCCGTCGCTGCTGCCCGCGTTTCCCGGTGTCGCCGCCGTTCGCGATGCCCTCGACGCCGGCGTTGCCGTGACCGGGGCGACGGTCCATCTCGTCGACGCGACGCTCGACGGCGGCCCGATCGTCGCCCAGGAGGCGGTGCCGGTCCTGCCGGGCGACGACGAGGCAGCGCTCCACGCCCGCATCAAGGCCGTCGAGCATCGCCTGTTGCCGCGCGCCGTCGCCGCGCTCGTCTCGGGCGCCCTTCGCGTGGAGGAGGACGGGCGGCACGTCCGGATCGCCGCCGGCGTCGTGGACGAGCGCGTGCCGGTTCCGCGTCGCGCGCTGCTGAGCGTGTCGGACAAGACCGGGCTCGTGGACCTCGCCCGCGGCCTCGACCGCCTTGGCTTCGAGCTCGTCTCCACCGGCGGCACGGCCCGCGCGCTCCGCGACGGCGGCCTGCCGGTCACCGACGTCGCCGCGGTCACCGGCTTTCCCGAGATGCTCGACGGCCGCGTGAAGACGCTCCACCCGCGGATCCACGGCGGTGTGCTCGCCGACCGCCGGTCGGCCGACCACCGGCGTCAGCTGGTCGACGCGGCCATCGCCCCGTTCGAGCTCGTCGTCGTCAACCTCTACCCGTTTGCGGCGGCTGCGGAGCGCCCCGGGATCACGCTCGACGAGCTCGTCGAGGAGATCGACATCGGCGGCCCGACCCTCGTGCGCGCCGCGGCCAAGAACCACGCCAACGTCGCGATCGTCACGTCGCCGGCGCGCTATGGCGCGGTCCTCGAGGCGCTGACGGGGCAGGGGAGCGTCCCCACCTCGCTCCGTGCGGCGCTCGCCGTCGAGGCCTTCCGCCACACCGCGGCGTACGACGCGCGCATCGCCGACGAGCTGCCGTGCGCGATGGACAAGGCCGGCGTCGAGCTGCCGGACGAGCCGGGCCTGCCCCGATCCGGCGATCCGTTCCCGGGCAGCCTGACGATCGCGCTCGAAAAGGTCGAGACGCTGCGCTACGGCGAGAACCCGCATCAGCCCGCGGCTCGCTACCGCCGTGCCGGCACCCGGCCCGACGACGGACCGTTCGCGACCGGCGAGCCGCCGCTCCAGGGCAAGGCCCTGAGCTACAACAACGTCCTCGACGCCTCGGCCGCGGCGGCGATCGCGCGATCGCTGCGCGGCGCGGCGTGCGTGATCGTCAAGCACACGAACCCGTGCGGCGCGGCGGAACGCGGGACGTCCCTCGAGGCCTGGCAGTCGGCGCTCGCCGGCGATCCCGTCTCGGCGTTCGGTGGCGTGGTGGCGCTGACGCGCGAGGTCGACCGGCCGGTCGCCGAGGCCTTGACCTCGATCTTCCTCGAAGTCGTCGTGGCGCCGGGCTTCGACACGGCGGCGCGCGAGGTGCTCGCGACGAAGCCGAACCTCCGGCTCGTGATCGATCCGTCGCTGGCGTCGGACGATGCCGGGCCAGGCCCCTCTCCACGCGGCGCCCTCCGATCCGCGGGTGGCGCGGTCCTCGTGGGAGCTCCGGACACCGTCGCCGACGACCCGACCGAGTGGACCGCCGTCTCGAAGCGCGCCCCGACCGACGGCGAACGCCGCGACCTTGACCTCGCCTGGCGCCTCGTTCGCGCGACGACGTCGAACGCGATCGTCATCGTCCGCGAGGGCATGCAGATCGGACTCGGCTCGGGCCAGACGAGCCGCGTCGATGCGGCGCGGCAGGCGGTCGCCAAGGCACGGGACCTCCACGGCGACGACCGGCTGCGCGGGGCGTCCGCCGCCTCGGATGCGTTTTTCCCCTTCCCGGATGCCGTCGAGTCGCTCCTGGAGGCCGGCGTGACGGCGATCGTCCAGCCCGGTGGCTCCGTGCGGGACGCCGAGGTCCTCGCCGCGGCCGACAAGGCCGGCGCCGCGATGCTCGTGACGGGCCGGCGCCACTTCCGTCACTGAGCGGTCGATCCCGGCTCCACTGCTACGATCCCCGCTCGGGCGCGTCGGCCGCGCCGTGAGAGGGAACGAATGAGTCGCCTCCGGGTTGCGTGCCTCCTTGCCGGCGCCCTCGCGGTTGGCGCCTGCGGCAATGCGCAGCCGAGCGTCTCGCCGACGGCCACACCGCGGACCTCGACCGCGCCCTCGGGCGCGAACCCGACGGCCTCGCCCATCGGCGGCCTCGTCCGCTGGTGTGACTACGTCCCGGGCAATCCGGTCGCGACCGTCCCGCCGCGGGACCTGCCGGACTTCCCGTTGCCCCCGATGCCCTCGCGGACCGCCGTCGCGGCCGCGACGACGCGCCAGCAGCTCGAGATCGTCAACGACCTCTGGCGCGCCATCGATCGCAACTACGTCGATCCGGCGGCGACAGGCGCGCAGTGGGACGCCGTGCGAACGAAGTACCGCGAGATCGTCGGCCGCGGCATCGCCGAGGACGACTTCCACACCGTCCTCGACCTGATGATCGCGGAGCTCGGCGACGAGCACTCGTTCGTCGAAAGCCCCGAGGAGGCGGCCGCGGCCGAGGCGGAGCTCGAAGGCCAGACCGACTACGCCGGCATCGGCGCGCTCATGAACGCGACCGACGACGGCACGTCGATCTTCATCATCGCGGTGTGGCCGGACAGCCCCGCGCGGCGAGCCGGCCTGCACGCGCACGACCGCGTGGTCCGGGTCGACGGACAGAGCCCGGTCGACGAGCAGGGCATCCCCCGAGTCGAGCTCGTTCGCGGCCAGCCCGGGACGCACGTCACGCTGACCGTCGAGCGGCCGGGCGAACCGGCCCGCGACGTCGAGGTCGAACGGGCCCGGATCCAGGGCTCGACGCCGGTCGACCTGTGCGTCATTCCCGGCACCCGCATCCTGTACGTCGGGCTGGTCTCACTCTTCGACCGGCTCGAGGACGAGCAGCTGCGCGCCGCGCTCGAGGCGCTTGCGCCGGGCGGCCCGGTCGACGGGATCATCCTCGACAACCGGATGAACACCGGCGGCGCGAGCGACGTCCTCGAGTCGTTCCTCGAGCTGTTCGTCGACGGGCGGGTCGGCGAGTTCCGCAGCCCGTCGGACACGCGGTCCTTCGAGATCGACGGCATCGACATCGCGGGCTCCCAGGCCGCGCCGCTCGTCGTGCTCGTCGGGCTCGACACCGTGAGCTTCGGCGAGATCATGAGCGGCACGCTGCAGGCCGTCGACGGCGCGAAGGTCGTCGGCGAGACGACCGGGGGCAACGTCGAGACGCTCTACGGCTACGACCTGCCCCACGACTGGCAGGCCTGGATCGCCCACGAGACGTTCGAGGCCACGGGCGCGACGTACGGGCCCTGGGAGGACACCGGGATCATCCCGGACCGTATCGTCCCCGGTCGGTGGGACGCGTTCACCTCGGCAACGGATCCGGCGCTCCCCGTCGCGCTCGAGCTCCTCGGCGTCCGATGAGCGACCGGGTCCTCGTCGACGACGCGCCGCTGCGGCTCGATGACGTCGTCGCGATCGCTCGCGGTGCGAAGGTCGCGATCGGCCCACGGGCCGCGGCGCGAATCGCGGCGTCGCGTGCGGTCGTCGACGGCCTCGCCTCCGGCCCCGACCTCGTCTACGGCTTGAACACGGGCCTGGGCCACAACCGCAACGAGCGCCTCTCGCCCGAGGCCATCGGGACGGGGCAGGCGGTGACGGTCCGCCTCCACGACGGCGGGATCGGTCCGCCGCTGGGGACGTCGATCGTTCGCGCCGCGATGGCCGTGCGCATCGCGGGAATCGCGCGCGGGGGATCGGGCGCCTCGCCGGCGATCGCCGAGACATACGTCGCGATGCTCAACGGCGGAATCCACCCCGTGGTCCCGACGGTCGGCTCGATCGGCGCGTCGGATCTCATGCACATGGCCGCGATCGCGCGCGCGGCGATGGGGGAGGGCGAGGTCGACGTCGGCGGGCGACGCCTCGCGGCAGGCGATGCCCTGGCATCGGCCGGCATCGAGCCCGTCCGGCCCGGGCCGAAGGACGGCTTGACGCTCATCTCGGCGAATGGCGTCGCGATCGGACACGCCGCGCTTGTCGTCGATCGCGCCCGGCGCCTTGCCGACGCCGCAGACCTCGTCGCGGCGATCTCGCTCGAGACCGCCCGCGGCAACCCGTCGGTGGTCGAGCCGTCGGTCGCCGCCGCGAAGCCGATCGAGGGCCAGCGCGTCGCAGCTGCGAGGATTCGCCGGTACCTCGAGGGCAGCCGGCTCGCGATCGCGGGTGGCGGAGGGTCGGTCCAGGACCCCTTGTCCTTCCGCGTCGCGCCGCAGGTCCACGGCGCGTTCCGCGAGGTCGTCGCGTTCGCCGCCAGGGCCGTCGACGACGAGCTCGCCGCAATGGACGACAACCCGCTGGTCGTCGTGGACGAGGGACGCATGGTGAGCAACGGCAACTTCCACGCGATGCTGCTGGCGCTCGCGGTCGACGCGCTCCGGCCGGCCGTCGCCCACCTCGGCCAGATCTCGGACCGACGGGCTGGCCAGCTCTGGGACCGGATGGCCTCCGACAGCGGCGGCTTCAGCGAGGAGACCTGGCTCCTCCTCGTGCGCCATGGGTCGCCGCTGCTGCGGTATGCCGGGGCCGCACGCGTCGCCGAGCTGCGCACCCTCGCCGGGCCGGCGACCCTCGACGTGCCGGCCCTCGACCTCGGTGTCGAGGATCACGCCACGAACGCGCCGCTCGCCGCCCGGCGAAGCGAGGAAGCCCTTGCCCTGGCCGAGGACGTCCTCGCCGTCGAGCTGCTGACGGCGACTGCCACGCTCGGCGCGAGCGCGGAGACACGCGCCGAGATGGCCCCGCGGACCGGGGCGGCGTTCGACGCCGTCGGTCGCGCCCTCGCCGGCATGGGACCGGCCCCCACCGCGGCCCGCGTGCACGGCGCGGCCGTGGAGCTGCTCCGCGGCGGGCTCGTCGAGGCCGCGGACGGGGCCCGCGCTTGACCGTGCCGCGGCCGAGCCGCGATGATCGCCCCGTGATCGGCTTCGGGAGTCGCATGGCGATGCCCCGGCGGTCGCGCACCGGCAGGGCCTGAACCCCCGGACGCGGCGACCGCCGCAACGTCGCGTCCCGCCCAGGACGCGCCCTCCGCCCGCGAGGCGGCCGTTCCGCCGCCGCAGCACCGCAGCAGGACGCTCGCATGCCCGACAGGCCCCGCTTCTATCTCACGACCGCGATCGCCTACGCCAACAACCGGCCCGGCCTCCACACGCTCTTCGAGGTCATCGGCGCCGACGTCATCGCCCGCTGGCATCGGATGAAGGGCGAGGACGTCCGCTTCCTCACCGGGACCGACGAGTACAGCGTGAACATCGCGATGACCGCGGAGGCCGAGGGAAAGGCCCCGAAGCAGTTCGTCGACGCGAAGGTCGCCGAGTTCAAGACCGCCGAGGACGCGCTGTCGATCAGCCCGGACCGGTTCATCCGGACGACCGACCCCGACCACCAGCGCGCCGTCCACGAGTTCATCCGCCGCTCGTTCGAGAAGGGCGACCTGTACCTCGGGACGTACGAGGGCTGGTACTGCCCGAACGAGGGCTTCATCCCGAAGACCCAGCTCGTCGAGGACGCGAAGGGCACGCATTGTGCGAACCACCCGAACGTCGAGCTGCAATGGCTGACCGAGCGCAACTGGTTCTTCCGGCTCTCGAAGTACCAGGCTGCGCTCGAGCGCCACTACGCCGAGCACCCGGACTGGATCGAGCCGGAGTACCGGAAGAACGAGATGCTCGGCTTCATGGCCGGCGGCCTCGAGGACTTCTCCGCGTCGCGCCAGAACGCGAAGTGGGGGATCCCGTTCCCGATCGGCGAGGACGGCCAGACGGCGCAGCGCGAAGACGGGTCGTGGGATCCGGAGGCCGGGACGGTCTACGTCTGGTTCGACGCGCTCATCAACTACGTCACGGGAGCCGGCTTCCCCGACGACCCCGAAGCCTTCGCGAAGTGGTGGCCGGCCGACCTCCACGTCATCGGCAAGGACATCAACCGGCTCCACACGATCATGTGGCCGGCGATGCTGCTGAGCGCCGACATCCCGCTGCCGCGGAAGGTCTGGGTTCACGGCTGGCTCCTCGTCCAGGGCGAGCGGATGAGCAAGAGCCGCGGCAACTTCCTCGACCCGCTCGCGGTCGTCGCCGCCCTCGGCACCGACGGCGCCCGGTTCGTCACGCTCCGCGAGGTGGCCTTCGATCGCGACTCGGACGTGTCGTGGGACTCGTTCGTCCGTCGGTACAACGCCGACCTCGCGAACGACTTCGGCAACCTCGTCAACCGCACCGTGTCGATGGCGAACCGGTACCTCGGCGGGGAGCGTCCGCCGCCCGGCCCGCCGGCGTCGCTTGCCGCATCGTGGCCGGACGTCCTCGCGGCGTACCGCCGGAACCTCGACGGCTACCTGCTCCACGCGGCGCTCGCGGGGTTGTGGGAATTCGTCGGCGCGGCGAACAAGCTCGTCGACGCCGAGCGGCCGTGGGATCTCGCCAAGGCGGCGAAAGCCGGCGACGAGGACGCCGCCGCGCGGCTCCGCGCGGTCCTCGGCGATCTCGTCGAGGCGGTCCGGGTCCTCGGGCTGGCCGCGGCGCCGTTCCTGCCGAACACCGCTCCGCGAGTCCTCGCCCAGCTCGGCTACGACTACGAGTACGCCGCCGACGGCAACGGCGGCCCGCCACTCCTCGACGAGCTGCAATGGGGCGCCTGGTCGCGGCGCAAGGGCCGCCTCGGCCAGCCGGAGCCGCTCTTCCCGCGCCTCGAGTCCGAGGCCGCCACCGCCGACGCCGCGGGGTGACGCCGTCCGACGCCACGTCGCGCCCGCGGCTCGTCGACAGCCACTGCCACCTCCAGGCGGACCGCTTCGACGGCGATGTCGATCTCGTCATCGGCGGCGCCCGCATTGCCGGTGTCGAGCGGATCCTCGTTCCGGGCTGGGACCCGGCGTCATGCCGGCGCGCGCTCGCCCTCGTCGAGCGGCATCCGTGGCTCGACGCGTCGGCCGGCCTCCATCCGCACGACGCAGCGGCCGTCGACGATGCCGGCTGGGCGCGGATCGAGGCGCTGGCCCGCGACGACCGGGTCGTTGCGATCGGGGAGACCGGGCTCGACTACGACCGGCTCTTCTCGCCGGCCGACGCGCAGCTCGCCAACCTCCGCCGCAACCTGCGGCTCGCCGCCGAGGTCGGCAAGCCGGCGATCCTCCACTGTCGTTCCGCGGCCGGGCGGCGCGACGCGCAGGACGCGCTCCTCAGCGAGATCCGGGCGATGGGCGAGGGCCGGCCGGGGCTCCTCGTGCACTCCTTCTCCGGGCCCCTCGACTACGCGGAGGCGATGCTCGAGCTCGGCGCGGTCGTCAGCTTCTCGGGCCTCGTCTTCCGCCGTGGCGAGGAGGCCTCGGCCGAGGTGGCCCGCCGGGTTCCGGAGGATCGCCTCCTGGTCGAAACGGACTCGCCATTCCTCGCGCCGCCCGGTGCGCCGCGCTCCCGCAACGAGCCGGAGTGGGTCGCGGTGACGGCGCGCTGGTTGGCGGACGTTCGCGGTGAGCCGCCGGGGTCGCTCGGCGAACGTCTCGTTGCCGTGTACGACCGGCTGTTTCCGCGACACGCACGCTGAGCTGCCCCGGGCCCTGGAAGCCGTGGGCGCCTGACCCGCCCAGCCGGTCAATCGTCGCCGGCGTCCCGCGTCCCCCACGGCCGACCCGCCCAGCGGGTCAAACGTCGAAGGAGCGCGGTCGCGGGGCTGGTCCTCCGACGAACGAGTACACGGCCTTGACAGGCGCGAAGCCTCCGCGCTAGCCTTGTTAGCACTCTAACGTCGAGAGTGCTAAAGCGCGCCGGAACGGGGTCCGAACGGGACCGCAGGGGTCGGAGGACGGATCCGGGCCGGGCGCGACGCACTCGGCATCAACATCGTTCGGTCCGGGCGGCCGGGTGAGTTCGGCGCGGACCCTCACGTAGGGGAGCTGACGGCGATCGCCGTCGCAGGAGGTACGCACGTTGGCCACTGCCACCGCTACGAAGACCAAGCTCCGGCCGCTCATGGACCGGGTCGTGGTCAAGCCGACGCCGCGCGAGGAGATGACCAAGTCGGGCATCGTCCTGCCGGACACGGCCAAGGAAAAGCCGCAGGAGGGAACGATTCTCGCCGTTGGCCCGGGTGGGCTCGACGCGGACGGGAAGCGAACCCCGATGGACGTCAAGGAGGGCCAGAAGGTCCTCTACGCGAAGTACGCCGGCACCGAGTTCAAGGTCGACGAGGAGGAGCTCCTCATCGTCAGCCAGAAGGACATCCTGGCGGTCGTCGCCGACTGACGCCACCCGACACGATCCTGGAGGATGAGACGAATTGGCTAAGCAGTTGATCTTCGACGAGACGGCTCGTCGATCCCTCAAGCGCGGCATGGATCGCCTTGCCGACGCGGTCAGGGTGACGATCGGCCCGAAGGGCCGCAACGTCGTCCTCGACAAGAAGTTCGGCGCGCCGACGATCACCAACGACGGCGTGACGATCGCCCGCGACATCGAGCTCGACGACCCGTTCGAGAACATGGGCGCCCAGCTCCTCAAGGAAGTCGCGACCAAGACCGACGACGTCGCCGGCGACGGCACGACCACGGCGGTCGTCCTCGCCCAGGCCCAGGTCAGCGAGGGTCTCCGCGTCGTGACCGCCGGGGCCAACCCGATGGTCGTCAAGCGCGGCATCGAGAAGGCCGTCGAGGCGGTCGTCGAGGACATCAAGCGCGTCGCCCGCCCGGTCGACAACCGCGAGCAGATCGCGGCGGTCGCGGCGATCAGCGCGGCGGATCCCGAGGTCGGCGAGATCATCGCCGAGGTCATGGACAAGGTCGGCAAGGACGGCGTCATCACGGTCGAGGAGGGCCAGTCCCTCGGCCTCGAGGTCGAGTACGTCGAGGGCATGCAGTTCGACCGCGGCTACATCTCGCCGTACTTCGTCACCAACGCGGATCGGATGGAGGCGGTTCTCGAGAACCCGCTCATCCTCATCACCGACAAGAAGATCTCGGCCGTGCCGGATCTCCTGCCGGCGCTCGAGAAGGCCGTCCAACAGGGCAAGCCGATGCTGATCATCGCCGAGGACATCGACGGTGAGGCACTCGCGACGCTCGTCGTGAACAAGCTCCGCGGCACCGTCAGCGTGCTGGCGGTCAAGGCGCCGGGCTTCGGCGACCGCCGCAAGGAGATGCTCCGCGACATCGCGACGCTCACCGGCGGCACGGTCATCAGCGAGGAGATCGGCCGCAAGCTCGATTCGGTCACGCCCGAGGATCTCGGCCGGGCCCGCCGCGTCGTCGCGACGAAGGACGACACGACCATCGTCGACGGCGAGGGCGATCCGGCCCAGATCAAGGCCCGGATGCAGCAGATCAAGGCACAGATCGAGGAGACGACCTCCGACTACGACAAGGAGAAGCTCCAGGAGCGCCTGGCCAAGCTCTCCGGCGGCGTTGCCGTCATCAAGGTCGGGGCCGCGACCGAGGTCGAGCTCAAGGAGAAGAAGCACCGGATCGAGGACGCGCTCTCGACCACCCGCGCGGCGGTCGAGGAGGGCCTCGTCGCCGGTGGTGGCACGACGCTCGTCCAGGCCGCCCCGGCGCTTGACAAGGTCAAGGCCGAGGGCGACGAGAAGGTCGGCGTCGAGATCGTCAAGCGGGCGCTCGAGGCGCCGGCTCGGCAGATCGCCGACAACGCCGGCCAGCCCGGCGAGGTCGTGGTCGAGAAGATCAAGACCCTGGCCAAGGGCGAAGGCTACGACGCGCTCAAGGGCGAGTACGGCGACATGTTCAAGAAGGGCATCGTCGACGCGGCGAAGGTCACCCGCTCCGCGCTCCAGAACGCGGCCTCGATCGCGGCCCTCGTGCTGACGACCGAGACCCTCGTGACGGACATCCCGGAGAAGGAGAAGGCCGGCGCCGGCGCCGGTGGCCACGGCCACGGCGGCGGAGACATGGACTTCTAGATCGCGCGGGCCGACAGCCGCTACACACCCATCGCGCACAGGAGCCCGGGCCATCGGCCCGGGCTCTTCGCTTGCACGGCCCCCTACGGGGCCCGATATCGCACCCATGACTGGTCCACGCACGGGTCGGCCCATAGGGCGACTGCGCCCACGCCCTATCGTCCCGGGCATCGCACCCATTCATGGGCCGTGCGGGCGGCGTCCGACAAGCGGGAGACACCTCCGGCACTCGCGCTCCTTGTGGCACCGCCTACGCAGCCTGCAAGCATGGGGGCGATACTGACTGCCACAAGCAGCGGGCCGGGACGCCGACTGGCCGCGAAAGCGTCACGGCAGCACCGGTGAGCGCCCAGGCGCTGCCTTCCCCCAGGCGCTGCCTTCCCCCAGGCGCTGCCTTCGTTGTCGTCCGGCAACGAGCGGCTGCGTCCGGTTTGACACCGGGACCCGCGCAAGGGACCCTGTGGGCCACCGTCATTCACGAATTGGAGTCACGATGCCCCGTCGATTGTCTGCGCTGATCGCCGCGGTCGCCATGCTGGCGGTCGTCGGCTGCAACTCCGCCCCCGCCGCCCCGCCGCTCACCGATCCGAAGGAGATCCTCGTCCGGACGGTCGCGGCCCTCCAGGAGATCAAGTCCGCGACGATCAAGGGCACCTTCGCGGGCTCGATCAACGCCGAGGAGATGGGCCAGATCGACCTCTCGAGCGTCAAGCTCGACGTCTCGCTCGACGTGCCCGGCAAGAAGGCCCGCGTCCAGCTCGACGCCCCGACGTTCATGGGCACGAACGCCGACATCATCGTTCCGGCTGACGGCTTCGTCTACATGAAGATCCTCGGCCCGTTCGCGGCCTTCGTGGGCGCGCCGACGACCGGCAAGTACATGAAGACCTCGGCAGGCGAGGGCGCCGTCCCCGATGAGGCGACCGATCCCACCCAGGCGCTCAACGAGCTTCGGAGCGGCCTCGACAAGCTCCCCAAGCCGCCCGAGAAGCTCGCCGACGAGCGCTGCGGCGACCAGGACTGCTACCACGTCCGGATCGCCCTGACGGCGGCCGATCTCGCCGCGATGGGCCAGGACGCGTCGGGCTTCACCGGCGACATGACGTTCGACGTCTGGACCCGGAAGAACGACCTGCGCCCCGGCAAGGTCGGCTTCTCGGTGAACGCGGGCGCGCAGGGCACCGTCAGCGGTACCTTCGAGTTCACGTTCGACCAGGGCGTCAACATCACCGCCCCGCCGGCCGACCAGGTCACCGGCTAGGTCCGTTCGTTCGCACCGACAGAGGCCCGCCCTCCGGGCGGGCCTCCTCGTTTCCAGGGCTCTTCCGCGCCGGCGCCGGGGCCTCCGGAAGAGCCGGCGGTGAGGCAGCCGACCCTACAATTGGTCGGTGAGCCCCACCCCCCGAAAGCCGTCGCGACGGCGCGCCCGGGAGACCGGCCCCGAGACCGTCGGGACCGAGTTCGCCGACCTCGATACGGACGCCCCGGCGGTCCCGGAGGAGCCCGAGTGGCTGCGCGAAGCGGCGCGACCCGCCCCGCGCGAGGCCGGCGCTGCCGCGACGTCGCTCGGTGCCGCGACCGGCCCGGCTGACGAAGCGGCCGCGGCGGCGGCCCGTGCCGCGGCGGCCGAGGCGCGCTCCGCCGCGATCCTCTCGGCGCTCAACCCGGAGCAGGCGCGGGCGGTCACGACGACCGATGGCCCGCTGCTCATCCTCGCCGGCGCGGGGAGCGGGAAGACCCGCGTGCTGGCGCACCGGATCGCGTACCTCATCGGCGTCCGCGGCGTTCGGCCCTGGCAGATCCTCGCGGTGACGTTCACGAATCGCGCCGCCGGCGAGCTGCGCGATCGGATCATCTCGCTCGTCGGCGAGACCGGCCGCGACGTCCAGGCCGGCACCTTCCACGCCCTCTGTGCCCGCGTCCTGCGCCGTGACGGGGAGGCGATCGGGCTCGACCGCCGGTTCGTCATCTACGACACCGACGACCAGACCGCGCTGATGAAGCAGATCCTCCGCGAGGAGGACATCCCGCTCACCGGCGAGTTCCGGCCGTCGGCCGTCCTCGGCGCGATCAGCCGCGCCAAGAACGAGATGCTCGACGCGGCGTTCCTCGCCGAGAACGCCGTCAACCGGCATGAGCGCGTCATCGCCCAGCTGGCCGTGCGCTACCAGGAGCGGCTGCGCAAGGTCGGCGGCCTCGACTTCGACGACCTGCTGCTCGAGGCCGTCCGTCTGTTCCACGAGGCGCCGCAGGTGCTCGCGCGGTACCAGGATCGGTGGCGCTATCTCCACGTCGACGAGTACCAGGACACGAACCGGCCGCAGTACCTCTGGGTCAAGGCCCTCGCCGCCAAGCACGGCAACCTCGCGGTCGTCGGCGACGACGACCAGTCGATCTACCGCTGGCGCGGCGCCGACCTGCGCAACATCCTCGACTTCGAGCGTGACTGGCCGAATGCCGCGGTCGTGAAGCTCGAGCGCAACTACCGCTCGACGCAGCTGATCCTCGATGCGGCCCACGCCGTCGTCTCGCGCAACACCGAGCGGACCGAGAAGAAGCTCTGGACGGATCTCCTCGGCGGCAAGCGCATTCAGCGGTTCGAGGCGTACAACGAGGAGGAAGAGGCCGAGTGGATCGCCCGGCAGGTCGAGGGCCTGGTCGGCGGTCGCAGCTCGGCGCTGACGCGCCGGGCCGACGACGACGAGGGCCCGTTCCGGCCGCAGGACATCGCGGTGATGTACCGGATGAACGCCCAGTCCCGGGCGATCGAGGAAGCCTTCCTCCGCTACGGGATCCGGTACCAGCTGGTCGGCGGGACGCGGTTCTACGCCCGCCGTGAGGTGAAGGACGCGCTGGCCTACCTCCGCGTCCTGCGCTCCGATGTCGACGCGGTGAGCTTCGAGCGGATCATCAACGTGCCGTCCCGATCGATCGGGGAGAAGACGATCGAGACGCTCCGTGCCGTCGCCGCCAGGAACGACGTCTCGACGTGGCAGGCGATCGAGCGCGGCGGCCGCGGCGAGATCGAGGGTCTCGCCCCGCGGACGCGCAACGCGCTGTCGGAGTTCGCGGCGCTCGTCCGGCGCCTCCGCACGCGGGTCGGCGTCCTGCCGCTGCCCGAGCTCCTCGACGACGTCCTCGAGGCGTCGGGCTACCGGGCGATGCTCGCCGACGGATCGGAGGAGGGCGAGGAGCGCTGGGCGAACCTCCTCGAGCTGCGCTCCGTCACGACCCGCTACGACGATCTCTCGCCGGAGGACGCGCTCGACCGGTTGCTCGAGGAAACGGCCCTCGTTGCCGACCAGGACAGCTACGAGGGCAGCAAGGACGCGGTCACGCTCATCACGCTCCACGCGGCCAAGGGCCTGGAGTTCCCGGCGGTGTTCATCGCCGGCCTGGAGGAAGGCCTCTTCCCCCACAGTCGAGCGCTCGACGACGAGAAAGAGCTCGAGGAGGAGCGGCGGCTGGCGTACGTCGGGATCACCCGCGCGAAGCGCCGGCTCTACCTTTCGCATGCCTGGCGCCGCGCGACATGGGGCATGGGCCAGGCCTCGGTGCCGTCCCGGTTCCTGCTCGAGATCCCGCCGGGTCTCATGGATGGGCCGCAGCTGACGGCACCGGAGGAGGACCGGGCCGACGGCCCGCTCGATCTCGACCTCGTGTTCGGCGCCCGGCGCGCAACCCGGTTCGGGACGCCCGTTCGAGCCGGGGGCGGCGCGTACCGACAGGGCAGCGGCCGGCCCGGCGCTCCCGCGGACGGCGAGGCGTTCCGGCCAAGCCGCGATCTCGCGGCACGTCGTGACGCGTTCGCTGCGGGCGCCCCATCGGGCTCGCTTGCCCGACCCGTCGAGGCCTGGGACGACGACGCGACGGCCGGACCGTCGCTGGCGCCCCGGACCCGCCCGCTGGCCGTCCCGCGTCCCGTCATCCCGGGCGAGCGGCGGTTCCGCGACGGCGACCGGGTACGGCATGCCCGCTGGGGAGACGGAATCGTCGTCACCTCGAAGCTGACGCGCAGCGACGAGGAGGTCGTCGTCGCCTTCCGTGACCCGTCGGTCGGGCGGAAGACGATGCTGGCGAGCCTCGCCAACCTCGATGTCGTCGGCTGAGCCGGCCGGTCGATCGCGTACGCTGCAGGACATGGTCGAGAGCGTCGCCGACCTCCGATCCGTCATCTCCCTCGCCGACTTCGAGCCGATTGCCCGGGCGCGGATGGAGCCCGCCGCGTGGGACTACCTCGCCGGTGGCGCCGAGGACGAGATCACGCTGGCCGACAACGTCGAGGCCTTCCGCCGCCGGCGGCTGCTGCCGCGAGTGCTCGTCGACGTCGCGAAGGCCGACCTGCGCCGCCGGGTGCTGGGTCGCGAGCACGCGCTCCCGATCGGCGTGGCGCCGGTCGCAGCCCAGGGCCTGGCGCATCGGGGCGCCGAGATCGCGACCGCCCGCGCGGCGGCCGCGGCGGGCACGCTCTTCTGCGCGTCCACGGTCAGCAGCCGGTCCCTCGAGGAGATCGCCGCCGGGGCTCCGAAGGACGGTGCGCGCTGGTTCCAGCTCTACGTCAACGAGGATCCCGGCTTCACGCGTGAGCTCGTCCGCCGCGCCGAGGCGGCGGGCTATGAGGCGATCGTCCTGACGGTCGATCTGCCGGTGCTCGGCTACCGCGAGCGCGAGAAGCGGCGCGGCTGGGAGCTCGACACGCCGCTCGGGAACTTCGGCCGCTCGATGGTCCTCGCCGCGGATCCCGACCGGGACGGCGAGGTCGACCTCGACCGGCTGCTCGACGCGCGCCACGTCCGTCTGACCTGGGACGACCTCACGACGATCCGGTCGTGGAGCTCGCTACCGCTGGTCATCAAGGGCGTCCTTCATCCCGAGGACGCCCGTCTCGCCGTCGAGCATGGCGCGGCAGCCGTCGTGGTCTCGAACCACGGCGGACGGCAGCTCGACAAGTCGATCGCATCGCTCGACGCGCTCGAGCCGATTGTCGACGCGGTCGCCGGCCGGGCCGAGGTGTACCTCGACGGCGGGATCCGTCGCGGGAGCGACATCCTCATCGCCGTCGGCCTCGGCGCGACGTACGTGTTCGCCGGCCGGCCGTTCGTCACGGCCCTCGGCGCCGCCGGCGAGGCGGGGGTGACGAAGGCGTTCGCGATCTTCCGCGAGCAGCTCGAGCGCGCGATGGCCCTGCTCGGGACCGCGACGCTGGCGGACGTCCGGCGCGAGCACGTCGTCGACGCCCGATGACGGAAACGCTCGAGGCGGAGCGCCTGCCCGTCGATCCCGCGCTCGTCGAGCAGGCGGCGGCGCTTGACACGGAGTCGGCCGCCGCCCGGCACGCCGATCTCGCCGCCCGCATCGCGCGTGCGGACGAGCAGTACTACCAGGAGAACGCGCCGGACCTCAGCGACGCCGAGTACGACGCGCTGTTCCGCGAGCTGGTCGCCCTCGAGACGGCGCATCCGCAGCTCGTCACGCCGGACTCGCCGACCCAACGGGTCGGCGGGGCACCGGCCGGAACCTTCGCCGAGGTCCGCCACCGCCGGCCGATGCTGTCGCTGGCCAACGCCTTCAGCCACGACGAGCTGCGGGCCTTCGATGCCCGCGTGCGCCGGGGTCTCGGGCTGCCGCCGGCCCCTGAACCGGCGCCGGGTCTTCGGTACGTCGCCGAGCTGAAGATCGACGGCCTTGCCATCTCGCTCCAGTACGAACGCGGTCGCTTCGCCCGGGGCGCGACCCGTGGCGACGGCACGACCGGTGAGGATGTCACGGCGAACCTGCGGACGATCGCGGCGATCCCGGAGCGGCTCCCGGAGGCCGTGACGGTCGACGTCCGCGGCGAGGTCTTCATGCCGAAGAAGGAGTTCGCCCGGATCAACGCCGAGCGCGAGGAGCTCGGGCTGCCGCTCTACGCGAATCCCCGGAACAGCGGCGCGGGCTCGCTCCGGCAGAAGGATCCGGCGGTGACCGCAAGCCGGCTGCTCGCGACGTGGTTCTACCAGCTCATCGAGGACGGCGACCCGACCGCCGGCGTCCGAACGCAGTCCGCGGCCCTCGAGCGGCTCGAGAAGCTTCGCTTCCCGGTGAACCCCGACCGCGAGGCCGGCCTCGACATCGAGGGCGTCATCGCCTTCGCCGAGCGATGGCAGGAGCCGCGCCACGAGCTGCCATACGAGACCGACGGCGTCGTCGTGAAAGTCGACGACTTCGGCCAGCAGGAGCGCCTCGGCATGGTCTCCCGCGCGCCGCGCTGGGCGATCGCCTACAAGTTTCCCCCGGAGCAGGTCGAGACCGTCGTCGAGGACATCGTCCCGTACGTCGGCCGCACCGGCACGCTGACCCCTGTCGCGCACCTGCGTCCCGCCAAGGTCGCGGGATCGACCGTCGCCCGCGCGACGCTCCACAACCTCGACGAGGTGAAGCGCAAGGACATCCGGATCGGCGACTGGGTCGTCCTCCAGAAGGCCGGCGACGTCATTCCCGAGGTCGTCCGGCCGCTCCTCGACCGACGCACCGGCAAAGAGCGGAAGTACCGGATGCCGGCGAAGTGTCCCGTCTGCGGGACCGCGATCGTCCGCGACGAGGGAGCGGTTCGTCATTACTGCCCGAACCCGGCGTGTCCCGCGCGGGTCGGCCAGGAGTTCGGCCACTTCGCCGGTCGCGGCGGGATGGACATCGAGGGCGCCGGCTGGAAGGTCCTCGTCCAGCTGCTCGAGCGCGGCCTCGTCAAGCGCCGTGGCGACTTCTTCCGATTGACGATCGAGGACCTCGAGTCGCTCGACCGGTACGCCCGGAAGAGCGCCGAGAACCTGCACCGCTCGATCGAGCGGGCGCGGCGCCGGCCGCTGGCTCGAGTGCTGAACTCGCTCGGCGTCCCCCAGGTCGGCGAGACAACGGCGATCGAGCTCGCCCACTGGCTCGCCGCCGAGGTGCCCGCGGGCGATGCATGGCTCACACGCGCCGGCGAGCACCTCCGACGCGTCTCGACCGAGTCGCCGGGCCGGTTCGAGGAGGTCGAGGGGATCGGGCCGACCGTCGCGGCGAGCCTCGCGGCGTGGTTCGGTGACGGCGGCCCAGGGACAGGCGTGCTCGAGGACCTCGACGACGCCGGTGTCATTGCCGAGCTACCCGCGGCGCGGACCGCGGCGGCCGGCGGGCCGCTCGCGGGCAAGAGTGTGGTCGTCACCGGAACGCTCGAAGGCTTCAGCCGCGAGGAGGCTGAGGAGGCGATTCGCGCGGCCGGCGGCAAAGCCGCCGGATCGGTGTCGAGGAAGACCGATTACCTCGTCGCCGGCGAGAGCGCCGGCTCCAAGCTCGCCAAGGCCCAGGAGCTCGGCGTGCCGGTCCTCGACGAGCAGGCGTTCCGCCGGCTCCTCGCCGGCGAGCCCATGGCGTGAAGTTCGGGCTCGACGTCGCGACGGACGGGGAGTGGTCCGATCCGCGACTGCTCGTCGACCTTGCGGTCGAGGCCGAGAAGGCCGGCTGGGACGGGTTCTTCCTCTGGGACATCCTCTTTCCTGACGACGCCTCGCAGCCGGTCGCCGATCCCTGGATCGCGCTCGCAGCCATCGCGGCCCGGACCTCGCGCATCCGGATCGGGGCGATGGTGACGCCGGTGGCGCGCCGGCAGCCATGGGAGGTCGCGAAGCAGGTCGCCTCGCTGGACGGGCTCTCGAGCGGACGCGTGACCGTCGGGGTCGGTCTCGGCTGGAAGCCGGCCGAGTTCGAGCAGCTCGGGCTCGATTCCGAGGTCCGAGGGCGGATCGCCCGGGCCGAGGACACCCTTGCCCTCCTCGATCGCTGGTGGCGCGGCGAGGCGGCCTCGTCCGAGGCCGCGTCGATCCGCGACGTGCGCCTCCTGCCTCGACCGGCCCAACAGCCGCGACCGCCGATCTGGCTCGCGGCTGGGCTGCCGCGCCGCGCGCCGCTCGACCGGGCCGCCAGGTGGGACGGCATCTATCTCATGACGCACAACCAGGCAACCGACGCGTACCTCATGCCCGGGGAGGTCGCCGAGGCCGCCTCCTACGTGCGTTCGAAGGCCGGCGCCGCGTTCGACGTCGCGGTCAACATCGAGCCAGCCGAGGATCCGGCGGACCTCGATACGGCTCGAGCACGGGCCCGCGCGATGGCCGGCGCCGGGGCGACGTGGATCGTCGAGCTGACGCCCGAGACCGTGGAGGAGCACAGGTCGTTGATCCGCCGGGGGCCGCCGCGCTAAGGTCCGACGCGGCAAGGGGAGGTGGAGCGATGGCCCAGGCGCAGATGCGGATGTACACCATCGAGCCCGGGCGGCTCGACGAGTTCGTCAAGGCCTGGTCGGCGACGGTCCGGCCGCTCCGCCGGGACTTCGGCTTCGAGAGCGCCGCGTGGACGGTCCCCGAGGAGGATCTCTTCGTCTGGCTCCTGACGTTCCGGGGCAAGGGCACGTTCGAGGATGCCGACGCGGAGTACTACGCCTCGCCGCGACGCCAGGCGATCACGCCCGATCCCGCCGACCTGATCGCGAGGAAGGAGACGCGCTGGCTGACGCCGCTCAGTGGCGGCGCGCCGCCATCCGCCCGGAGTGATAGCGCTCCATCAGATCGCTGACGGCCGCTCGGGCCTTCTCCCACTCGGGCTGGTCGCCGAGGATGCTGTTCGAGCCATTCCCGAACCGCTTGAGCTGGGCCATCGCGTTGACGATCGCGTTGTGCTCGAACGTCCGGCGCCGCCCGCCGTCGAGGTTCCCGGTCACGAGGTAGCGCCGGACGAGGTCGAACGGCGCCGTCCAGCGACCGATCCGGATCATGCTGCCCTCACGCAGCGACTCGAGCATCTCGTCGTCGCCGACGGGATGGCGGTCGTGCTCACCGATGTGGTGGTGGAGGTCGACGCGCCGGCCGGGTTGGTCGAGGCTCGCGAGACGGCCGTCGTCCTCGACGGTCCGATAGCAGACGGGGCAGGTCGGCAGCTCGACGTCGGCGCGCGGCGGCGCCCCGTACGGGAGGCCGCAGCGGCGGCAGAACGTCGAGCCGGAGCCGTTGGACGGCGTGCCGCACTGGAGACAGGCGACGGCGGCCATCAGGCGCCACCTCGCCCGGTCGCGAAGCGCTCGACGAGCGCCTTCGTCTTGCGATCGGCGCCGGCGATGCGGATGTGCCAGTACTCCGGGGTGTACAGGCCCGCCGGGCTGCGGACGACGCTGGGCCGGCCCTGCCCGCCCACCTTCTCGATCGCGGTCGAAAGCGCGCCGGCCAGGCGGTCCGGCGAGTCCGGCCGCGGCATGTGGGGATCGACCGTCGCCGAGAGCGCGACGATGAACCGGTCGAGCTCGCTGCGAACGAGCGCGAGGACGACGTCGTCGGGATTCGGTGGCTGCGCGACGGGCACGGGTGACGCCGGGGGCGACGTCGTGGAGGACGTCGGCGACGGGGCATCAGCGTCCGCGCCGCGAAGCCTCCGTCGGGCGCGGTCGAGGCTCTTCTGGACCCACATCGGGTGATCTGACTCCGCTGGCGGTGGGGCGGTAGCCGGCATCCCGGGACTCGGCGTCAGGATCGCGGTGGGGCCCCGCCAACGGCATCGACCTACCGGGGCCGCCGGATGACCCATCGGTACCGGTCGACCTACGGTTCACGCACGAATCCGGCGTCGACGGGCCGACTTTGCGGTGCGCCCGGTCAACTCGGGACAGTCCTCGTGCCCCGGCTATCATCGGGCGATGGCCGGCCTGTCCCGCACCGATGTCGAGCACGTCGCCTGGCTCGCTCGACTCGGCCTCGCCGAGGAGGAGCTGGCCCGGCTCGAGGGCGAGCTCAACCACATCCTCGACCAGTACGCGATCCTCGCCCGCCTCGACACCGAGGCGATCCCGCCGACGGCGCAGACGATCGAGCTCGAGAACATCCTGCGCGACGACGTTCCGGGCCCCTCGCTGTCCGTCGAGGCGGTGCTCGCGAACGCGGCGGCAACGGACGGGCCGTTCATCGTCGTGCCGCCGATCCTCGGCGAGGAGCGGGGAGCCGCCGGGTGACGGATACCGCGGCCCTCGTGCGCCTGCCCGGCCACGAGCAGGCCCGCCTCCTCCACGCGGGTGAGGTGTCTTGCCGTGACCTGACGTCCGCGCACCTGGGGCTCGCCCGGCGCCAGAACCGGGCGCTGAACGCGTGGCTGGCCTTCGACGACGCCGGAGCGCTCTCCGCCGCCGACGCCGCCGACGCGGCGCTGGTATCCGCTCGGACGTCGAAGCGCGGCAAGGGCAGGTCGGCATGGCATCCGCTGTTCGGCCTGCCCGTGGGGCTCAAGGACCTCGTCTCCGTCCGGGGCGGCCAGGCGACAGCGGGCTCGCGGATCCTCGAGGGCTATCTCGCGCCCTACGACGCGCACATCACCGAACAGCTCCGGGCGGCCGGCGCCGTGATCCTCGGCAAGACGAACATGGACGAGTTCGCGATGGGCTCGTCGACGGAGCACTCGGCCTACGGCCCGACGGCGAACCCGTGGGCGCTCGACCGCGTGCCTGGCGGCTCGTCCGGCGGCTCGTCGGCCGCCGTCGCGGCGTATCACGTCCCGTTCGCGATCGGCACCGACACGGGTGGCTCGATCCGCCAGCCGGCGGCGCTCTGCGGGATCGTCGGCCTCAAGCCGACGTACGGCCGCGTCAGCCGCTACGGGATCGTCGCGTTCGCGAGCAGCCTCGACCAGATCGGCCCGTTCGGCCGAGACGTGCGCGACGCGGCCGCGCTCCTCCACGCCGTCGCGGGACGCGACGCGCGCGACTCGACGTCCGCGCCGGTTCCGGTCCCCGACGAGCTGCTCGACCTGCCGGCGGACGACGAGGCCGCTGCGGCGCTCCGCGGCAAGCGGCTCGGCCTGCCCCGCGAGTATTTCGTCGCCGGGATGGAGCCCGGCGTCGAGGCGCGGGTCCGCGAGGCCGTCGCCGCACTCGAGCGCGCCGGCGCGACCGTCGAAGAGGTGTCGCTGCCGCACACCGACTACGGCCTCGCGACGTACTACATCGTCGCGCCGGCCGAGGCGTCCGCGAACCTCGCCCGCTACGACGGCGTCCGCTACGGCCCGCGCCATGGCGACGGCGATCTGCCGTGGTCGTACCTCGCGACGCGCGGGCGCGGGTTCGGCGCCGAGGTGAAGCGCCGGATCATGCTCGGGACGTATGCGCTCTCGGCCGGCTACTACGACGCCTACTACCTCAAGGCCCAGAAGGTCCGGACCCTCATCAAGAAGGACTTCGACACGCTCTTCGAGCAGGGGTTCGATGCGCTCGTCGCGCCGACCTCGCCGACCGTCGCATTCCCGCTCGGCGCGCGTCTCGCCGACCCCGTGTCGATGTACCTCTCGGACGCCTGCACGCTGCCCGTCAACATGGCCGGCTTGCCGGGACTCTCGATCCCGTGCGGCCTGTCCGAGGGTCTGCCGGTCGGGCTCCAGCTCATCGGACCGGCCTGGTCGGAGCTCGAGCTCTTCCGCCTCGGCCGCGGCTACGAGGCGATCACCGCCGACGCCGAGTGGCGGCGCCTCGAGCCGGCCGAGCTGGCCCTCGCCGACGACCCCTCGACGCCCACGGCGTCGGATCGACCCGTGCCGCGCGCGCACGCCTGAGCGGTACCCTGTCGCCATGAGCGCCCGGGCCATCTCCCGCCCGCCCCTTGCGGAGCGCGCCCTCGCCGAGCGCGTCCGCGCGGTGCCGCCCTCGGGCATCCGCCGCTTCTTCGACATCCTCGCGACGATGGACGACGTCATCAGCCTCGGGGTGGGGGAGCCGGACTTCGACACGCCCGAGACCATCGTCGAGGCCGGCGTTCGCTCGCTGCGCGCCGGCCGGACGCACTACACGTCCAACTACGGCACGGTCCAGCTGCGGCGGGCGCTCGCGGCCCACCTCGAGCGTCGCTACGGCGTCTCGTACGACCCGCTGCGCGAGCTGCTCATCACCGTCGGCGCATCGGAGGCCGTGGACCTCGCCCTGCGGGCCACGTGCGATCCGGGCGACGAGGTGGTCCTCCACGAGCCGTCGTACGTCGCGTATCCGCCGGCGGTGACGTTCGCCGGCGGTGTCGTCCGGTTCGTCTCGACGAGGCTCGAGGACGACTTCGCGCTCGATCCCGCCGCCGTCGAGGCCGCGATCACGCCGCGGACGAAGGCGCTGTTCCTCGGCTACCCGTGCAACCCAACCGGGGCCGTCCTCCCGGCCGCGGTGCAGGACGAGCTCGCCCGGATCGCCGTCCGCCACGACCTCCTCGTCTACAGCGACGAGATCTACGACCGCCTCGCCTATGGCGACTACCGCCACCGGGCGATGAGCGCGCTTCCCGGCATGCGTGAGCGGACGCTCCTCGTCGGCGGGTTCTCGAAGGCCTATGCGATGACCGGCTGGCGGATCGGCTGGCTGGCCGCACCGGCGCCGATCCTCGAGGGCATCGTCAAGGTCCACCAGTACGGGATCATGTCGGCCCCGACCGTCGCCCAGGACGCCGCGCTCGAGGCCCTGAGCTCCGCGGAGCCGGACGTCGAGCGGATGCTCGCCGAGTACGACCGCCGGCGCCGGACCGTTGTGGAGGGCCTCAACCGCCTGGGGCTCACGACGTTCGAGCCGCGCGGCGCGTTCTACGCCTTCCCGAGGATCTCGTCGACCGGCCTCGACTCGGAGGCCTTCGCCCAGCGGCTGCTCGAGGAGGAGCGCGTGGCCGTCGTGCCGGGCAACGCGTTCGGCCCATCGGGCGAGGGTCACGTCCGCGCGTGCTACGCGACGAGCTACGAGCAGCTCGAGGAAGCGCTCGTCCGCATCGGCCGCTTCGTCGACCGCCATCGCCCCGACTGAACCGCCCCGCGGTGCCTCGGCGCACCCCAATCCTCGGCGGACCGGCGCCACCCGCTACCAACCTCTCCGAACCGCCACTAACGTGTAACGCGCCGCCCGGCGTGGTGCAGGTCCCCGCTCCCAGGTCGGCGGCATCGTCGTCGCTCGAAGCGAGGAGCTGGCGATGTCGTGGGAGGACGAGACCGCCGCCGCGGCGGTCGAGCGCGAGATCGTGCGTGAGGTCAGGGTGCGCTCGCTCGTGCCGGACGCGATGCCGGACGAGTCGATGTTCTTCGTCCTGTCCCTGCTCGGCGGCGCATTCCTGGGGTACCTCTTCGGGGTCAACTGACGACCTTTTCGGGCTGCCGCAAGGCGGCCCTGTGCGAAACTAGCCGGCGATGACCCTGGTCCTGATCCTGTGTGGCTCCGTGGCCGCGATCGTCGGCGTCCACCGCGGCTACGTGCTGGCGCGCGAGGCCCTCGCCCCGCTCGTCCACGAGGGTGACCCCACGCGGACGGCGATCGAAGCGACCCGGCCCTTCCCGGCGCGGCCGCGCGTCCGCCGGTTTGCGAGCCGCGTCGCGGGCTCGATCGCCTGGCTCGCCGTCGCGATGTACGGGCTGTACCTCGTCACCAGGGCGTTCGAGCTGTTGGCGGGATGACCGCCGTTCGACCGAGCACGCCGCGGTCCGCGGTTCTCGAGCGATACGAGCCCGTCATCGGCATCGAGGTCCACTGCCAGCTCAGGACCGCCTCGAAGATGTTCTGCGCCTGCTCGACCGACCTGACCGGCGCAACACCCAACAGCCACGTCTGCCCCGTCTGCCTGGGGCTGCCCGGTTCGCTGCCGGTCATCAACCGCAAGGCGGTCGAGCTCGTTCTCGCGACCGGCATGGCGATCGAGGCGACGATCCCCACGGCGACGCGCTGGGATCGGAAGAACTACTTCTACCCCGACCTGCCGAAGGGCTACCAGATCAGCCAGTACGACCTGCCGCTCGCGTCCGCGGGGCGCCTGGCGGTCGAGACCTCGGAGGGCGCGGTGTCGATCGGCATCCGGCGCGCCCACCTCGAGGAGGACACCGCGAAGCTCGTCCACGGCGCGACCGGCGACGGACGCCCGGCGAGCCTCATCGACTTCAACCGGTCCGGGACGCCGCTCATGGAGATCGTCACCGAGCCGGACGTCCGGACCGCCGAGACCGCGCGACGCTATGCCGAGGAGCTGCAGCTGCTCCTGCGGGCGATCGGGGTGTCCGACGCCGACATGGAGCGCGGCCAGATGCGGGTCGAGGCGAACGTCTCGCTGCGGCGCCGCGGCGACGACGCGCTCGGGACGCGCGTCGAGATCAAGAACATGAACTCGTTCCGCTCCGTCGAGCGCGCGATCGGGACCGAGATCGAGCGACAGGCGGCAGCCCTTGACGCCGGCGAGCCGATCGTCCAGGAGACGCGCGGCTGGGACGAGAACCGGGGCGCGACGTACGTCATGCGGACCAAGGAGTCGTCCGAGGACTACCGCTACTTCCCGGAGCCCGACCTGCCGCCGCTCCACGTCGAGCCGGCGTGGCTCGAGGCGATCCGGTCCTCCTTGCCCGAGCTCCCGGCCGCGCGGCGGGGACGCTATCGCGATGCATTCGGGCTGTCCGCGTACGACGCGGCCGTGATCGTGTCCGACCCGGACGCCGGCGCCTTGTTCGACGCGACGTTGTCGGCCGGTCCGGGCCTCGACCCGAAACAGGTCGCGAACTGGGTCACCGGGGAGTACCTGCGACTTCGGAACGCGGCCGGGTCGCCGATCGCGGTGTCCCCGTCGGAGCTGGCGTGGCTCATCGCGGAGGTCGGCTCGGGCGCGATCTCGCGGGCGAACGCTCGCGAGGCCTTCGCGGCCCACGCCGAGACCGGCGAGGGCGCGGCGGCGATCGTGGCCGCGCGAGGCTTCCGCCAGATCTCCGACGCCGGAGCGCTCGCGGCGGTCGTCGACGAGGTCCTCGCCGCGAACCCGGCGGCCGTCGCCGACTATCGGGCCGGCAAGGCCCAGGCCGTCGGCTTCCTCGTCGGCCAGGTGATGAAGGCGACCCGCGGCCAGGCGAACGCGGCGCTCGCCCAGGCCGCGGTTCGCGAGCGGCTCGATCGCGGATGAACGCCGTCAACATCGTCCTCTGGGGCGCCGGAGTTGCCCTGATCGTGCTCGGGTATCTGCGAGCTCGCCGCCCGTGGGCCAGGTACCAGGGGCTCAAGGACCAGCAGGCGAACGTCGCCCGTTACGAGGCCTGGCGCGGCGGCGTGCGCGACTCGTCGACGACCGGTGCCGAGGTCATGATCGCGATGGTTCGCCGCGAGGCGCTGACCTGGGCGGGTGTTGCCGGCGTTGGCCTCGTGCTCGTGATCGCGGGGTTCGCGATCCGCTAGCCATCGGTTCACACCGCCGGCCGATCGAGGCGTCAGCGACTGCGGGCGCGGCGGTGCTCGATGGCCGTGCAGCGGTCCATCACGACGGCCAGGCCGCCTTCGTGGGCGATCCTCGCCGCGTCCCAGTTGACGACCCCCAGCTGGAGCCACAGGCACCTCGCACCGGCGGCGACGGCCTCCTCGGCGTGCGGCACGCACAGCTCGGACCGGCGGAAGACGTCGACGATGTCGAACGGCCCGGTCGCGTCGACCGCGCTGGCGAGTGTCGGGAACGCGGGGACGCCGGCGACCTCGCGCTCGACGGGGTTCACCGGGACGCAGTCGTAGCCGGACCCGACGAGGTACTCGAACACGCCGAGCGACGGCCGGCCGGGCCTCGACGACGCGCCGACAACCGCGATGCGACGGCTCGAGCGAAGCAGCTCGACGATCCCATCCTCGTCGAGCAGCGGAACGGGCCCGCGGCCCTCCTCGAGATGGAGCACGTCGCGGGCCCGCGCTCGCTCCTCGGCCGTCAGGCCCGGGCCTCCTTTGCGTACGGGATCCCGTCCGCCGCCGGCGGAATCGAGCGACCCACGACGCCGGCCAGCACGATGATCGTCAGGACGTACGGGAAGGCTGCATAAAACTGGGTCGGGATCGACACGAGGATCGACCCGAGCTGGCCTTCCGGCCGGGCGACCGAGATGATCGTCTGCAGGCTGCTCGCCGCGCCGAACAGGAGCGCGCCGCCGAACGCGCCGAGGGGCGTCCAGCGGCCGAAGATCACCGCCGCGAGGGCGATGAAGCCGCGGCCGGCCGACATCTCGTTCTGGAAGGCGCCGTTCTGGCCGATGACGATGTATGCGCCGGCGAGGCCCGCCAGTGCGCAGCCGACGATGACGTTCAGGTAGCGCAACCGGATGACGTCGATGCCGACCGTGTCGACGGCCTTGGGGTGCTCGCCGACCGCACGCGTCCGCAAGCCCCAGCGCGTCCGATAGAGGAGGAAGTGCAGGCCGATGACGAACACGATGACGCTCATCGCGATCGGGTTCGCGTTGAGGAACATCGCCAGGATCGGCCCGATGACCGGGATCGTCGTGATCTCCGGCGGGACGAGGTTGATCGTCTCGAGCACGCCGGCGCCGCCGCGGCCCGTCGGCGTGATGATGATCCGGTTGAAGTACCCGGTGAACGCGACGGCGGCGACATTGAGGAAGACGCCGGCGATGATCTGATCGGCCCGGATCGAGATCGTCAGCCAGCCGTGGACGACACCGAGCAGCGCGCCGACGAGGACCGCCATGACGATGCCGAGGACGAGCGCAGGCCCGGTCCCGATCGACTCGTGGAGGAGGAAGCCGGTGAGGTACCCGACGAACGCCGTCGTCAGCATGATCCCCTCGATCCCGATGTTGACGACGCCCGACCGCTCGCACATGACGCCGCAGAGCGCGCCGAGGGCGAGCGGCGCCGTCGCCGCGAGGATGATCGGGAGCGTGCTCGGGTTGAGGAAGATGATGTCGAACAGGTAGAGGACGAACGTGACGATGAGCCCGGGGATGGCGGTGATGTCCATCAGCGGGCCACCTGCTCGCCCCACGACTGGGTCACGGTCCGGACCTCCCCCTCGAGTGCGGCCTTTGCCGCTCGCAGCCTGAAGACCCGCCGCACGATGATGTCCGCGGCGAGGAACAGGATGATCGTCGCCTGGATGACGTCGATGAGCTCGATCGGCACCTGGTTCGCCGTGCGCAGCTGCATGAGGTTCTGGCCTGCCCGGAGGACGCCGAACAGCAGCGCCGAGAACATGATCCCGAGGGGCGACGACCGCCCGAGCAGCGCGACCGTGATCGAGTCGAACCCGACCTTCGCGCTGATGCCGGTCGCGTAGAAGCCCTGGACGCCGAGCATCTGGATCGCCCCGGCGAATCCGCCGAGCAGGCCGGCGATCGTCATCGTGAGGGTCACGATGAAGACGGGTCGAATGCCGGCGTAGCGCGCGGCGTTCGGGTTCGCGCCGACGGTCCGGATCTCGAACCCGAGCGTCGTCCGGTCGAGCAGCCAGCGGATGACGAAGATCGCGATGAACGCGAGCAGCACGCCGAGGTGGATGTTCCGGCCGAGCAGCGTCGGCAGCAGCGCGTTGCCGATGTCGCCGGTCCGCGGGAAGCTGAATCCGGGGGCTTTGACGAGGCTCAGCAGGAACGCCAGCAGTTGGACGGCGATCGCGTTGAGCATGATCGTGGTGACGACCTCGTGGGCCCCGGTTCGGGCCTTGAGGAAGCCCGGGATGAAGCCGTAGGCGGCCCCGGCGAGACAGCCGATCGCGAGCGACAGCGGCACGGCCACGTTCGTGTCGAGCGTCGCGAAGGTCGTCCCGGCGACCGCGGCGGCAAAGGCCCCGACGAGGAACTGGCCGGCAACGCCGATGTTGAAGAGGCCGGCCTTGAAGGCGAGACCGACGGCCAGCCCGCCGAGCATCAACGGAGCGGCCCTCGACAGGGTGTCGCCGATCGCGTTGAAGCGGGTTCCGGGGTCCTCCCACAACTTGAAGGTGCCGAATGCCCCTTCGAGCAGCGCCAGGTACGCCTGGATCGGCAGGTCCCACTTGATCGGCTTGCCCGCCGTCAGGGGGGAGAAGAGGATGAGGAGAGCGCCGACGACGAGCGCAAGGACGATCGAGAGGACCGGAACCGCCGCGGCTCGCCAGGCCCGGCTCAAGGGCCCGGGTTCCGAGCCACGTCGCGTGGGCGGCGTCGTCCACGACACCGGCGGCTGCTGCGATGCGGCCGGCGACGTGCCGGCGAGCGGGTCGGCGCCGCCCGCCTGATCGCGGGCCGACTCGCGAGTCGCGCGCGGGTCGGGGGTTTGGCTCATCGACCCGCTCCCGCGGGCACCGGCTCAGCGGACCGGGCCGCTGCGCCGCGCGCCATGAGCAGACCGATCTGCTCGCGATCGGCTTCGTCCGCGTCGAACGTCGCCACGATCGTTCCCCCGAACATCACCGCGATCCTGTCGGACAGCTCCATGACCTCGTCGAGCTCGGCCGAGACGAGGAGGATCGCGGCGCCGGCGTCGCGCTTCGCGATGATCTGTTTGTGGATGAACTCGATGCTGCCGACGTCGACACCCCGTGTCGGCTGGTCGAGGATCAGCAGCGTGGCCGCATCGGCGAACTCGCGCGCCACGACGACCTTCTGCTGGTTGCCGCCGGAGAGGCTGCTGACGCGGACCTTCGGTGACGGCGTCCGGATGTCGAACCGCTCCACGAGCTCGGCCCCGCGCTTCTCGATCGCGTCCTCGTTGCGGACGATCCCGCGCGCGTAGGGCGGCTCGTCGTACGTGCACAGGACGAGGTTGTCCTCGATCGAGTAGGTGAGGACGAGGCCGTACCGCTGCCGGTCGGCGGGAACGTACGCGGCCTGCTGATTGCGGACGTCCCGGGGCGGATCGAACGTGATGTCCCCGCCCATGAGGACGACCTTGCCGGAGCTTGGCCTGCGCAACCCGATGAGCGACTCGACGAGCTCGTCCTGGCCGTTGCCGGCGACGCCGGCGATCCCGAGGATCTCGCCGGCACGGACGACGAAGTCCACGCCGCTGAGCCGTTCGTTGCCGCGGTCGTCCCTGGCGTGGAGCGCCTCGACCTGCAGGACCGGCTCGCCGGGATGGGACGTGCCGCGGTCGACGACCAACGAGACTTCGCGCCCGACCATCAGCTCGGCGAGCTCGCCCTCGCTCGTCTCTGCGGGCCGCCGAGTGCCGACGACTCGTCCACGGCGAATGACCGTGATCCGATCCGCGATCGCGAGGACCTCGTCGAGCTTGTGGGTGATGAAGATGATGCTCGTCCCCTCGGCCTTGAGCTTGCGGAGCACGCCGAAGATCTCGACGGTCTCCTGTGGCGTCAGGACTGCGGTCGGCTCATCGAGCACGAGGAGCCGCGCGCCGCGGTAGAGGGCCTTGAGGATCTCGACCCGCTGCTGCTGGCCGACGCTGAGCTCCTCGACCTTCGCCCGCGGGTCGATCCGGAAGCCGAGCTGCTCCGCGAGCGCCTTGATCCGCCGCTCGGCGTCGCCGAAGTCGAGGATGCCCGGGCCGGTGATCGACTCCTGGCCGAGGATGACGTTCTCGGCGACGGTCAGCACGGGGACGAGCATGAAGTGCTGATGGACCATCCCGATGCCGCGACGGATGGCATCTGCCGGGTCCCGGATCGTGACCGGCTGCCCATCCATCCAGATCTCACCCTCGTCGGGTGAGACGAGCCCGTACAGGATGTTCATGAGCGTGCTCTTGCCGGCCCCGTTCTCGCCCAGGAGGGCATGGACCTCGCCGTGGCGGACGTCGAGGTCGATGCCGTCGTTGGCCACGGTGCCGGGGAAGCGCTTGGTGATGCCGCGCATCTCGAGGATCGGCGGCTGCTCGCTCATCCCACCTCTCCGGGCGAAAGTCGACGGGCCGACCCGGTGAGACCGGGTCGGCCCGCGATCGTGGTCAGCGTGTCC
>DATBKB010000064.1:0-3831 GCA_036556145.1 Candidatus Limnocylindrales bacterium | reverse complement strand
GCGGGGTCGGCCCGGAAGTACGGCCGCGGCTGCCAGCCGAACAGCGGCGCGAGGAACGCCGCGGGCAGCTGGGCGATCCGGGTGTTGTACCGGTAGACCTGGTCGTTGTAGAGCTCGCGGCGGTCGGCGATGACATCCTCGAGCCGCTCGATCTCGTTCTGCAGGTCGAGGACGTTCGCCGCCGACTTCAGCTGCGGATAGTTCTCGACCACCGCGAAGAGCCGTCGCAGCGCGGCGCTCGTCGCGTCCGAGGTGACCGCCTGCGCCGCGATCGGTTCGCCGGGCGCGTAGGCCGAACGAAGGCGGGCGATCTCGGTGAGCGTGTCGCGCTCGAACGTCATGACGTCGCGAACCGCGGCGACGAGGTTCGGCAACTGGTCCCAGCGTTGCTTGAGCGCCACCTCGATGTTCGCCCACGCCTTGTCGATCCGCTGGCGGAGCGCGACGACGGCGTTGTAGATCGCGAGTGTCACGCCGGCCGCCACGACGACGGCGACGCCGACCGCGAATGCGGCTGCCAGCTCGAATGGGCTCACGTCCCGAACCCGCCGGTGAACATGAACGCGAGGGCCAGCGCCGAGCCGATCGCGAGCAGGGCGCCGAGCAGGCCCCCGAGGAAGCGGCTCTCGTTGCGCGCCGTGGCCTGCGCGGCCGTCCCGACGGCGATGAGCAGGGGAGCGTCGGGCCCCGCGGCGATGACGAGCTCCTCGGCCGCGATCTCGAACGTCCGCTTGGCGAGCGCCGCGGCCTCGGCGCCGGCCACGGCGACCGGGCGCGCCGCCGGATCGAGGCGGGGCGCCTCCGCCGGACGACCGATCCCGAAGCCCGGGATCGCGGCGTTGCCCCACGCCGCGGCCGGGTTGGTCAGCGTGCCGGCTCGCCGTGCGGCGGCGACGCTCGCCGCGACCTCCGGATCGTCCTCGGCCACACCGTCCTGGGCGGCCATGTCCGACGCGTCCGGGTCGTCGAGCTGGTCGAAGGGCAGCGCCCGGCCGATGACCGTCACGACCTGGCCGGGCTCGAGCCGGGCCTCGCGATAGGCCCGTCGGCTGGACCGGGCGGCGCGGAAGCGCGGGCCGAAGGGATCGGCGAGCGGATGTCGAACGGTGAGCAGGGCCGCCACCTGGGCCTCGTGGTCGACGAGCGGGGCGGCGAAGGCCGACGCCGTCCGGAGCTGCAGTCCCGGGGGCTCGTCGCCGAACGCCCCGGTCCGGTCGCGGTACTGCTCGGGGACGTCGAAGCGGGCGCCGCGCGGGAAGACACGGATCGAACGCTCGCCATCGGTCTCGCGGACGCGGAAGCCGACCGCCCGCTCCTCGGCGAGGACGGTCACCTCGCCGCCGCCGTCGTCGCCGGCCGATTCGCGGATCGACGACCGGTAGTAGACGCATGGAGCCGACTGGAGCGGCGAGACGAGCGTCACCTCGGCCGGCTCGACCACACCGGAGACGCGGACCTCGCCCGCCGCCATCGTCTCGATCCGCGACGGCGCAGTGTCGGCGATCCGGAGGCCGGACCGGTAGCTCGATAGGCCCCGGACGAGCAGGCCGATCCCGGCGGCGAGGCCGCCGCCGGCCAGCAACGCGACGTGGGGAACGACCACGAGATCCACGAAGCCGATCGTAGGGGAGCCGATCGGCCGCCGGACTAGCCCGAACGTCCCCCCGGACGGTCACCGGCCCGCATGGCCGCCGCCAGCAGGACGATGCCGCCGATGATGGCGATCACGGGCCACGAGAGCGACCAGTCGATCGCCGGCAGGTACTGGCGGAGGAGGAACCAGGCGCCGACGACCACGAGGACGGCCCCGAACACAAGGCCGGCGGTGCGGCCGTCGTCGGTGCTGCTCGGCCGGCTTTGAGTGGCCACCGGCCGGGAGTCGGCGGCCGGCGAGACATCCGCCACGCCGGCGGCCCCGGCCCCGGCCTCGGTGCCGTCGGCCGTCGCGACCGACGACGCGGCGACGACGCCCTCGCCCTCCGGCACGACGAACAGGAGCAGGATGTAGACGAGGACCGCCGCGCCCTGGGTCAGCAGGGCGAGGATGACCCAGCCGATGCGGACGAGCGTCGGATCGATCCGTGCGTACTCGGCGATCCCGCCGGCCACGCCGCCGATCATGCGATCCCGTCGCGAGCGATAGAGCCGCTGCTCAGTCATTGCAGCTACCCTCCGATTCGATCTCGATCGATCCCGCGTTGACGCTCGCGTCGAGCTCGATCCGGACGGCGGCCGAGGCGAGGTCGACGGTCTCCCAGACGTTCTTCGAGCGCTCGACGAGGCCGCGTTCGTCGAAGTTGTTCGACGCCGTGATGTTGTCGTTCGTCTCGATGCGGAGGCCGACGCCGGCCGGTGGGCAGAGCTTGACCGCCGCGGCGTTCGCGTCGATCGACCCGCTCAGGGCCACGGTCGGCAAGGCGATCCGGGCCTCGCCGGCGTTGAGGTGAAGCTCGAACCCCGTGATCGCGGCGATGCCGGCGAGGTCGATCCGGATCGCGCTCGCGTTCACCTGGAGGTCGATCGCCCCGAGGCGCGCACCGTTGAGCCGAAGCCTCGCGTCGGCGGCGTTGATCGTTCCGCTGATGCCGACCGCCGGCTCGGTGCCGATCGTCACGGCCCAGCGCTCGCGCGCGCCGAGGAAATCGAAGCCCCGCTCGGCGGAGTCGACCTTGACGCGGTCGGGTGACGACTGGACGCGCGGCGCGTGGCCGTCCTCCGATGAGCCCTCGATGATCCACCCCGAGCCCGGCGCCGTGGCGACGGTCAGGTCGCCGCAGTTGAGGTTGACCTCGACGGTCCCGCTGCCGGCGAAGGTGCCCTGCTGAGCCGGGAAGTCGACCGAGCCGCGCTCGTCGCCGCAGCTCGCGAACGGGATGCCGCCCGTCGCGAGCGCCCCGCCGGCGATGACGCCGAACGTGGCCGCCGCGAGCAGGCCGCCGAGGATCTCGAACTGCGTGCGCCGGAGCAGCAGGCCGATGCCCGCCGCGACGAGCAGCAGCGGCCAGAGCGTCCAGGCCCGCTCGACGCTCTCGGCCGGGATGACGCCCTGCCGCACGGCGAGCGGGATCCCCCCGAGCAGCAGGAAGAAGACGCCCCAGCCGAGGAGCGTGGAATTCAGACGCATGACGGTATCCCTCCTCTGCGCGCCTCGAGGTCCACCGTACACCGCACCGTTGCGCACGGCGTCGTGCCGAACGGCACCCCTCCGACGGGCCCCTTGTCGCAGCGTTGCAACGCGGCCCGGGGGCGGTGTAGGCGCGGTCTCCGGGGCCCTCGAGTACGGTCACGCCAGCCTGCCGTTACTGCGGAGGGAAGAACATGACCGACTACGAGCGGACGACCGTCCGGGAGACCTCGACCGAGCCCGTCTACGACCGCGAGCCGGTCGTCGCGCGCGACGCGTACGGCGCCCGGAGCGTGCGGACGACGGAGGCCAGCTACCGTCGCGGCCCGACGGGCGGCGAGGTCATCCGGCGCTTCGTCATGCTGCTCTTCGGGATCCTGCAGGGGCTCCTCATCCTGCGGATCATCCTGCTGCTGCTCATCGCGAACCCCGGCAACGACGTGGTCGCGATGATCCTCGGGCTGACGGATCCCTTCGTCGAGCCCTTCCGAGGGATGTTCCAGCTCGATCGCGTGACCGCCGATTCGGGCAGCATGCTCGACATCGCGGCGATCGTCGCCCTCGTTGGCTGGACGCTCGTGGAGGCCCTCATCGTGGCCCTCCTGAGCCTCGGCGCCCGGCGCGGCGAGGACGCGACCGCCTGACGATCCGGCACCTCTGACGCGAACCAGACGCCGCGGGGCGCCATCGGCGACCCGCGGCGTCGT
>DATBKB010000063.1:0-29971 GCA_036556145.1 Candidatus Limnocylindrales bacterium | reverse complement strand
GCTGCCGGCGACCCCGTCCCCCGCCGCGGCCTCGGCCGGGCCGCGCAGCTAGGGCGCCCGGGAGCCTCGCCCTCGCGACCATCGCCGCCGGCCGCCCCGCCGTCGGGGCCGCCCGGCCCGACCCGCTCAGCCGGCTCGGGTCGGGCATCTGGGGCCTCTTCACGTCGGTGAACTTCGCCGTCCTCCAGATCATCCTGCTCGCCCTCGGCGCGACGATCGGCATGACCGTCCGGCAGCTGCCCGACTTCGCGTTCCGGTCGCTCAACGCCTACCGCGCCGAGATGGCCGAGATCCATGCGCGGTACGACCCGGCCTTCGGGACCGGCGTCGTCGACGTCCTCGAGCGGCTCCAGGTCTTCCAGGTCTTCAAGTCGACGTGGTTCAGCGCCGGGCTTCTCGTGCTCGTCTTCTCGATCGTCATCTGCACGCTCGACCGGACGCCCCGGCTGTGGCGCCAGTCTGCCGCGATCAGGGTCGTCCAGCCCGACCCGTTCTTCGATCCACGCCTGCCCGATCGCGCGCGCGTGGCGGCGGCCGGCGCCCCGTCGGCCCACGGCGTGCGCGAGGTGCTCCGCCGTCACCGCTTCCGCGTCCGCGAGGCGGCAACGGACGGCGCGCAGTACCTCTACGGCGATCGGAATCGCTGGACGAAGATGGCGACGCTCCTCACCCACAGCGGCCTGATCCTGTTCCTCGTCGCCGCCGGAGTGACGTGGAAGCTCGGTGACGAGCAGCCGCTCGTGGTCGCCGAAGGGGAGGCGCTGACGGTCCAGCCGATCGGCACGCCCGGGCTGCTGCTGGTCCGCAACCTCGGCTTCGAGGCGCCCGGGATCGAGAACGGCGAGGCGACCGACTTCACGAGCGAGCTGGTCGTCTACCGTGACGGCCAGGAGATCGCCCACAAAGTCATCCGGGTCAACGATCCGCTGTCGGTCGCCGGCTACACGTTCCACCAGAACGGCTTCGGCCCCGCGCCCGACGTCGTCATCCGCGACAGCGACGACCGCGTCCTGTGGTCGGGGCCCGTGCCGCTCACCGACAGCGCCGGCGGCTTCCCGTACGGGACGATGCCCGTTCCCGGTCGCGACCTCGGGCTCGAGATGCTCCTTCTCCGCGATGCTGACGGAATCGGCACGCTCGTCGTCATCCCGTACCGCGTCCGGCCGGGTTCGACGATCGACGACCCGAACATCGACCGCGCCGGCGACATGGCGATCCAGGCCGGCGAGCGGCACACGCTCGCGAACATCGACTTCAGCGTCGAGGTCCGGCGCTTCACCGACTTCACGCTGCTCATCGCGAAGCACGACCCGGGCCAGGGCCTCGTGTGGCTGGCCTTCTCGCTGCTCATCACCGGCCTGGCGATCACGTTCTATCTCCCCCGGCGCCGCGTCTGGGCCCGGGTCGCGGCCGATGGCGAGCTGTCGCTCGTCGGCCGCTCCGATCGCTACGTCGACTTCGACCGCGAGTTCGGCCGACTGCTCGACGACCTCGTCGCCGCCCGCCGGCCAGCCTGAGCCCGGGTCGATGGCCACACTCGACGAGCTGCGAGCGGCGCTGCTGCCGGGCGCCCGCCGGCTCGGCCCGCCGGAGCCCGGTCCCGAGATCGGCTGGGTGCGGGTCCTGAAGGCGCGGGTCCCGGCGTTCGACGCGCTGGAGCGCGGCGACCTGGCGATCGTGCCGGGGACCGCGTTGCAGGTCGTCGCCTCCGGGCCGGCAGAGCTCGACGCGCTGGTCGGTGCCTGCCGCCGGGCCGGCGTCGCGGGGCTCGTCCTCCTCGACGCCGCGGCGGACGACCCGTCCGGTCCGGCAGCTCGCGAGGCGCTCGACGCACTCGACGTGGCGCTGGCTCGAGCCGGCCCACCGGCGCTGCGGACGGCCGGCGAGGACGCGGCCCAGCTCGAGCGCTCGATCATCGGCTTCCTCGTCAACGAGCGAGCCGAGCTCGACCATCGCGCCGCGGTGCTCGAAGGTCGGCTCGAGGCGATCGCCCTCGCCGGCGGCGACCTCGACGGGCTCGTCGGCGCGGTCGCCGGCTTCCTCGGTCGGGCGGTCGCCCTCGAGGACCCGCGCGGCGGCCCGGTCGCGATCCACGCGCCGTCGGACCACCCGGACGCCGCCGCCGCGGTCGCCCGGTATCACAAGAAGCCGGGCACGGCGTCGTTGCGCGTGCCGCTGCCGGGCGGCGCCGATTCGACCGGCAGCCTCGCGCTCCTCGGCGACCGGCCGCCATCGGAGCTCGAGCGAGCGGTCCTCGACCGGATCGCCGGGCTGGTCGCGCTCGAGGTCGCGCGCCAGGACGCGGTGCTCCGCGCGCGCGACGCGTCGAGGCGCACGGAGGCCCTGCCGGTCGACGGGCCGCCGTGGGTCGTGCTGCTCGCGCGCCAGCGAACGGGCGGCGACGACTCCGTGGAGGCGCGGGAGCGCACCCGCCGCGAGCTGCGCCTGCTGGCGCCGGCACGCCGCCTCGCGCTGCGGGGCGACGCGGAGAGCCTCGAGCTCCGGGCGGTCCTCGCCGCGGACGACGCGGACCCGGGCGGCCTGCTCCTGGCGGCCCGGGTGGCCGGCCGGCTCGGGCGCGGCGTCGCCGTCTCGCGGCCCTTCGCGGATCGAGCCGGCCGACCGGCCGCCGAGGCCGAGGCCCGGGCGACGCTCGAGGCTGCCGAGGCGCTCGACTCCCCGCCGGGGGTGGCGCGCGCGGACCGATTGGCCGCCTACCGGCTCTTGCGGGGCGTCCAGGCCCTGCCCGATGGGCCCCGCCACGCGCGGACGCTCCTCGAGCCGCTCCTCGCCGGCCGGCCGGACATCCGCCGCGAGCACCTGGAGACGCTCCGGGCCGTCCTCGAGCAGCCCGGGCTGGCCGAGGCCGCGGCCGCCCTTGGCGTCCACCGCAACACCGTCGCCTACCGGGTCCGGCGCATCGAGGCACTCACCGGCTGGCGGCTGACCGATCCGGAGCTGCGGCTGCCGCTCGCGTTGGCGCTCGAACTTGTGCCAACTGACCAAAGATAAGGGCTCTCATGCCCCCGCTGGGGCTGAGGCCGGCTGCTATGCTGCCGGGCAACCGGCTCGGTCGGGTTGTTCTTCGTGCGGAACGCACAAGACGAGTCCGTCACGCACAGGGAGGCGCCATCGATGGTGGTCACGAAGGAGAAGGTCACGAGCAACGGCAAGGGCTCGGCCAGCGAGAAGGTCGCCGGGATCGAGAAGATCGAAGGCGCGAAGAAGGCCGGGATCCGGTTCATCCAGCTCCAGTTCACGGACATCATCGGCCACGTCAAGGCGGTGACGATCCCGATCCACCAGCTCGAGGGCTCGGTGCGACACGGGACCTGGTTCGACGGCTCGTCGATCGAGGGCTTCACCCGGATCGCCGAGAGCGACCAGTACCTCATGCCGGACATGGCGACCTTCTCCGAGATCCCCTGGCAGCCGGGGTCCGGGCCGCGCGGAACGGCGCGGATCATCTGCGACGTCTTCACCCCGGCCGGTGACCCATTCGTCGGCGACCCGCGCTTCGTGCTGCGCCGGCAGGTCGAGCGAGCCAGGAAGCTCGGCTACATCGTCAACACCGGGCCCGAGCTCGAGTTCTTCCTGTTCCGCCGCGGCGCGGACGGCGGCATCGAGCCGCTGCCCCACGACCAGGCCGGCTACTTCGACTTCTCGACCGACCTCGCGCAGGAGATCCGCCAGGACATGGTCGACGCCCTCGAGGGCTTCGGCATCAAGGTCGAGGCGGCCCACCACGAGGTCGCGGTCGGCCAGCACGAGATCGACTTCGAATACTCCGACGCGCTGCGGACCGCGGACAACGCGATCACCTTCAAGTTCGCGCTCAAGGCGATCGCCCAGCAGCACGGGCTCTACGCGACGTTCATGCCGAAGCCCATCCACGGGATCAACGGCTCCGGGATGCACACTCACCAGAGCCTCTTCTCGATCGCCGAGGAGCGGAACGCGTTCGCCGATCCGACGAACCCGTACGGGCTGTCGGACGTCGCGCGGTCGTACATGGCGGGGATCCTGGCCCACGCCCGCGGGATGATCGCCGTCCTCGCGCCGCTCGTGAACTCGTACAAGCGGCTCGTCCCGGGCTACGAGGCGCCGACGTACCTCACCTGGGGCCGGACGAACCGGTCGGCCCTCATCCGCGTGCCGAAGGTCTCGCCCGGCAAGTCGATCGAGGGGACGCGGGTCGAGGTCCGCTGCCCGGATCCGTCGTCGAACACGTACCTCGCGTTCGCGGCGATGATCGCGGCCGGTCTCGACGGCGTCGAGCGCGGCCTCGAGCTCGGCGAGCCGGTCGAGGAGTCGCTCTTCGAGATGGACGCCGCGACGATCGCGGCCCGCGGCATCCGCGAGCTGCCGGGCACGCTGGGCGAGGCCATCGAGGAGCTCGAGAAGGATGCGGTCATCACCGAGGCGCTCGGCGACCACGTCCTGTCGCACTTCATCGAGGCCAAGCGCGCCGAGTGGGACGAGTACCGAACGCAGGTCTCCGACTGGGAGGTCGAGCGCTACCTGGAGCAGTTCTAGCCGCTCACTGCGCCACACCGAACGGGCGGGCCCCGCGCGGGCCCGCCCGTTCGATTCCCGGTGGGGACTCGCGACGTCCCCGGGCTGCTTCGTCCCCCGCCGCTACATCCGCCGCCGCTACGTCCCCCGCCGCTACGTCCCCCGCCGATCGCTGGCGCGGTATGCACAGAAGGCTTATCGGGCCGCATCGAAGAGCCGTCTCCTCACGTCGTTGGCGCGGCGATGCTCAGGAAGCATCCGACGACACGGAACGAGGCACGCCGTGGCCGCGGGATGCACGCTACGGATACACGAGCGGCAATAGGCGGCCAAGCGCCGGATAAGGCCGCCCGGTAATCCTTCTCGGCATATGCCGAACCGATCGCGGCGCAGCCGAGCCGGCGCCGCCCGCCTCCGCGGCCGACATCGCGCCGATGAACTCGCGAAGCGCCTCGGCATCGGCCTTCAGGAGGCCCGCCTGGCCATCGCCGCGCGACAAGGGGACGTTGCCGCTGACGCCGGAGTCTCCCAGTCGTGGGTGAGCCGCATGGAGGCCGGGCGCGGCCAGTCCGCGTCCCTCGAGACATGGGCTGCGGTCGCGGCAGCGACCGGGTCGCAGCTCGTCAGCTTCCTCGAGGAGCAACCGGGGGCGACGCGCCCGAGAGACTACGAGCACCTCAAGCGGCAACAGCTGGTCGCGACGGCGGCGGCCCCGGGTGGCTGGCAACCCACGCCGGAGCGACTCGTCGACCCGGCATGGCGCCGCCCTCGGTCCGTCGACGTGTTCCTGGAGCGACCGGCCCGTCGAGAATTCGCCGTCGTCGAGATCGTCGACCTGTTCGCGGACGTCGGCGATGTCCTGCGCGCCCTCGACGCCAAGGTCGCGACGGTTGCGCGGGACCTCGCCGCCAGGGAGCTGGCCGGTGCCGCGCCCGGACGAGTCGGTGGGCTCCTCGTCGTGCGAGGCACGAGGCGGAACCGGGCCCTCGTCCGCGAATTCCGGGCGCTGTTCGAGGCGCGCTTCGGTCGACGATCCTCCGCCTGGCTCACCGCGCTCCGTAATCCGAGTCACGCGCTGCCGGAGGGGCACGGACTCGCCTGGACCGATGCCGGCGCGACACGGCTGATTCCCGCCCGGCTGTAGCCGCATGATGGGCGGCCATGACCGCGACCGCCCAGTCCCAGCCCGCTGTCGACGTCCGCCCGAACCGCACGCTGTGGCTGCTGTCGATCGCCCACGCCGTCAACCACGCGCAGGCCGTCCTGCTGCCGCTCGTCTACCTCCAGATCATCAGCGAGTTCGGCGTCCGGGTCGAGACCATCGCCTTTCTCGCCGCCGGCGGCGCGGTCGCCTCAGGCCTCGTCCAGCTGAGCTACGCCAAGCTCACGCGCGTCCTGTCGCGGCGGCTGCTACTCGGCGCGGGCGGCCTGCTCATCGGCGGTGGGTTCGCGGCGCAGGCCCTCGCGACCGGCTTTCCGACGTTCGCGCTGGCGAACGTCGCGTCGCGCATCGGTGGGTCGCCGCAGCATCCGGTCGGCAACGGCCTCCTGGCCGAGCAGTTTCCGCCGCAGCGTCGAGGCTTCGCGATCAGCGCCCACATCGCCGGCGGCAACGTCGGCACGGTCGTCGTCGCCCTCCTCGGCGCGTGGCTCATGACGAACATCGGCTGGCGCTGGTCGGTCGTGCTCTTCGGCGTGCCCGCGATCGTCGTGGCGGTCGGGGTCCTCGCGCTCGTGCGGGAGTCCGGTCACGATCGCGCGGCGGCGAGAGCGGGTGGGTCGGTTCGGCAGGCGTTCGGCACGATCCTGCGCGACCCGGACCACCGCTGGATCTACCTCGCCTCGGTGCTCGGTGGCGGCGGCCGCGGGCTCGGCGTCGTCAATCTCTTCGCGCTGCTCTACCTCACCCACGTCATCGGCCTCGATGAGGGTACGGCCGGCCTGATGTACGGGGCTCTGATCGTCTTCTCGGTGCCGGCGCCGCTCGTCGCCGGCTGGCTATCCGACCGGCTCGGGCGCAAGCCGCTCATCATCGGCGTCTACCTCGGCGGGGCCATCGGGTTCGCCGTCTTCATGCTCGTCGGATCGAGCCTCGTCGGCCTCTGGGCCGGCATCGTCGTCATGGGCGTGTTCAGCTTCGCCGAGAGCCCGCAGCTCCAGGCGCTGCTCGCCGACATCGCGCCACCGACCGTCCGCGACGCCTCGTTCGCGCTCTACTTCACGCTCGCTTTCGGCGTCGGGTCGCTCTGGACGGCCGTCTACGGCCGGATCATCGAGCTCGCCGGCGAGCCCGCCGGGCTGCCGCTGGTCTTCTGGCTCATGGCCGCCACCTTCGTGCTGGCGGCCCTGGCAGTGGGGCGGGTTCGAGCAGGCCGGCAGGGGGATGCGCCCGTCGAGTACGCCTGACGACCCGCGATGGCCCCAAGGCCGGTCCTGCTAAGATCTCCGGGCCCTGTCAAACGGGCTCCTCGGGGCGTGGCGCAGCTTGGTAGCGCGTGTCGTTCGGGACGACAAGGTCGTGGGTTCAAATCCCGCCGCCCCGACCATCTCTCCTGCCGGCTCAGTAGTCGAGCCTCAGCGGAACCCGGTTCTCCTCGGCGTAACGCGCGGCCTGCAGGAAGACCGCCAAGCCGAATCGGGCCATGCCCTCGAAGTCGCCGTCCTCCGGCGGGCCCTTCTTCGCCCCACAGGCCGGCGTGGTACCGGGTCAGCGGTCCGGCGTAGAGATCGAGGCCCACTCCCCCTCCAGCAATGCAGCTGCCGTGCGGGGCATTGTGCCTCGCGGTCTTCGAAGGCACGAGGCAGCCGCCGCGCGGGTACCCTCGTCGGCGTGAGGGGCGGATGAGCGGGCGACCGTGGGACTACGTGATCGTCGGCGGGGGCTCGGCCGGCTGCGTCCTGGCCAATCGCCTGACCGAAGACCCCGGCACGCGCGTCCTCGTGCTCGAGGCGGGCCGGCGCGACTACCCGTTCGACGTCTTCATCCACATGCCCGCGGCGCTGACGTTCCCGATCGGCAGCCGTTTCTACGACTGGGGCTACCGCAGCGAGCCGGAGCCGTTCATGGGCGGCCGGCGGGTCTACCACGCCCGGGGCAAGATCCTCGGCGGCTCGAGCTCGATCAACGGGATGATCTTTCAGCGCGGCAACCCGCTCGACTACGAGCGCTGGGCCGCCGATCCCGGGATGGAGACGTGGTCGTACGCGCACTGCCTGCCGTACTTCAAGCTGATGGAGCACTGCACCGCCGCGGCGCCGGACGACCCGTACCGCGGCAGGGGCGGGCCGCTGTGGCTCGAGCGGGGGCCCGCGACGAACCCGCTGTTCGAGGCGTTCTTCGAGGCGGCGACGCAGGCCGGCTACGCGCGGACGCCGGACGTCAACGGCTACCGGCAGGAGGGCTTCGGGCCGTTCGACCGGAACATCAAGCGCGGCCGCCGCTGGTCGGCGCGGCGGGCCTACCTCGACCCCGCCCGCGGCCGCCGGAACCTCGAGGTGCGCACCGGTGCCTTCGTGTGCCGGGTTCTCGTCGAGGGCGGCCGCGCCATCGGCGTGGAGCTCGCGCGGCGTGGGCAGGGCGGCGTCGAGCGTGTGCTCGCCGGCGAGGTGATCGTCGCCGGCGGGGCGATCAACTCACCCCAGCTCCTCATGCTCTCCGGGGTCGGCCCGGCCGACCATCTCCGCGAGCACGGCATCCAGGTCATCGCGGACATCCCGGCGATCGGCCGTCACCTCCAGGACCACCTCGAGGTCTACGTCCAGCACCGCAGCACGCAGGCCGTCTCGATGCAGCCCCACGCGACCGAGAAATGGCGCCGGCCGTGGATCGGCTTCCAGTGGCTCTTCTTCCGGCGCGGTCCGGGCGCCACGAACCACTTCGAGGGCGGCGGCTTCGCCCGGTCGAACGGCGACGTCGCCTATCCCAACCTCATGTTCCACTTCCTCCCGCTCGCCATCCGGTACGACGGCAGCGCCGGCGCGGCCGGGCACGGCTACCAGGTCCACGTGGGGCCGATGTACTCCGACGCCCGGGGCACGGTCCGCCTGACGTCCGCCGACCCGCGCGCCCACCCGGCTCTCCGGTTCAATTACCTCTCGACCGAGCAGGACCGGCGCGAGTGGGTCGAGGCGATCCGCGTCGCCCGGCGGATCCTCGGGCAGCCGGCCCTTGCGCCGTTCGACGGCGGGGAGACGTCGCCCGGGCCGTCGGTCGAGACCGACGACGAGATCCTCGCCTGGGTGGCGCGCGACGCCGAGACGGCGCTCCACCCCTCGTGCACCGCGCGGATGGGCGTCGGCGAGGACTCCGCGATCGACCCGCTGACCATGCGCGTCCACGGGGTCGAGGGACTCCGGGTCGTCGATGCGTCGGCGATGCCGTACGTGACCAACGGCAACATCTACGCGCCGGTCATGATGCTCGCCGAGAAGGCCGCCGACCTCATCCGCGGCAACGCGCCGCTGCCGCCCGAGCACGTCGACTTCTACCGGCACCGCGCTGCTGTCCAGCCACCCGAACTCGCCGAGGCGGGGCGCACGTGATGCTGCCCCACAGGGCCCAGGTACGCGCCGTGTGCGTCGTAGATTCGGCGAAGCCGCGATTCCACCCTCACTGACGCATCCCATGCGTGGTACGGGCCCGCAGGCACCATTCCGAGGCTCCTACACGCGCACGGCGCGTATGTGATCGGCGGGGCGAGGGCTCTTGCCCAAGGGCCCTCGGCCCTCGACGCGAAAACGCCCGGGCCTTCGCCCGGGCGCTTCGGTTTCGAGCCTTGGTCGATCAGCCGGCCGCGGTCACCTTCGTGGCGCGCGGGCCGCGCTGGCTCGGCTCGATCTCGAAGTTCACCTTCTCCCCGCCGGCGAGGCGGTCGAAGTTGAGCGACGGGTCGACCCCGTCCCGGTGGAAGAAGTAGTCCTTTCCGTCGTCGGCGGCGATGAAGCCGAAGCCGCGGTCGGAAACGACCTTCTTGATGGTTCCCGAAGGCATGGAAGCTCCTTGTCGAACGAAGAGACCCGGAGTGTAAACCCTCCGTCGAGCCCTCCCGCCACCCCTGGTGGCCTTGGGTGGGGTGCGGTTGGGTCAGGGCAAGCTGCGGATCATCCCGCCGTCGACGAGCAGCACCACGCCGTTCACGTACGAGGCGGCGGGGGAGAGGAGGAACGCGCCCACCCGGCCGAGCTCCTCGGGCCGCCCGTAGCGGCCGAGCGGGATCCGTCCCTCGTGGCCGGCTCGAACCGTCTCCAGGGGGACCCCCTCGGCCTCCGCCCTCGACTGGTCGAGCGACCGGACCCGGTCCGTGTCGATCCGGCCTGGGGCGATGCCGTTGATCCGGATCGGGGCGATCTCGCCGACGAGGCTCTTGATCAGCCCGTCGAGTCCGGGCCGGAGGACGTTCGACGTGACGAGGTTCGCCACGGGCTCACGGACCGACGACGACAGGACGATGACGATCGCCGGATCGGTGCCCCAGCGGAGCCCGTCAAGGGACGCACGGATGAGGCGCAGCGCCGAGAGGAGCGTGCCGTCGATCGCCTTGCGCCACGCCCCTTCGTCGAGCGTCGCGAAGTTGCCAAGCGGCGGGCCGCCCGAGTTCACGACGAGTCCGTCGAGGCCGCCGAGGCCTTCGATCGCCGCCTCGGCGGCGGCGGCCGGACCGACCTCGGTCGAGAAGTCCGTCGGGATCCGGAGGGCGCTGGTCTGGCGGGCGATCTCCGTGAGGGCGTCCGAGTCGCGCGCGGCGACCGCCAGCCTGGCCCCCTCCGCGGCGAGCGCCGTCGCGATCGCCGCACCGAGACCGCGGCTCGCGCCGCCGACGAGGATGCGCTTGTCCTTGAGACCGAGATCCATCGGTCGCCATGGTAGGGCGGGACGCGCCCGCGGCGATGAGGACCGCCGCGGCGATCAGGGTGACCCGAGGCCGCTCGGCAGGGACTCGAGCTCGTCGATGCCGACGAACCTCGCCCCGGCGTCGCGCAACCGGCCGGCGGCGGCGTCGAGCGCGCCGAGGAGGGTGCGCGGCCACGCGTGGAGGAGGACCACCGCACCGTCACCGCGCTCGAGGACCCCACGCACGATCTCCTCCGCGACCTGCGCCTCGATCGCCGCGACCTGCCATTCCTCCGCATTGACGTCCCAGTGGACGTGCCGGTAGCCGAGCCGCTCGAGACGCCGATGGACCGCCGCCTCTCCGGCGCCGGTCCCGAACGGCAGCCGGAACCAGGGCCTCGGGTCGGCACCCACGACGTCGCCGATGACGCGTTCCGCGCGCCGCACGTCGATGGCGAAGCCCGCCGCCGAGAGCAGCGGCATCCGGACGTGATAGTGGGAGTGGTTCCCGACGACGTGGCCGGCCTCGGCGACCCGCCGGGCGGTCGACGGCCAGGCCTCGATCCAGCGGCCCTGGAGGAAGAACGTCGCCCGGATCGCCTCACGGTCGAGGAGGTCGAGGAGACGCTCCTGCACGCCGCTCTCCGTCGGCCGGTCGGGATGCTCCGCGTCGAAGGTCAGCGCAACCCGCAGCGCGGTGGCCGGGTCCGTTATCGCTCCACTCCCGTGATGACGATGCCCCGGACGAAGGCCCGCTGGAAGACGACGAACAGGAGGACCGGCACGAGCAGCGTCATCATGTTGCCGGCCTGGATCCAGGCTGGGTTCTGATAGTAGACGCCGTTGAAGCGCGCCAGCCCGACCTGGAGCGGCTGGAGGTCCTGGGCGCCGGACAGGTAGATCAGCGGGCCGAAGAAGTCGTTCCACGAGTACACGAAGTGGAAGATTCCAACGGCCGCGATGGCGGGCCACGCCTGCGGCAGGATCACCGATCGGAGGATCCGCAGCGGACCGGCGCCGTCGATCGCGGCGGCCTCGTCCATCTCCCGTGGGATCGTCATGAGGTACTGGCGCAGGAGGAACACGTCGTAGGCGTTGGCAAGGAACGTCGGCACGAGCAGTGGCAGCCACGTCCCGACCCAGCCAAGCTTGACCATCATCGTGTACGTCGGGATGAGGGTCACCGCGCCCGGCAGGAAGACCGTGGCGATCAGGAGCGTGAACAGTGCGCCCCGGCCGGGGAACCGGAAGCGGGCAAATCCGTACGCGACCAGGGTGCACGAGACCAGCGTGCCGATCGTGCCGATGATCGCGATCGCGAGCGTGTTGAACATCAGCCGCGGGAACTTGATGAGGTCCCAGACGGTGCTGTAGTTCTCGAAGTGGGGCGAGAACCGCCACGCCGGCTCGAGGGCCCGCCACGAGCCCTGCCAGGTGATGCGGCCGGCCGCGACGTTGGCCGGGTCGATGAAGTCGCTGTTCTCGCGACCCTTTCGGACGAGGGCGAGCTCGCGGACCTGGCCGTCGATCGGGACCTGGTAGACGTCGTACGTCTTGCCCTCGTATTCGAACGTCTGCGGGTCGGCCGGGTAGAGCGGGCCCTGGAGCTGCGTGATCTGCTCCGGCGTCTTGAGCGACGTCATGAACGACTGCACGAGCGGCGACAGGAAGGCCGCGACGATGGCCGTCATGAGGAAGGTGAACGCGAAGGACTTGCCAATCTCGGCCGGTCGCAAGCGCCGCCCCGGCAGCTCGAGGACCGCCGATCCCGACGCCGCGCTGCCGGCGAAGCCCACTACCGCTCTCCCGCGTAGTAGACCCAGCGCCGCGACGTCCGGAACAGGACGAGGGTCACGACGAGGATCACGCCGAACAGGAGCCAGGCGAGCGTCGCCCCGTACGACATCTCCTGGAACAGGAAGAACGTGTTGTACAGGTGGAGGTTGAAGAACATCGTCTGGCCCGCCGGCTCGCCGGTCCCGTTGAGGAGCACGAGCGGGGCCAGGAAGTACTGGAACACCTCGACGACGCCGAGGACGAGCGAGTAGAAGATGATCGGCGACATCATCGGGATCGTGATGTGCCGGAGGGTCGCGCCGGCACCGGCGCCGTCGATCCGAGCCGCGTCGTAGAGCTCGGTCGGGATGCCGCGAAGGCCGGCCAAATTGATGATGATCCCCGCGCCGATCCCCCAGATCCCCATGATCACGAGAGCGGGATGGATCCACGCCGGGTCGTGGATCCACTCGGGCGGGCTCGCGACCCCGACGAACTCGAGCGCCTCGTTGAGCCAGCCGCCGACGCCGAGAACCTGCTGCCAGACGAGGACGCCGGCAACGAAGGGGACGACGTAGGGCATGAAGAACAGGACCCGGAAGACGCGGCTGCCCGCGAGGTAGCGGCTGTTGAGCGCCAGGGCGACGGCGAAGGGCACGACGATCGAGACCGGCAGCCACAAGGCCGCGAAGCGGAGGGTCACGCCCAGTGAGTCCCAGACGCGCTGGTCGGACAGCATGCGCTGGTAGTTCTCCAGCCCGACGAACCGGAGCGGCTCCGCCTGGTTGAGCGTCAGGTTGACGAAGGTGAAGCCGATCGTCGCGATCATCGGCAGGAGCGTGAACGCGAGAAACCCGACGATCCACGGGGCGAGGAAGAGAAGCCCCCAGCGCGCCTCGCGGCGCGCCAGGGGCGTCATCCGGAATCGACCGCGCCGGGGGCGCGCGATCGATCCCGCGGCGACGAGCGGAACCGGCTGGGTCAAGGCGTGAAGCCTAGCTGTCCCAGATGGCCTGCAGCTCGGCTTCGAGAGCGCGAATCTCGGCGTCCATGTCGAGACCCGGCGTCGCGACCCACTTCGTCCGGTACGTCACGAGCGTGTTGAGCGTCTCGTTGTACTTCGGGATCGGGGCCTCGAAGTTGGGATCGTCGGCGTACTGGACGCTGTCCTTGACGACCTGCCAGTCGACCTCGTTCTCGAAGTTGCCGGCGAGCGTCTCGAAGAACGCGTCCTGCCGCTCGGGCCGGGCCGGCATCGCGCCGTACAGGTTGAGCAGCGTGTCGGCCGCGTCGTCCTGGAGATAGGTCAGCGCGTCGAACGCCGCATCGGGCGCCTTCGAGCCCTTGAGGATGCCGAACGTGTCGGCGTTGAGCGGCGAGGTCGTCTTGCCCTTGTGCGACGGGATCGCCGCGAGATCCCAGTCCGTCCCGGCGTCGGCGACGCCGTACGTCGTCCAGAGGAAGTTGAGGCTCATCGCGACGCGTCCCGAGAAGAACGGGTACCCGCCGCCGCTGAAGTCCTCGCTCTCGGCCACCGGGCCGGTCATGATCGTGTGGTCGGTCCACATGCCGTTGTAGAAGAACTTCCAGGCGTCCTTCCACGCATCGGGCACCTTGACCTTGCCGTCCGGGCCGGCGAGGCTTCCGGAGCCCCAGTACGCCCCGAGGCCGCGGAGGTCGTCGCGCTGCGGCTCGAAGCCGTACTGGACGATGTTCTTCGGGTCGAACCCGGCCTGCGTCGCGTCCTTGTTGTTCTTGTCGACGGTGAGCTTCAGCGCGAGCTCGCGGACGGTGTCGTAGTTCCACTCCACCTCGCGGCCGTCAGGCCAGCGGTACTTCTCGCCGTACTTGTGGGGCGGGTAGGCGAGCCCGGCCTCGTCGAACATCTCGGCCTTGTACCAGAGCATCGACGGGTAGATGGCGAACGGGATGCCGATCTGGCCCTCGCCCGGGATGTTGTAGGCGGCGACCGCACTCTCGGGGTACTGGGTGAGGTCGTAGCCGGTCTTCTGGATGTACGGCCCGAGATCGAGCCACTGGCCGTCGAAGGCGGCGAGCCCGCCGATTCCCGTGGGACCCACGATGTCCGGGCTGTTGCCCGATGCGATCTGCGTCGACAGCGTCGCCCGGGCGGCGTCGTACGTCACGACCTCGAACTTCAGCTCGCCGACGGCCGACTGGGCGTTGTAGTCGGAGATGACCTTCTCCTCCGTCGGCACCTGTGCCGGGTCCTCCCCTGTGCCGAGGCAGCAGTACCACCGGAGCTGCGCCTTGGGCCCGCCCGGCGTCGCAGCGGGCGGCTGCGAGCCGGCGCTCGCCCCCGGCGAGCTGGGGGCCGGCGCGTTCGAGGTGCAGGCGCCCACGACGATCGCCACGATCGCCGCGCCCGCCATCCATCGGGTCAATCTCGTGTGCATGGGACTCCTCTCGCTCCATGGGCTCGACGACAACCGGCTCCTCATCTGGATCACGGCCTCCTCTCGCGCGGCGTCCGCGTCGTGCTCGGGCGTCAGCGGCGCGCCCGACCGTCGCCGCGTCCGGCGGCGACGAGGGCGGGGGGACGTGACGCTCCGTCGCGCGGCGTGGACCGAACGACGACGCGCTCGACGTAGTAGCGGGTGCGATCTCCACGGACGTAGGTGCGCCCGAACTCGACGGGCAGACCGTCGGCGGTGAACGCCGTGCCTTCGACCAGCAGGGCGAGGCTTCGGGCCGGGCGGCCGAGCAGTCGAGCCTCGCGGGCCCGAAGGAGGACCGGCTCGAGCGTCTCGCGCGCTCGGGCGATGTGGGTGTCGTAGCGCTCGGTGAGGATGTCGTACAGGGACGTCCGCTCGAGGTCCGAGGCGAGGAGCCCCGGAAAGCGCTCGGCGGGGAGGTGAACCTGCTCGAGCAGCAGCGGCTCGCCGTCGGCCAGGCGAAGGCGCTCGACGTAGAGCGTCGGCGAGCCGGGCTCGAGGCCCAGCGCCCGGGCGATGGATTCGCCGGCCGATTCCGGCCGGGCCGCGATGAGCCGCGTCTCCGGGTCGAAGCCCCGCGTCTGCATCTCCTCGGTGAAGCTCTTCGTGTCCGCGAGGTCGCGGTCGATGCGCGGGGCGAGCACGTGGGTGCCGCGGCCGGGGGTTCGCGCGATCCGCTGCTCGCGGGCCAGCTCGGTCAGCGCGTGACGAACGGTGATGACGCTGCAGCCGTAGCGTCGGGCGAGCTCGCGCTCGGGCGGGAGCCGGTCGCCGGGGCGCCACTCGGCAGAGTCGAGGGCGCTGCGCAGGTCGAGGTAGACCTGGTGGTGGAGCGGGATCGGGCCGAGCTCGAGACGGAAACGGGCCATCGGTCTGGTGCACCGCCGGCTTCGTTTTCGGGGCTTGAGGGTCCGGAACTTGCTGATAAGCTTATAAGCAATCGGCCCGTCCGTCGTCAAGCCCCAACACGGGGTCGTCCATCGAGGTGGCGCTTGGGACTCAAGGTCGCGGTCGTCGGCGGCGGGAGCACGTATACCCCGGAGCTCATCGAGGGGTTCTCCCGCAATCCCGATCACCTGCCGATCGACGAGCTCGTCCTGCTCGACGTCGATCCGGAGCGGCTCTCGATCGTGGGCGGGCTGGCGCGGCGGATGCTCGACCGGACGGAGTTCCCGGGTCGGTTGGTCACGACCGGGGACCGCGACGCCGCGATCGATGGAGCCGACTACGTCCTCGTCCAGTTGCGCGTCGGCGGCCAGGCCGCTCGGCTGGTCGACGAGACGCTGCCGCTCCGGTTCGACACGATCGGCCAGGAGACGACCGGGGCGGGCGGCTTCGCCAAGGCGCTTCGCACGGTACCCGTGGTGCTCGAGCTGGCCGAGGCGACCGCCCGACGCGCCGCTCCCGGCGCGTGGCTGCTCGACTTCACGAACCCGGTGGGGATCGTCACCCAGGCCCTCATCGACGACGGCCACCGCGCGATCGGGCTGTGCAACGTCGCGATCGGCTTCCAGCGGACACTGGCCCGGCGGCTCGGCGCGCTGCCCGAGCGGGTCGAGCTCGAGCATGTCGGACTCAACCACCTGACGTGGGAGCGAGCGGTCCGTGTCGGCGGGAAGGATCGGCTGCCCGAGCTTCTCGAGCGTGACGGCGAGGAGCTCGCCGCGGACGTCGGCATCCCGGCCGACGTGCTGCGGGCCCTCAAGGCGATCCCGTCCTACTACCTCCGCTACTACTACCTGACCGACCAGGTCCTTCGCGAGCAGCGCGACGGGCACTCCCGGGCCGCCGAGGTCATGGACATCGAGGCCCGCCTCCTCGAGCTGTACCGCGACCCGCAGCTCGTCGAGAAGCCGGCGCTGCTCGAGGGCCGCGGTGGCGCGTACTACAGCGAGGCCGCGGCCCAGCTCATCGCCTCACTCCACCACGGCGCGGGCGACGTCCAGGTCGTCGACGTTCGGAACGACGGCGCGCTGCCCGATCTCCCGGCAAACGCCGTCGTCGAGATCCCGGCGAGGATCGAGCGCGACGGCGCGACGCCGGTGGCGCTGCGGCCGCTGGCGCCGGAGATGCGAGGGCTCGTCGAGGAGGTGAAGGCCTTCGAATGGCTGACGGTCGAGGCGGCTCGGACCGGTGACCGGCAGACCGCTCTGCGCGCGCTCGTCGCCAATCCGCTCGTGCGCGGACGCGCGGATGCCGGAGCGCTCCTCGAGGCGCTGCTCGAGGCGAACCGGAAGCACCTGCCGAGGTTCTTCCCCGACGGCTGAGTCGGGAAGCGTCTAGTTCGCGAAGTGGGCGTGCCGCCCGTCGGTTGTCGCCGGGAGATACGGCAGGACCATCGCCCACCGCCCGGTCAATCCGGGGCGGTTCAAGCTGCGGCGCCACTGGACCCAGTCCTTGCCGAGCTCGGCGATCGTCATCCCGGTGTGCGGCTTGACGCCGGGGCCCCACGTCTTCGAGACGCGCGGATACCACGGGTCGAGGACGTACACGCGCGTGACCTTGGCCTTCGGGTCCGACAGGGGATCGCCCGTCGCCTCGAAGCCGCTGATCACCCAGGCGTGGGCGCCGCGCCACACGAGCAGCCCGACCGGGCGCCCGGTGCGGCGCATCTGCTTCGCGGCGAGGAGGACCGCGGCGTCGATCGTGTCGGCGGCGGTCACGACGTAGGGTCCCGCGCCGAGCTGCGTCAGGCCGGCGGCCCAGCCGCGCGACGACGCCCCGCGGCGGGTGCGGTTGAGGTCGATCCCGGAGTTCATCTGCGTCGGGTCGTTCGTCCGGCGGAAGGACCGGGCCAGCGTCCAGAGCTCGTGTTGCCGATCGGCGGAGCGGTCGTCCTCGCCGATCAGGTTCAGCATCATCTGCATGCTCGCGCCGACGCACATGTACGCGGTGACCTGGCTCACGAAGTCCCCGCTGCGGTAGAGGTCGTAGCGGAACGGCTTGTCGGCCGCGGCGGCGGGAGCCGCGGCCGCGAACGAGGCAATGAGCGCGGCCGCAAGCGCAAGCGAGGGCAACCGGAGGCGTGCGGGTCGACTCGAAGCGGTTGTCACGGCAACCAATGGTACGACCCGTCTGCCGCTCGCGGTTCTGGGCCTTTCAGCCGGCGCGCCCCGCCCGATGGTCTACGGCGAGCGGCGCCGACGCGCGGGGCGTGCTACGGGGCCGCGTCGTCGGCGAGGTTGGGTGCCAGCCAGCGAGCGGCCTCCTCGACGGTCATCCCCTTGCGCGCCGCGTAGTCCTCGAGCTGGTCGCGACCGATCCGGCCGAGGCCGAAGTACTGCGACTCGGGGTGCCAGAAATACCAGCCGCTGACCGCCGCGCCGGGGAGCATCGCGAACGACTCGGTGAGCCGGACGCCGGCGCGCTGCTCCGCCTCGAGCAACTCGAACAGCGTGCCCTTCTCGGTGTGATCGGGGCAGGCCGGGTAGCCGGGCGCCGGCCGGATGCCCTGGTAGCGCTCGGCGATGAGCGCCTCGTTGTCGAGCTGCTCGTCGGCGGCATAGCCCCACAGCTCGCGGCGGACCCGCTCGTGGAGCCGCTCGGCGAAGGCCTCGGCGAGACGATCCGCGAGGGCCTTGGCGAGGATCGCCGAGTAGTCGTCGTGGGCCCGCTCGAAGCCCGCGGCGAGCTCGTCGAGCCCGTGCCCGGCGGTGACGACGAACGCGCCGACGTGATCGGCGACGCCCGTCACCTTCGGCGCGGTGAAGTCCGCGAGCGCGAGGTTCGGCCGGCCAGGCGGCTTGACCATCTGCTGGCGGAGCGAGCGGATGACGGCCCGCACCTCGCGCCGCGAGTCGTCCGCGTAGAGCTCAATGTCGTCGCCGACCGAGTTCGCCGGCCAGAAGCCGACGGCTGCGTTCGCCCGCAGGAGTCGCTCGTCGACGATCCGCCGGAGGAGCGCCGTCGCGTCCCGGTGGAGCGAGCGCGCCGCCTCGCCGACCTTCGGGTCGTCGAGGATCCGCGGGTACGCGCCCTTGAGCTCCCATGTGGCGAAGAACGGCGTCCAGTCGATCCGGTCGACGAGCTCGCCGAGCGGGTAGTCCTCGAACGCCCGCACCCCGACGAACGACGGCTTCGGCGCCGGCAGCGCGGTCCAGTCGATTGCCAGCGCGTTGCGGCGCGCGTCGGCGATGGGATGACGCGCCTCGCGCTCGCGGCGGTCGCCCCGCTCCCGCCGCACGGTCTCGTACTCCTCGCGGATCAAGGCGGCAAACCGGTCGCGACCTGCCTCGTCGAGGAGCGACGCCGCGACGCCCACGGCCCGTGAGGCGTCGAGGACGTGGACCACCGGCGCGTGGTACTTGGGCTCGATCTTCACCGCGGTGTGGGTCCGCGAGGTCGTGGCGCCGCCGATCAGCAGCGGGATCTCGAAGCCTTCCCGCTCCATCTCGGAGGCGACGAAGCTCATCTCCTCGAGCGACGGCGTGATGAGCCCCGACAGGCCGATGAGGTCGGCATCCTGCTCGCGGGCGGTGTCGAGAATCTTCGCCGCCGGGACCATGACGCCGAGGTCGACGACCTCGTAGTTGTTGCACTGGAGGACGACGCCGACGATGTTCTTGCCGATGTCGTGGACGTCGCCCTTGACGGTGGCCATGACGACCTTGCCGGCGGCCCGCGACTTCGCCGGGTCCTTCTCCGCCTCGAGGTACGGCACGAGGTGGGCGACCGCCTTCTTCATGACCCGGGCGCTCTTCACGACCTGGGGCAGGAACATCTTCCCCGAGCCGAAGAGGTCGCCGACGACGTTCATCCCGTCCATCAGCGGCCCCTCGATGACCTCGATCGGGTGGGCGACCGACTGGCGGGCCTCCTCGGTGTCGTCGACGATGAACTGGTCGATGCCCTCGACGAGGGCATGCGTGAGGCGCTCCTTCACCGGCAGCTTCCGCCAGGCGAGGTCCTCGACCTTGCGGGTGCCGGCAAAGCCGCCGATCCGGGCGGAGAGCTCGAGCAGGCGCTCGGTCGCGTCCGGCCGCCGGTTCAGCACGACGTCCTCGACCCGTTCGCGCAGCTCCGGCTCGATCTCGTCGTAGATCCCCAGCTGGCCCGGGTTGACGATCCCCATGTCCATCCCGGCGGCGATCGCGTGGTAGAGGAACACCGAGTGGATCGCCTCGCGCACCCGGTCGTTGCCGCGGAACGAGAAGGAGACGTTGCTCACGCCGCCGGACACGCGCGCGTGTGGCAGCGACGCCTTGATCCGCTTCGTCGCCTCGATGAACGCGACCGCGTACGCGTTGTGCTCCTCGATGCCCGTCGCGATCGCGAAGATGTTCGGGTCGACGATGATGTCCTGCGGGTCGAAGCCCGCCTTGTCGATGAGCAGCCGGTACGCGCGGGTGAGGATGTCGACCTTGCGCTCGGTCGTATCCGCCTGGCCGCGCTCGTCGAACGCCATGACGACGGCCGCGGCGCCATAGCGCCGGACGAGCTTCGCGTGCTCGAGGAAGACCCCCTCGCCCTCCTTGAGCGAGATCGAGTTGACGACGCCCTTGCCCTGGACGCACTTCAGGCCGGCCTCGATGACCTCCCACTTCGAGGAGTCGATCATCACCGGGACCTTGGCGATGTCGGGCTCGCCGGCGATGAGGTTCAGGAACCTCGTCATCGCTGCCGCTGAGTCGAGCATCGCCTCGTCCATGTTGACGTCGATCGCCTGGGCGCCGGACTCCACCTGTTCGCGGGCGATGGCGACCGCCTCGTCGAACTTGCCGTCGAGGATGAGCCGGGCGAACTTCCGCGAGCCCGTGACGTTCGTCCGCTCGCCGACGTTGACGAAGAGGTTGCCCGGCTGCGGGATCGTCATCGGCTCGAGACCCGAGAGGCGTGTCGCGACCGGGATCTCGGGTGCGATGCGCGGCGGCAGCCCCGCGACCGCCTCGGCGATCGCCTTGACGTGCTGCGGGGTCGACCCGCAGCAGCTGCCGGCGATGTTGACGAGCCCGTTCGCGGCGAAGCCCTTCATCAGGGCCGCCATCTCCTCGGGCGTCTGGTCGTAACCGCCGAACTCGTTCGGCAGCCCGGCGTTCGGATACGCGCTGACCGGCAGCGACGTGAGCCGGCCGAGATCCTGGACGTACTGCCGCAGCTGCTTCGCGCCGAGCGCGCAGTTGAGCCCGACGACGATCGGCCGGGCATGGGCGATCGAGTTGTAGAACGCCTCGACGGTCTGGCCGCTGAGCGTTCGACCCGAGGCGTCGGTGATCGTGCCCGAGATGATCAGCGGGCGGCGCTCGCCGAGCGCCTCGAACGCCTCCTCGACGCCGACGATGGCGGCCTTCGCGTTGAGCGTGTCGAAGATCGTCTCGATCAGCAGGAGGTCGACGCCGCCCTCGATGAGTCCCTCGGCCGCCTCGCGGTACGTCGCCACGAGCTCGTCGAACGTGATGTTCCGGGCGCCGGGGTCGTTCACGTCGGGCGAGATCGAGGCGCTCCGGTTCGTCGGGCCGAGGGCGCCGGCGACGAATCGCGGCCGTCCGGGCTCGCGCGTTTCGTAGCCGTCGGCTGCGGCGCGGGCGATGGCGGCCGCCGCCTTGTTCATCTCCCGGGCGACCTTCGAGAGCCCGTACTCGGACTGGCTGACCCGGTTCGCGTTGAACGTATTGGTCTCGATGATGTCCGCGCCGGCCTCGAGGTAGGCCTCGTGGATCGCCTTGACGATCGCGGGCTGGGTCAGCGAGAGCAGCTCGTTGTCGCCGCGGAGGTCGCTCGGGTGGTCGGCGAAGCGGTCGCCCCGGAACTCCGCCTCGGAGAGCTGGTACGACTGGATCATCGTGCCCATCGCGCCGTCGAGCACGAGGATCCGCTTCGCGAGCAGCGGGCCGAACTGCGCCATCCGCTGCTCCCGCGTGAAGGCGGGAGCGGCGGGGCGGTGGGTGGTGGGTCGTGTTCCGGTTCTCGAGCGAGTCGCGGGCGGCGCGGTCATGGGTCCCTCGTGGTCGGGCGAGTTTACCCCGGCCTCCGGCCGATCCCAGCCCCTGACGCCTCGACCCGAGCCCTCGGCCGCTCCCTGGGCCGTGGCTACTCCCAGTAGCCGAAGAGCCACAGGATCAGGGCGTCAACGCCCGATCGGGGGTCTCGGACCCGGGAAGCAGGGCGAATGTCGCGGCGTGGCTACTCCGGGTGGCCGGGACGCCCGGCCCCGGCCCGCTCAGATCCGGGCGATCGACCGGGGCGCCATCCGCGGGCCGAACCGCGGCGCCCGGATGCCGCTCGCCTCGAGCAGACGGATGACCCGGGCCCGCTGGCCGCGCCACGGCTCGAGGAGCTCGAGCATCCGGGCGTCGTCAGCTCGGGGCTCGCCGGCCAGCGCCCACGCGACGAGGTTCGGGAGGTGGTAGTCGCCGATGCTGACCGCGTCGGGATCGCCGAGCGCTCGCAGCGCGACTTCGCCGGCCGTCCACGGGCCGACCCCGGGGAGTGCGGTCAGCCGCTGGTAGGCCTGGGCGAGCGGGAGATCGACGATCTCCTCGAGGCGGGTCGCGCGCGAGGCCGCGCAGCGGAGGGTGTCCGCGCGCCGCCGCTCGACGCCGAGCGGGTGGAACGCGTAGTAGGGGAGCCGGGCGACCGTCTCGGCGGCCGGCGCAAGCCGCACGCCGAACGGACCGGGTGCCGGCTCGCCGAACGCCACGACGAGGCCGCGGTAGGCATGGAATGCCTCGCTCCCGGTGACCTTCTGCTCGAGGATCGCGGGCAGCAGCGCCTCGAACACACGGCCGGTCCGCCCGATGCGCAGGCCGGGCATTCGCCGGGCGAGCTCCGCCACGAGGCGGTGCCCGACCGGGAGCGGCGGCGGCGCGTCGTCGAGGCCGACGAGCGCCGGGACCGCGTCGAGGGCGCAGCTCGCGCCGGGGCCCCAGCCCTCCGCCCGGAGCTGTGTGCCACGGACCTCGAGCGCGATCGTCGCGGGGCCGTCCGCCGTCCGGGCCGCCCGCACGAGGCGACCGTCGACGGTTCGGACGGTTGGATCTGCCCAACCGTGGATATGGATCCCGAGGGTCAGGCCGAGGTCGAGCGGCCGGCCGAGGGGCCACTCCCGGATGATGGAGACGGGTGGCATCGGGCGGAGTCTGGCACGGTCGGGTGGGCAGCATCCGGTGTCCCGGCGCACTCGGATTCGGCCGGGCCGTGGTAGCGTGCGCGGGCCATGCGACTCCCCAGAGTCGTCGCGGGCCTGGCGCTCATCGTCGGGCTCGCCCTGGTCGTCCTTCCGGGACCGGTCGGCTCGCGAACCCCGACCCTCATCCCGCCGCTCGACCCGGCGAGGTTCGAAGTCCTGGCCCTCCAGTCGCGACCGAGGACGACGGCGACGGCAACGCTCGACCCGGCGCACCGATCCGACGGTGCGCTCGACCCGGCCGCCGTGCTACTCGAGCCGGTCGGCGTCGTCGTGTCGGCGACGACCGTCGTCCTGCCGCCGGTCCGCCGCGGCGTCATCGTGGTCGTGCCCTGGCACTACGACCCCGAGGTCAGCTGGTACGGCCCGGGCTTCTACGGCCGGCGGACCGCCTGCGGCCTGGCGTACACGACGACGCTCATGGGCGTCGCGCATCGCTCGCTGCCCTGCGGGACGAGGGTGCGGTTCCGCAATCCGAGGAACGGCCAGATGGTCACGGTTCCGGTCATCGACCGTGGCCCGTACGTCGCCGGCCGGACCTGGGATCTGTCCGGCGCCACGTGCAAGGCGCTCGATCATTGCTACACCGGCCCCATCGAGTGGCGGTTCCCGTAGGGCGAAACGGGCCGTCGGACTGAACCGGGAGACGGTGGCATCATTCGGCCGATGGACGAGACGAGGACGACGGCCGACCTGCTCGAGGCCTGGCGCGACGCGACGCGCGCCTCGGAGCTCGCCGACCGCCTCGCGACGATCGCGACGGAAGCCGCCGAGCAGGCCGAGCGGAGCGCCACGGCCTCCGAGGAGATCGCGAAAATGGCCGAGCGTGCCGCTTCATCGGCCGAGCGCGCGGCGAAGACCGCCCGGAAGGCGGCGATCCGCGCCCGCGACTTCGCCGACGACAGCCGCAAGCGGCGGCTCGGCGATGCCAAGGAGGCCGTCGGGTCGGCCCGCGCCGCTGAAGCGACCGCGCGGGACGCATTCCACGAGTCGGAGCGCCAGGCGCGCGAGCGCCACGATCCGAGCGGCCGCTAGCCCGACCGTCCCACGCCGGGCTCCCAGCCCGGTGGTGCGAGCTCGAAGCCGTCGAACGTGAAGCTTGGCGCGACGATGCAGCCGACGAGGGTCCACGCACCGAGCGGACGCGCGGCCTGCCACCAGCCGGCCGGGACCACGACCTGCGGATCGTCCGGGCCCAGGCGTCGCGCCTCCAGCGGGCCGTCGTCCGACCCCGTCAGCCGCAGCTCGAGGACGTCGCCGCCGGACCACTGCCAGATCTCGGCCGCGCCGACCGATGCCAGTTCGGCCCTCGTCATGACGTGAACGAGAGTGCCGCCGCCACGGCGAACCCGGCCGCCGTCGCGAGGCCGACGGATTTGTCGGCCGACAGGCTGTGCGCCTCGGGCAGCAGCTCGTCGGCGAGCATCACGAGGATCGCCCCGGCCGCAAAGGCATTGATGAACGCGATGTGCTCCCCGCTGACCGAGCCGAGGAGGCCGTACCCGACCCCGGCCGCGACGCCGCTCGCCGCCGCCACGGCCGCCCAGACGCCGATGATCCACGCCGCCGTGCGACCACCCCTCCGCATTTCCGTTGACGAGGCGATCGCCTCGGGGACGTTCGAGATGAAGATCGCGACGAGGATCGCAAGGCTCGGCGTCCCCCCGCCGACGAGGCTCAGCCCGAGCACGATGGACTCCGGGATGCCGTCGAGGATCGCGCCGAGGAGAATCGGCACGCCGGTCCGGTCGCCCATGCGGTCGACGAGCTCGTCGCCGACGTAGAAGACGACGGCGCCGACGACGAACCCGGCCGCGACCGACAGGCCGGTCGCGGAGGCGCGCACCGCCTCCTCGACGAGGTCGTAGGCGACGGCGCTCACGAGCGCCCCGGCACCGAAACCGATGAGCCACGCCAGCGGCCGGCCGCGGATCCAGCCGGTGATCGAGAGCGCCGCACCGAGGACGAGCGAGGACGCGCCGACCAGGGCCCAGATTCCGGCGAGGACGGCCTCAGGCACGCAGCGGCTCGAAGCGGGCGGTGAAGTGGCGGAGCGCGCGGGGCTGCTCGACGATGCGCAGCCCGCAGAGCGTGCCGGCCTGCTCCGCGACCCAGCGCACGACCTCGATGACGTAGTCGATGTGGCTCTGGGTGTACGTCCGGCGGGGAATCGCGAGGCGGACGAGGTCCATCGCCGCCGGCGTCTCGGTTCCGTCGGGATGCCGCCCGAACATCACGGTCCCGATCTCGCAGCCGCGGATGCCGCCCTCGCGGTAGAGCGCGACCGCGAGCGCCTGGCCCGGGTACTCGAGCGGCGGCACGTGGGGCAGAAGCGCCCGCGCGTCGAGGTAAATCGCATGCCCGCCGAACGGCTTGACGACGGGCACGCCTGCCCGATCGAGGGCCTCGCCGAGGTACGCGGTCGACCGGATGCGGTAGCGGAGGTAGTCCTCGTCGACGACCTCCCGGAGTCCCTGCGCGATCGCCTCGAGGTCGCGCCCGGCGAGGCCGCCGTAGGTGATGAAGCCCTCGGTGAGGATCAGCAGGTTGCGGCACTGCTCGGCGAGGCCGTCGTCGTTCATCGCCAGCCAGCCGCCGATGTTCGCCAGGCCGTCCTTCTTCGCGCTCATCGTCATGCCGTCGGCGAGTGACGCCATCTCCCGGACGATTTCCGGGATCGGCCGGCCGGCCTGGCCGGGCTCGCGCTCGCGGATGAACCAGGCGTTCTCGGCGAACCGGCACGCGTCGAGGAACAGCGGCACGCGATGTTCGTCGCACACCGCCCGGACGGCTCGGAGGTTCTCGAGGGACACGGGCTGGCCGCCGCCCGAGTTGTTCGTCACGGTGACGAAGACGACCGGGACGTCGGCGCGGCGCGCGGCGAGGAGCTTCTCCAGCCCGGCAACGTCCATATTGCCCTTGAACGGATGATCGGCCGATGGGATCCGACCCTCGGGGATCACGAGGTCGACCGCCTCGGCGCCGCTGAACTCGACGTTCGCCCGGGTCGTGTCGAAGTGGGTGTTGTTCGGCACGACCTTGCCCGCGCCGCCGATGGCCGAGAACAGGATCTTCTCGGCCGCCCGGCCCTGGTGGGTCGGGATGACGTGCCGGAACGGGAACAGCTCCTGGACCGATTCGAGGAACGCGTACCACGACGGTGAGCCGGCGTACGACTCGTCGCCGCGCTGGATGCCGGCCCATTGGTCGCGGCTCATCGCGCCGGTCCCGGAGTCGGTGAGCAGGTCGATGATGACGTCGTCGGCGTGGAGGTTGAAGAGGTTCCAGCCGGCCGCGGCGAGGGCCTCGTCGCGTTCCTCGACCGTGGTCAGGCGGATCGGCTCGACCGAGTGGATGCGGAAGGGCTCGATGATCGTCCGCCAGCGGTCCATCGAGCCGGAGGATACTGCCGGCGGGTCAGCCGCCCCGGGTCCGCTACTCTGGCGTCATGTGCCGAAGCATCAAGACCCTCCGGCGGCCGGAGACGGCCGCGACGACCGGCGAGATCGAGGCCGCCGCCCGCCAGTTCGTCCGCAAGGTCAGCGGCTTCCGACAGCCATCGGCCCGCAACGCCGAGGCGTTCGAGTCGGCGATCGACGACGTCGCCGCGACGGCGTCGCGGCTCCTCGAGGCGCTCGGCGTGGACGTCGAGGAAGGACCGGATCGCTGGACGCCTCGAGCCCCGGAGCCCGCGCATAGCCACCCGCACTGAGGCCCGCGAGCCCGTTGCCGGTCCGGCCACGCCCTGGTGGGTCCGGCCCGGGCTCGAGATCCGGGACGGCCGCCTCACGATCGCGGGCCGCGACGCCGAGGCGATCGCGCGCGAATACGGCACCCCGGCGTACGCCTACGACCTCGACCGCTTCGCCGAGAACGCGCGAACCCTCCAGTCGGCGCTCGACCGAACCGGGCTGCCGACGGTCGTTCGCTTCGCGCTCAAGGCGAACCGCGAGCCGGACGTCCTCGCCGGCCTCCGAGCGCTCGGCAACCTCGGCATCGACGCCTGCTCACCGGGCGAGGTCCGCCACGCGATCGCCAACGGCTGGCGGCCCGACGAGATCAGCTACACCGGCACGAACGTTTCCGAGCGCGACCTCGACGTCATCCTCGAGACGGGCGTCCACGTCAACCTCGACGCCGTCAGCCAGGTCGAGCGGTTCGGCCGGCGCGCGCCCGGCCGCACGGTCGGCCTGCGCGTCGATCCGGGCGCCGGCGCCGGCTACCTCCCGGGCCTCGCGTACAGCGGCGAGCGGCGCACGAAGTTCGGGATCGGCCGGGACCGGCTCGACGATGCGCTGGAGGCGGCTCGACGGCACCGGCTGACGATCGACACCGTCCACTTCCACGCCGGGTCGGGCTGGCTCGGCGACGAGGGCCTCGCCGATTTCGAGGCCGCCCTCGAGCGCGCCGCCGCGATGACCCGCGAGCTGCAGGCGGCCGGCTGCCCGATCCAGGAGGTCAATGTCGGCGGCGGTCTCGGCCGCCCGGCCCGCCACGACGAGCCGGCGATCGACGTCGATCGCTATGCCGACGTCCTCGCTCGCCACCTCGGCCCGCTCGGCGTAACGATCGCCTGCGAGCCGGGCGACTTCATCGCCAAGGACGCCGCGATCCTGCTCGGCGAGGTCGTCACCGTCGAGCGGCGCGGCGCGACGACGTTCGTCGGCCTCGACATCGGCTGGAACGTCAACTGCGCCTACTTCATCTACAAGTTCGCCCAGGAGATCGTCCTGTGCCGCGACGCGGCCGCGCCGCGGACGCAGCGGGTCACGATCGCCGGCCACATCAACGAGGCCGGCGACCTCTTCGCCGAGGACTACCCGATGCCGGAGGTCGCCGAAGGCGACATCGTCGCGCTGCTCAACGCCGGCGGTTATCTCCAGGCGATGAGCTCGACGCACTGCATGCGGCCGATGGCCGCGGCGGTCTTCCTCAGCCGCGCCGGTAACCGCGCCGGCTAACCGCGCCGGCCAGCGGCAGCCTTCGGTGCGTGCGCCTTCGCCACGTCGCCGATGATCCGGGCCAGCTCCTTCGGCCGCGACCACATCGGCCAGTGGCTCGTCCGGATGTCGACCCAGGTGGCGTTGCGGAGCTCCGGGATTCCGGCGAGGAACGCCCATTCCGGGTGCTCCTTCGCGTACTTCTTGTAGTCGTCGGACGTGTAGCCGGTCGCGATGAGCGTCGAGGGAACGTCGCGGCGGGCATCGTTCGTCAGTTCGATCGACTCGCGCAGGACCCCGCCGGGGACCGGCACCGCCCGCCGTCGGAACGTCTCCTTCTGCTCCTCGCTCAGGCCGTCGAGGTTCTCCTCGGCCTCGATGTCGGCCCAGACCATCGGCTTCTCGGCGTCCTTGAAGTCGGGATCGAGGGCGCCCTTGCCGGGTGCGGTGTCGACGTAGACCATCGCCGCGATCCGGTCGGGGACGCGGTCGCTCGCGGCATAGCCCGAGAAGCCCGACGCGCTGTGGACGACGAGGACGACCGGATCCTGCTTCGTTTCGATGGCCCTGACGATCGCGTCGACGTGATCGGAGAGCGTGATCGACGAGCGATCGGCGTCGGCCGACTCGAGACCGGGCAGCGTGAGGGCCGTGACGTCGTGGCCGTCCGCTCGCAGCTCGGCGGCGACCTCGTCCCACGCCCACGCGCCAAGCCAGAAGCCGGGAACGAGGATGATCGGTGCGCTGGCCATGCGTCAGTCCTCCGCGAGATGGCCCCAGGAGCGGGCCTCGGTGATGGTGATCCGGATGATCGGCCGATCCTCGATTCGCTGCTCCCGGTACTGCGCGTATTTCGCTCGGAGCGTCTCGACCGCCCTCGCGTGCTCTTCGCGCTCGTGCGGCTGCGGCTCGAGGATCTCGCCCCGACCATAGAGCCGGACCCAGCCAAGACGTGTCCAGTTCTCGTCCCAGCGGTCGGCGAGGAGGACGGCCTCGGGCAGGACGAGGAGATCCCGGACCCGGGCGAGGCGCTTCGGGTCGGCCGAGGCCTTCGGCTTCTCGTCGATCGGGGTGTAGAGGAGCGGGCGCCCCAGGCGATCGTCCGCCTCACCGAGGACGAAGCACACCGGCACGAGGCGGGGCATGCCGTGGGGATCGGTCGTCGCGAGCGTCGCCCGGCGCGCCGAGGCAACGAAAGCGCGCTCCTCGGGGCTGAGGACGGGTTCCCGGTTCATCGGCGGATGATGCATCGTTTCGGCATGCGTGGGCCCCGTTCGCCGCTGCTCGGCCTCCTCGCAGGCGCGTTGCTCGTGGGTGGCTGCGGCCCGGCCGCGGATCCCTATGCGACTGTCGCCCAGGTCCGCGGGCCGTGGCGCTCCGAGCCGCTGGCCTTGAGCCCAGCCGCACAGGAAGCGGCCGAGGCGGCCTGCAAGGACTCGCGCGCCGCGCTGGTGAACGGCCTGCCGCTCGAACAGCTTGCGGTGATCGATGCGCGGGGCACGGGCCGGATCACCGTGATCTTCGGCGGGGCGGGGGCGGCGTTCACCCGCTGCGAGCTGCGGATGACGGCGGAGGGTGGGCTCGAGCAGGCGGGCGGCTGGACGCGGAGGAGCGCCGGCGACAACCTCCTGTTGCCGCCGGACGGCCTGACGATCGAGTCGGGTGGCGGCATGCTCGGCGGGGAGGGCCTCGCCTCGAACGCGTCCGGCCGCTTCGGTGGGGCCGTCAATAGCGTCCGCTTCGTGTTCGCCTCGGGGACCGTCATCCAGGCGTCGGTCGGTCTCGGCTGGTACACCGCGTGGTGGCCGACCGACGAGATGGACTTCGTCGTCGAGGCCTACGACCGAGCCGGCCAGAAGATCGCGGAGGTCGAACGATGACCGAGCCCGACCTCGAGCTGCCCGTCCGGCACGTCTCGTCGACGCGGGTCGTAGCCGTCCGCGGGACCGAGCTCGAGATTCGCGCCGACACGGTCGTCGGCGAGGAGCCGATGGAGATCCGGGCGGCCGGCCCGGGCCAGGATCCGGTGGCGGTCGCCGTCACGATGCGGACGCCGGGCCACGAGAACGAGCTCGCGGTCGGCTTCCTGCTGACCGAGGGCCTGATCGCCGGCGGCGCGGAGGTCGCGGGCGTCGAGTTCGGCGATCCGGGTGCGCTCAACCGGCCGGACGACACGGTCGTCGTGCGGCTTCGGCGGGCCTTCGATGCGTCGGTCGTCGCCGAGCGCCACTTCGTCGCGACGGCGTCGTGTGGGATCTGCGGCAAGGCGTCGCTCGACGAGGTCGCCGTCCGCTCGAAGCCGATCCCGCCGGGGCCCGTCGTCGCTCGATCG
>DATBKB010000062.1:0-10873 GCA_036556145.1 Candidatus Limnocylindrales bacterium | reverse complement strand
AGGTGCCGAAGTTCACGATCCTCATCGGCGGCTCGTTCGGTGCAGGGAACTACGCGATGGCCGGGCGGGCCTATCAACCGCGGTTCCTGTGGTCCTGGCCGAATGCGCGCATCTCCGTGATGGGTGGCCCGCAGGCGGCGCGCGTCCTCTCGACGGTCCGTGGCGACTTCGGCGACGACGCGGCGCGCGACGCGTTCGAAGCCCCGATCCTCGAGACGTACGAGCGCGAGGGGTCGCCGTACTTCGCGACGGCCCGGCTGTGGGACGACGGAGTGATCGATCCGCTCGACACACGGCGCGTACTCTCGCTCGGGATCGAGGCCGCGCTCCACGCGCCGATCCCGGAAACGAGGTTCGGGGTATTCCGGATGTGAGACGCTGCACGCCCGCTCGAGGTCGAAGCCCTCGATGTCCCGCTCGATCACGTGGGTCGCGATGAGGTCCGGGTCGGCGAGGGGGGCCTGCCGGACGGGTACCTGTCGGAGCGCCGCGGCGCACGGTTGAACGACCAACCGACGACCTTCTCGATCGACAACGGAATCGCTGTTGACGTACGGCCTACCGAGCGGGGGCGGCATCCCGTCGGAAGCCTCTACCGTGATCCGTGCGACGGCGTCGAGCCGGTCGAGGTCTTCCTCGTCTTCGACGTGGTAGAGACCAGTCCGGGCGCGGTCCTCGAGGTTCGCCATATCGTCGTGCGCTGACCGTTCGGTCTTCGAGGAGGAACGATGTTCAAGCTCTGGAGCGAGGTTCCGAGCCAGCAGATCCGCGAGCTGACGGCCGACCTCCTGACGGTCATCTGGGTCGGCTTCTGGTCGCTGCTCGCGTGGAACCTCTACACGTTCCTCGCCCAGTTCGCCGAGGCGGGCCGCATTCTGCAGACCGGCGGCCGGAACATCGCCGACGCCGGCGTCCAGCTGGGCGACGCGGTCCGGGGCGCGCCGCTCATCGGCGAGGGCGCCGCGGATATCGCCGTCAACGCCTTCGCCAGCGCCGGCGAGCCGTTCCGGTTCGTCGGCTCGGAGCTCGAGCAGCTGCTCCTCGTCATCGCCGCGCTGCTCGGCCTCCTCGTCGTCGCCGTCGCGCTCGTCCCGTGGCTGACGCGCTACCTCCCCTGGCGCATCGCGCGGCTGCGCCGGCTGCGGGCCGCGCATGCGGCGATCCGCACGCGGCCGAAGGTGTCCGACGAGGCGATCGCCCGGATCCTCGCCGCGCGCGCCGTCAGCAACCTCTCCTACGAGGAGCTGCTCCACCACTCCGACGACCCGCTCGGCGATCTCGCGAGCGGTCGGTACGAACGCCTCGTCCGGGCCGAGATGGAGGCCTCGGGCCTCCGACCCCGACGGCTCCGACCGACCTGATTCCGGTCGGCCCGATCGGTAGACTCATCTGCGGCCAGCGGGCTCGAGCGGAGGACGGACGATGCGCAGTCTCGGATCGCTGATGTTCATCCTCGGTGCCGGATCGCTCCTGCTCCCGCTGATCGACATGCAGTTCATCCTGCTGTCCCCGCTCGAGCCCTACCAGCCGGTTGCCGGCATCGTCGTGGCGGTCATCGGCGCCGTGCTCGTCGCGATCGGCCAGCAGCGCGAGGCGGCGGCCGAGGCCGCCCAAGCCCGCGAGGACGCCGCGAACCCCGAGCCCCCGAGCGCCGACACGTCCCGGCGAGCCGACTGATCGCGGCGGGCCGGTGAGCGACGCGCTGCGGCTCGATCGGACCGGGCCGGCAGGCACGGTCGCTCGCGTCTTTCTCGCGCGGCCGGACGTCCACAACGCGTTCGACGCGTCGCTCATCGCCGAGCTGCGCTCGACCTTCGCGTCGCTCGCCCGGGAGCCCTCGACCGAGCTGCGGGCGATCGTCCTCGCCGGCGACGGGCCGTCGTTCTGTGCCGGCGCCGACGTGTCGTGGATGCGCGCGGCGATGGCGCTCGAGGTCGAGGGCAACGAGCAGGACGCGATGGCGATGGCCGACATGTTCGAGACGATCGACACGTGCCCGGCGCCGATCGTGGCCCGGGTGCACGGCGCGGCCCTCGGTGGCGGAATGGGGCTCTGTGCCGTGAGCGACGTGGTCGTCGCGGAGTCGGGCACGCGCTTCGGCTTCACCGAGACGCGGCTCGGGATCCTGCCGGCGGTCATCGCGCCGTTCGTCATCGCGAAGATCGGCGAGACCCACGCCCGGGCGCTGTTCCCCGGCGGGCGGCGGTTCGATGCCGTGCGGGCGCAGCGGATCGGCCTCGTCCACGAGGTCGTCGAGGGGGACACGGCGCTCGACTCGGCGGTCGACGGGGCGATCGCCGACCTCCTCGCGGCCGGGCCGACGGCGGCGCGCGCGGCCAAGGCGATCGTCCGCGAGGTTCGCGGCCTCGGCCACGGGTCGGCCAAGTGGCACACGGCGCGCGTCATCGCCCGGCAGCGGACGAGCGAGGAGGCGCAGGAAGGCTTCCGAGCCTTCAACGAGAAGCGTCCCCCCGCCTGGGCTCCCGACGAGGAGACGTGACGGCGGCGCGCCCTGAGACGCCGGCCTAAATGCGACAATCGCGCCACCATGCCTGAGGAGCTGCTTCCGAGCGAGGCTGCGAAGCGGATCGGGGCGACGACTCGCTCCGTCCAGCGCTGGATCGCGACGGGTCGGCTGCCGGCCAGACGCGTAGGCGGTCGGTGGCGTGTCGCGATTGACGCGTTAGTCGCGTTCAATCGCACAACCACGAGCGCCGACCGGGCCGAGGCGGGGACGAGCCCCATCCGGACGGTCTTCGTCGCCAACCGCGGCGAGATCGCGGCCCGGATCCGGCGCACGGCCGACCGCCTGGGGATCCGCGCGGTCGTCCCGCCGACCGAGGGCCCGGGGGCGCTCGACCTCCTGGATGCCGAGGCGGTCGTCGCCGCGGCGCGGGGCGCGGGGGCGGACGCCGTCCACCCCGGCTTCGGCTTCCTTGCGGAGAACGCCGACTTCGCCGCGGCCGTCGAAGCCGCCGGGATCCGCTGGGTCGGCCCACCGGCCGACGCCATCAGGGCGATGGGCGACAAGGCCGCGGCCCGCAGGCTGGCCGCATCGCTCGGCGTACCGATCGTGCCCGGCTACGACGAGCCGGACCAGTCGGACGCCGCCCTGACCGCGGCGGCGGCCCGCATCGGCTACCCGCTGCTCGTCAAGCCGGCCGCGGGTGGCGGCGGCAAGGGCATGCGAACCGTTCGCGACTCCGCGGGTCTGGACGATGCGATTGCCTCGGCGCGTCGCGAGGCGAAGGCCGCGTTCGGCGACGACCGTCTCGTCCTCGAGCGGCTGCTCGAAGGGCCGCGGCACGTCGAGATCCAGGTGCTCTTCGACCGGCACGGTGCCGGCGTCCATCTCGGCGAACGTGACTGCTCGATCCAGCGACGCCACCAGAAGATCCTCGAGGAGGCGCCATCCCCGGCCGTCGACGACGCGACGCGGGCTCGGATGGGCGCGGCCGCACTCGAGCTCGCCCGCGCCGTCGGCTACGAGTCGGCCGGCACGTGCGAGTTCCTCCTCGACGAGCGCGGCCGCTTCCACTTCCTCGAGATGAACACCCGGCTCCAGGTCGAGCATCCCGTGACGGAGATGGTGACCGGCCGCGACCTCGTCGCCGACCAGCTCCGGATCGCGGACGGTGAGCCGCTCGGCTTCCGGCAACAGGACGTCACCCGCGCCGGTCATGCGGTCGAGGTCCGCCTCTACGCCGAGGACGCCGAGGCCGGCTTCCTCCCGGCGACCGGTCGGGTCGAGGCGCTGCGATGGCCGTCCGGGGAGGGCGTCCGCGTGGACGCCGGGATCGACGTGGGGACGGTCGTGGGCGGCCGCTTCGATCCGATGCTGGCGAAGATCGTCGCCCATGGGACCGACCGGACGGCCGCGCTCGACCGGCTGGCGGCTGCGCTCGACGACACCCTGGTTCTTGGGCTCACGACGAACCTGCGGTTCCTGCGCTGGCTCGTCCGCGAGCCCGCCGTCCGCGACGGGCAGGCCCGCGTTGACACGCTCGAGCGGATCTGGCCGCCGGACGATTGGACGCGGCGCGCCGCCGTCCCGGACCGCGCCTGGCAAGCCGCGGCGAGGCGGCTCGCGGCGACGACGACCGATCCGTGGACCGGCGGCTGGCGTCTCAACGCTCGACCGGTCGTCCGCATCGCCACGGACGACGCGGAGCGATCGGTGTCGCTCGGCGACGCGACCGGCGCGACCGGCGCGACCGGCGACGCGCCGGACTCGGTGGTCGTCGGGGACACCGTTCACCTCGACGTCGGCGGTCGAAGCGTCGCCTTCCGGCTCGCCCCGCCGCCGGACGTCGATCGCGCCGCCCGCGCCGCGCAGGCGCATGCCCACGGCGGGGGCCCGGTCGACCTGCTGGCGCCGATGCCCGGCGCCGTCCTCGCGATCCACCGGCAGGTCGGCGACAGCGTCGAGGCCGGGGATCCGATCGTCACGCTCGAGGCAATGAAGATGGAGCACGTCGTGCCGGCTCCCGGCCCGGGTCGCGTGTCCGGCATCGCGGTGAGCCGCGCGGACCAGGTGACGCGGAACCAGGTCCTCGCCACGATCGAGCCCTGAGCGGGTAGGCTGGCAGCATGGCTGAACGGACGCCGGCCGCGCCGACCCCCGGAGGATCGCGCGAAGGACTCATGGCCCGCTGGCGGGATGCGCGACGGAAGCGCGACGCCGCCAAGCTCGGGAGCGACGCCTACCGCGGCGCGCTCGAGGAGCTCGCCCGAATCGAGGTCGAGATCGCCCGCCTCGAGCGGGCGATGGATCCGCCGAGGATGTGACGAGCCTCGACCGGGTTCGCATCTACGAGGTCGGGCCGCGCGACGGGCTGCAGAACGAGGCGGCCGCGATCCCCACCGCGACGAAGCTCCGGTACATCGAGCTCCTTGCCGCGGCGGGGCTCCGCGAGATCGAGGCGACGAGCTTCGTCTCGCCAAAGGCGATCCCGCAGCTGGCGGACGCGGATGAGCTCCTCAGCGGCCTACCCAGGGCCGAGGGCGTGCGCTATCCCGTGCTCGTGCCGAACATCCGCGGCCTCGAGCGGGCGGAGGCCGCCGGGGCCGATGCCATCGCGGTCTTCACCGCGGCGACCGACGCGTTCACGACCCGCAACATCGGCCAGACGATCGACGAGTCGCTGGCGACTTTCGCGCTGGTCCTCGCCCGGGCAGCGGAGCTCGGCTGGTGGCGGCGCGGGTACGTCTCGACCGCCTTCGGCTGCCCGTACACCGGACGGGTCGCCCCGTCGGCCGCCGTCGACGTCGCGCTGAGGCTCCTCGAGATCGGTGTCGACGAGATCTGCTTCGGCGACACGATCGGCGTCGCCGTTCCGAGCCAGGTCGAGGAGCTCGCCGGGATCGCCCTCGGGCGCGGCATCGCGGTCGGCCGGACGGCGTTCCACTTCCACGACACCCGAGGGACGGCCCTCGCGAACGTCGTCGCCGGACTCGACGCCGGCGTCCGCTGCTTCGACGCCTCGACCGGCGGAACCGGCGGCTGCCCGTACGCACCCGGAGCCGCCGGCAACCTCGCCACCGAGGACCTCGTGTACCTCCTCGACGGGCTCGGATTCGAGCACGGCGTCAGGCTCGACGGCGTCCTCGACGCAGCCCGGTTCGTCGCCGGCGCCCTCGGCCGGCCGCTGGCCTCGAAGGTCGGCCAGGCCGGCGGCTGGGACCCGACGACCGGGTCTGCGACAGGCTCGCCCACCCCCCGTCCGTCCCGCACGACCTGAACGGGAGGCCGGGTCTCATCCGCGCCGGACTGCTGATACCATCCGCGCACCATGGACGGCGTTGTGCTCGTGCTGAATCAGAATTACGAGCCGCTGAACGTCTGCAACCTGCCCCGCGCCTTCCGCCTCGTCTTCGGCGAGAAGGCCGAAGTGATCGAGTACGACCACCAGGTGATCCGGACGCCGCGGACGGAGTTCCGCGCGCCCTCGGTCATCCGCCTCCAGCACCACGTCAAGCGACCGCGCCCGCGGGTCAAGCTGACCCGGCGCGAAGTGTTCGCTCGCGACCGCCACACGTGCCAGTACTGTGGCCGGCAGACCCACGACATGACCCTCGATCATGTCGTGCCGCGGCATCGCGGCGGCGGGCATACCTGGGAGAACCTGGTCACGGCGTGCAAGCAGTGCAATCACCGCAAGGGCGGCAAGACCCTCGACGAGGTCCGATTCCGGCTCGTCCGGCCTCCGTTCGAGCCGCGCAGCGACGTGTATTCCCTCTTCACGCCGTACCTCGCCGACATGCGCAACGAGGCCTGGCGAAGCTACCTGTTCCTCGGCCGCAGCTGACGTCGGCGCGGCCGATGGACCGACGCCCCGAGCCGGCCGGCGGCGCGGGCACGACCGGCGCTGCCGCGCCCGCCATCCCGGGCGCGGTGCGCGGCCTCCTCGACGAGCTCTGGTCGGCCGGCCACGCGGCCTGGGTCGTCGGCGGCTCGCTGCGCGACGCGTTCCTGGGCCGCACACCGGCCGACTGGGATCTCGCGACCGACGCGCGCCCGGAGCGGATGCTCGAGATCCTCCGCGACGCCGTGTATGAGAACCGGTTCGGGACGGTCGCCGTCCGGCGTGACGGGGAGACGTACGAGATCACGACGTTCCGGTCCGACCACGATTACGCCGACTTCCGTCGCCCCCACCGGGTCGAGTTCGGGGATTCGGTCGAGGTCGACCTCGGCCGGCGGGACTTCACGGTCAACGCGATGGCGTGGGGCGCCCCCGCTCCGAGCCGGGAGGGACCGGCCGAGCCCCGGCTCGTCGACCCGCACGGCGGCCGCGACGACCTGCAGCGACGGGCGATTCGCGCCGTCGGCGACCCGGCGCGCCGCTTCGACGAGGACGCGCTGCGGATCCTGCGCGCGATCCGGCTCGCGGCCGCCCTCGGCTTCGAGATCGAACCCGCCACGTGGTCGGCGATCGTCGACCGGGCCGCGCTCGTCCAGCACCTCTCGGCCGAGCGGGTCGCCGCCGAGCTCGACCGGATTCTCGCGCTGCCGCGGCCATCCGACGGGCTGCGACTCCTCGAGAACAGCGGCGTCCTCGAATGCGTCGCGCCAGAGCTCGCCGCGCAGCGTGGCGTCGCCCAGAACAAGGTCGCCGGCGAGGACCTGTGGGCGCACACGATGCGCACCGTCGACGCCATCCAGGCGGACCGGCCCGTCGTCCGGCTCGCTGCTTTGCTCCACGATCTCGGCAAGCCCGCGACCGCGGCCGACGGCCACTTCTACGGCCACGATCGCGTCGGCGCGGAGATGGCCCGCGCGTTCCTCGACCGGCTGCGGTACCCGAAGGCGGTCACGGATCGCGTCGTCGGGCTCGTTCGCCAGCACATGTTCACGTACGACGACGGCTGGAGCGACGCGGCGGTCCGGCGGTTCATCGGCAAGGTCGGCCGCCCCGCGCTCGATGAGCTGTTCGACCTCCGCGAGGCCGACAACGTCGGGAGCGGGCTCGCGCCCGAGGCCGCCGGGCTGGCTGAGCTGCGCCGCCGCGTCACCGAGCAGCTCGCGGCCGACGTCGCCATCGATCGTGGCGACCTCGCCGTCGACGGCGACGACCTCATCGCGGACCTCGGCCTCGCGCCCGGACCGACGATCGGGCGGCTCCTCGACGAGCTCCTCGAGCGCGTCGTCGCCGATCCCGCGCTCAACGACCGGCCGACGCTCCTCCTCGTCGCGCGGACGCTGGTCGAGGACGAGACGTGATCGAGCTGCTGCTCCAGGCCGAGCGCGCGATGGCCGTCGGCCTGGTCGAGCAGGCCGAGCGCCTCTACTGGCAGGCGATCGAGTCGGACCGCCGCAACGCGATCGCCGTCGTCGGGCTGGCGAGGGTCGCGATCGAGCGCAACGACCGCCGGACCGCCTACCAGTTCGCGATCCGCGCCCTCGACATCGACAAGGACAACGAGGCCGCCCGCCGCCTCGTCGAGCGGCTCACCGAGGTCATGGAGCACAAGGGCGAGCGCCTGCCCGAGCCGCCGCAGGGCGAGCTCGAGTCGCCGTTCCCGACGGCTCGTACGGCCGACGAGGCCGAGGATGCGGCCGCGGCCGACGCGGCGGCCTCGGCGCCGACGCCGGAGGCGGATGCGTCAGGGCCGGACGAGACGGCGAGCGGCGAGACCCCGGCCCACGAGGTGGAGGGCCTTCCGGAGGGGACGGCCGAGGGCCGGTTCCGGCGACTGTTCCGGTTGGGTCGCGGGAGCTGACGCGTGCGCGTCCTCGTCACCGGCGGGGCCGGCTACGTCGGATCGGTGTCGGTCGAGGCGCTGGCTGCTGCGGGCCACGAGGTGCTCGTCCTCGACGACCTCTCCACGGGCCACGAAGCGGCCGTCCGCGACGGCGTCCGGCTCGTCCGCGGCTCGTACGGTGACGCCGAGACGATGACTGCGCTCCTGCGCGGGGAGCGCGTCGAGGCGATCCTCCACTGCGCCGCCCGGTCGCTCGTCCCCGAGTCGCTGCGCGATCCGGCCCGCTACTTCCGCGACAACGTCGCCGGCGGCATCGCGCTGCTCGAGGCCGCCCGTGCGACCGACACGCGACGGGTCGTGTTCAGCTCGACCGCGGCGGTCTACGGTGTCCCGTCCCGAACGCCGATCCAGGAGGACGACCCGCTCCGTCCGATCAACCCCTACGGGGAGACGAAGCGAGCCTTCGAGGGCGCGCTCGAGTGGTACGCGCGGGCGTACGGATTCCGCGCCGTGAGCCTGCGGTACTTCAACGTCGCCGGGGCCAGCGGCGCGTACGGCGAGGTGCACTCCCCCGAGACGCACCTCGTCCCGAACGTCCTCGCCGCCGCGGACGGCGGCCGGCCGGTGACGCTCTTCGGGACCGACTATCCGACGCCGGACGGGACGCCGGTCCGCGACTACATCCACGTCGCCGACCTCGCCGACGCCCACATCCTCGCGCTCGAGGCGACCGCGCCGGGCGATGCGCGCACGGAGCCGACCGCGGAGCGGGCGATGCTCGTCTGCAACCTCGGCAACGGCGACGGGTTCAGCGTCCGCCAGGTGCTCGCGGCCGCGGAGCGGGTCATCGGCCGGGCCGTCCCGCACACGATCGGGCCGCGGCGGCCGGGCGATCCGCCGGTGCTCGTCGCATCCGCGGTGTGCGCCGCGGAGGTGCTCGGCTGGCGGCCACAGCGGCCGTCGCTCGAGGAGATGATCGGCTCGGCGTGGGCGTGGCGGCGGGCCCACCCGAACGGCTACGAGGGCGGCGGCTCGGGCGCTAGCGCGGCTCGACGGGCGCGCTCATCGGCGCAAGCCGCTCCGGCGGCGCAACCGTCGCGACCTCGCCGGAGCCCGCCCAGCGGTCGCTGACGGGCCTGATGAGCCAAACCCCGATGAGCATCGTCGCGAGCAGGCTGACGACCGCGAGCTGGTAGGCGCCGACGCCGAAAACGTCGAGGAAGGCGAAGATCGTCGCGCCGTAGAGCAGCTGGCCGACGACTTGCGAGCCCTTGCCGACGAGACCGTAGAGGCCGAAGAACTCGCCCAGCCGCTCGGGTGGTGACAGCCGCATCATGAGGACGCGGTCCGCCACCTGGACGCCGCCGAGGCCGCTGCCGAGGATCCCACCGGCGACGAGGAACATGGCGAGCCCGACCGGTCCGGCGATGCCGAGCGCCACCGCGCCGAGCACGAGCCCGACGGCCCACGACCCCAGCACGATGAGCAGCGTCCGCTTCGGCCCCAGGCGGTCGACGAGCCGGCCCCAGCCGAAGCTGGCGAGGACCGCGACGACCGTCAGGCCGAGGAGCACGCCGAGCGCCTGCTGGGGCGTCATCCCCATCGCCGCGGTCGTGACGACCGTCATGACGACGATGATCGTGTTCACGGCGTCCGAGTAGAAGAAGCGGCCGAGGAGGAAGCGGTCGAGGCCCGGGACCTGGCGCACGTGGCGGATCGTCGTCGCGAGCTGCGACCACGACCCGGCGATGTCGCCGAGCGTCAGCCGCTCGCCGCTGCCGCGGGGCTCGCGGACGAAGAGGAAGATCGGGATCGCGAACAGCCCGTAGAGCGCCGCGGCGACGAGAAATCGCCCCTCGACCGAGACGTCGAGGATGACGAGCAGCAGGCCGACGAAGATCGTGCCGCAGTAGCCGATCGCGACGCCGATCCCCGACAGTCGGCCGCGCGTCTCCGGCCGGCTCACGGTCTTGAGCGTGGCGTCGTAGTAGATGAGCGCGGCCTGGTAGGCGAAGTTCGCGACGACGAACAGCGCGACGCCGACGAGCGGCGCCGCGGGCCCGATGAGCGCCGTCGGGACGATGCACAGCAGCGTGAAGAACAGCAGGAACGGCATCCGCCGGCCGCCTTCGCGGTCGCTCAGCGCGCCGAGGATCGGCGAGACGATCGCGTTGATCCCCACGCTCAGGACGACCGCGAGGCTCAGCGCGACGTTGCCATCGCGCTCGCCGAACCGGCTGTCCGCGATGAGCCACAGGCCGATCGCGCCCGAGACGACCGCGAACGAGAAGATCGTGTTCGCGAAATCGTAGAGGGCCCACGAGATCGGGACGATCGGCCGGCCCGAGGGCGTCAACCCGCCGAGCGCCCGCGCCAGCGCCGCCAGTCCGCCTGGCTGCCGGGACGCGGGGGTTGGGCGCCCGCCGCTCGTCACCGCCCGATGATACGGCCGCCCGCCAGCGCAGCGGCGAGGCCGAGCGTACGATCCCGCGCGTGATCGACGACCCGACCGACGTGCGGCAGTGGCGTCCCCAGGGCTTCGGGCGGCGGGCCGCGCGCCACGTCGACGACCCGCTCGTCGAGCCGCTCTGGTCGGGGCTCCGGGTGCTCGCGCACCACGGCCCGAGCGGCGTCGAGTTCATCGACACGGAGGGCGGGACGCAGTCCT